>JAKIVW010000010.1:0-8427 GCA_022750355.1 Thermoplasmata archaeon
GAGCCCCGCGGGCCCCATCATAATGAATTTGAACGCGACTAGGACCCAGGTCCACGCGGTCGTCCCGTCCGGGTCTATGAAGACGTAGAGCAGGGCGAGAAGGAGAAGGCTGCCTCCCGCCAGGATCGCCACCCCGAACGTCATCGACGTGAGCGGAACGGGGGCCGCCGACCGGGGAAGGAGCTGGGTCAGGACGAAGATCGTCACGCCGACCATCAGGACGGCGACGACCGCGAACGGGAGGAACCCCACGGTCACGTCCAACGGGGGAAGGAGGTTCATGCGGGCCTACGATAGAGGACCGGAGCCCCTCTCATATGCCCCCGGTCCGAACCGGAGGGAGTCGCGCCGGCCTACGGTTCCGAAAGTTCCGGGGACGGACTCGCTTCCACGCGTCGGAGCAGTTGGGTCGTGACTTCCAACAGGGGGTGGTGCGTGCTCCGATCGATCTCGATGTCGTCGACGGTGCGGAGGTGATGATCCTGGGCGAGCCGCTCGAAGCCCGTCTCTTGTCGGGCGAACTCCTCCGGCCGGTCGCTCGTGAGCACGAACGCTTGGAGTTGGGCGAGTCCCATCTCTCGGGCGGCCAGCGCCCGGTGGTGCCCGTCCACCAGGATCCACGCCTCCCCCTTCTGAACGACCAGAACGGGTTCGGCAAATCCCCGCTCAAGTTCGTACCGGCGCCCCTCCAGCTCGTCTTCGAACACCTTCCACTGCGTCGGCGTCAGGCGTTCGATCGGGACGAGGCCACGGTGGATCGAGAACGGTACGTGGTACCGGTCGGAGAGGAGCGTCTTGAGTGTGTCCGCCTTCGCCGGGGAAGCGCGCTCGAAGTGCGAGCGCACGATATCGAGGTTCGAGAGCACGCCGCACAGTCGCCCGTTCTCGTCGATGATGGGGAGGTCGCGAAGGCCGTAGCGAAACATGATCCGGGCGGCGTCGTCGAGCGCGGTTTCGGGGGAGGCCGTGATGGTGCCGGGTCGGATGATGCTGGAGAGCGGGTGGTCCCCCTCCCCCGCGTGGCGGAGGAGCTCCTTCGCGCTGACAAACCCGACCAGCTTGCCCGCCTTGTCCGTCACGGGGAGTCCGTGGTGCCGGCTCTTGGAGAGCCGTTCGATCGCTTCGCGGATGCGCGCGGTCCCCTGGATGTGCTCGACCTCGAGCACCATGTAGTCCCGGACGCGGACCGTCATGACATCGAAGGAGGCGATTGGTCGCGCAGGAACGCCATGAGGAAGTGGAGGACGAACAGGTGGACATCCTCGGTGTGTTGCATGCTCTGGGAGGGAACCACGAGCGGCACGTCGACGAGCCCTTTCAGTTTCCCACCGCCGATCCCGGTCAGTCCAATGGTGGCGAGCCCCATCTCCTTCGCGACCCGGACCGCCTCGAGGACGTTGGGCGAGTTCCCGCTCCCCGAGATCGCGACCACGACGTCGCCCCGCACCGCGAGGCTGCGCAGCTGTTCGGAGAAGATCCGAGAGTAGTCCGCGTCGTTCGCCCACGCCATCACGCTCGGCAGGTTGTCGTTGAGCGCGATGCACCGGAACCGCTTCCCCAGCGGCCCCGGTGCCAACGACGTCCGCGTCCCCTTCGCGATGTCGACGACGAAATGCGAGGCGGTCGAGGCGCTCCCTCCGTTCCCGAAGAAGAAGATCGTAGCGTCCTTCTCGCGTGCCCGCAGGAAGATCGGCAGGATGCCCCGGAGCGCCTCGAGGAGATACGGGGCTTCGATCGCCGCCCGGGTCTCCGCGACGTAGGTCCGGAGGAAGGGCTCGAGCGCCGGAATTTCGCTCATCGTCCCACGAAGAGGATGCGCGACCCCTCCGGAATGATCCGAACGGGAAGCCGCTGCATCGGAGAGAGGGCGGCCGCTATTTGACGGCTACTCTCGGGCGGGTGCATCAGGAGAAGGAATCCCCCGCCGCCGGCGCCGGTGATCTTGCCGCCGTACGCCCCGGCGGCCTTCGCTTTCGCGTACTGTTCGTCGATGGCCGAGGTCGTCACGCCCTCGGCCAGCCCTCGTTTCAAGAGCCAACCCTCGTCGAGCACCCGCCCGAGCGCCGCCCAGTCGGCATGCAGGATCGCATTCCGCGCTTCCCTCGCGAGGTCCCGGATCCGCAGGAGGGCGTCGACGTTGCTCCCGGTCCGCTCGCTCTGGTTCTTCAGGATCCCTTCGGCCCGTCGGGTGACCCCGGTGTAGAAGAGGGAAAGGTGGTCGGAGAGCTCGCCCCGGACCTGGTTGGAGATCGGGATCGGGGAGGTCCGGACGGTGTCGTCCGGATGCAGCTCGAAGTAATCGACCCCACCGAACGCCGCGATGTACTGGTCCTGGCGACCGAGGGCGCCGCCCAACTTGTCGATCTCGATGCGGCAGGCCTCCTCGGCGAGCTCCGCGGGGTCCTTCAACTCGCCCCGGAACGCATGAAGTGCGTTGAGCAACCCCACCGTGAAGCTCGAGGACGACCCGAGACCGGTGCCTTCCGCCGGGATGTCCGCGATCGTGTGGATCTCGACCGAGTCGTGGACCCCGGTGAGGCGCATCGCCTCCTTCACGATCCCGTGCTGGATCTCGTCGAGATGATTCACATTCTCCGTCCGAGAGTAGGCGACCCGGATCGACCGGTCGAACTTCTCATTGACGAGGACATGGATGTACCGGTCGATCGCGGCGCTCGTCACGGCTCCGCCGCCGTGGTGTCGGTAGAACGACGGCAGGTCGGTGCCCCCGCCCGCGAAGCTGATGCGGAGCGGGGTCCGGGTGATGATCACGAACGGGTCAGCGGCCCCGGCGCCTCTTATCCATTATGGAGGAGGCGGGGCGGGGTCGGAGGGGCGGATGGTAGCGACCTTACCGGCGGCGGACCATCGCGCCCGTCGGCCGCCGTAGAAGCTGCGGGTGGTTGCGGCCAGGTCCCCGATCGGTTCGAGCCCGGGCAGCCATTTGGCGAAGGTCGGGGCGCGCTTGTCGAGGATGATGGCGAGCCCGCGGTCGTGTTCGGACCGGATCATCCGCCCGCACGCCTGGACGATCGAGCGGGCGGCGGGTGCTTCCACCGTGTACTCCCAACCCCGACCCGTGGTCGCGTCGAGGAACTCCCGCAGGGCGGCCCGCTTCGCCGTGGGTTTCGGGTACGGGATCCCCACCATCACGACCGCCTCAAGCTCCTCGTCGGGGTAGTCGATCCCCTCGGCGAGACGCCCTCCCGCGACGCCGAGGAGCACCGTTCCTTCCGGGTCTCTCTTCCAGCCCTCGATCGATCGCCAGAGGTCGCCGGTCGGCATCTTGGAGAACTCGACGAAGACGTTCCCGGGAAGCGCGGATTGCAATCCCGCGTCCAGAACCCTTTGGAGGAGGTCGAAGCTCGGGAAGAAGACGGCGGTTTTGACGGGAAGGCAGGAGAGGACCTCGACCACGCGGTCGGCCAGTCGAGCGACCGCATGGGGGTCCTGGCGGAGGTCCTCGAACCGGGTGGTGACCGTCGGGTCGTAGAGGTATCGGCGGTTCTCGGGCGGGAAATGCGGAGGAACGTCCAGGAGGCGGGTGGTCGGACCCAATCCGAGCGCGTCGCGGTACTCCTCGAGCGGCGAGAGCGTGCCCGAGAGGTGGATCGAAGTGTGGCAATCGAGGATCCCGAGGGCGGGAACGGACGCGTCGAGGGCGTAGGCCTCGAGGGCGGGTCTCGGCGTTCGGGTGGCCACCTTCACGTAGCCGGGCGGTTCGAGTTGAGGCCAGGAAAGCAACGTGAGGGCGACCGTGTGGACCCAGGATCGGGGTAGGTGGCGTTCGCGCCGACGTTCCTCGCGGAGGTTCTCTCCCCAGGTCGCGAGGGCGCCGAGCCAGGTGTCGAGGCGATGGGTCGTGCCCCCGAGGGCGGTGAGGAGGGCATCCTCGAAAACGGTCGGAGGGAGGACCGCATCGTCCTCGCGGACCAGCGCGTGCACGAGCTCCTCGACCGCCGCCCCCACGATGTCGAGGAGACGGGTCGCGCTGGGACCGTCGGGCAACTGGAAGTCGCCGCGCTCCGCCACTTCGCTTCGGGCCCGCCGGACCGACTCCTGAGGGAGGGAGACGGTCGCCAGGTCCCGCAGGTGGCCGGGAAGGTTGTGCGCCTCGTCGATCACGAGGTCCACGCGATCCGGCGTCAGTTCCATCCAACGATAGAGCGCCTTTCGGATGTGCGGGTGGAAGAAGAAGGCGTACGGCGCAGTGACCAGCCGCGAGCGGGGAATGAGGCGCTTGGCGAGCTCGTAGGCGCACAGGTTCTCCTCTCGGGCGAACTTGTCGAACTCTCCGGGGGTCGGGAGTTTGGCCCCGAACCGCTCCAGCACCGTTTCGACCTCCGTCTGGAGGACCCGGGCATAGTAGGGGCAACCGTCCAGGTCGGTGAGGTCGATCTCGCCTCCCTCCGGTAGTTCCGGGGCGGGTACGAGGGGCGCCTCCCCTGCCATCGCCCGCTCCGTCGTCCGCTTCCGGTCGGAGCAGAGCTTGCCGTGTTCTTCCGCGGTGGCCCCTTTCACTTCCGCGACGTTCTCGAGCAGGAAGCAGCGACGGGCCCGTCCCTGGAGGCCGATCGCGAACAGCGGCCGGTCCAAGCGGTGCGCGATCGTGCGCGCCTCCTGGAGCACCTGGACCTCCTGGGAGTGGGTCCGGACCAGGTAGAGGATCTTGTGGTCCGCCGCCTCGGCGTGCTCGAGGAGGGGGGCGAGGGTCGCGACCGTCTTCCCACTGCCCGTCGGGGCGTTGATGACGAGAGGTCCTCCGCGCTGCGCGACTTCCGCGACCTCGGAAAGGATGAGGTCCTGGCCCGGCCGGATTCGGTACGGGAACAGGTGGGAGGGCCCGTTGGCGGAGGTTGCAATCGGCGTAGACCCGGCTCCACCGTTCCCAGCCCGCGGTCGGGGTTTTAAGGTGAGCCTTGAGTGGAACGGTGGCGCGTCCGGGCCGGGGTTTCGGAGGGGGGCTGCGGTCTACCCGTAGGCGTACTTCACGCCGTACGGGCCCCGGGGGAGCGTCCACGTGACGGACCCCTGGTCGCAGGCGATGTCGCAGGCTCCGCACTCTACGCAGTCCTCGTACCGGAACACCAAACGTCCCTCGATCCGCTCGTAGCATTTGGCGGGGCAGACGAACGTGCAGAACGAGTGCGGGCACTTCGCGCAGATATCGGGCTTGACGGTGATGTGGGCGTGTTCCTTCGAGTCGGTCGTGTAGCGGAGCGTGCCGAGCCGCCGCTTGATCTCGATGAACCCAGGAGGGGGGGCGGCGGGGACCGTCGACTCGACCATCGGGAACCTCCCTATCCGGGGGGGAGCTCCGCCAGGATTCGGAGGTCGTCGCGCACGGCCGCGACGATCGCGGCGAAGGCCGCGCGCTCGGTAGGGGTGAGTTCGACCGGTACGACCCGCTCGACGCCGGCGCGTCCGAGGACCGCCGGGACGCCGATGTAGACGTCCTTCTCTCCGAACTCCCCGTTCAAATGGACACTCGCGGGCAGGAGGCGATGTTCGTCGCGGCCGACCGCTCGGACGAGTTCGGCCTGGGCGGCGGTGGGAGCGTAGAACGCACTCCCGGTCTTCAGAAGGTTGACGATCTCGCCCCCGCCCTGTTTGGAGCGTTGGACGATCGCGTCGAGACGGTCGGCAGGGAGGAGGGTTTGGAGCGGGACCCCGGAAACGCTGGTGAGCGAGAGGACGGGTACCATCGTGTCTCCGTGACTGCCGAGAACGAATCCCGTGACGTCCTTGGGAGCCACGCCCAGGGCCTCGGCAACGAACCAACGGAACCGAGCGGTATCGAGCGTCCCGGACTCCCCGAAAACATGGGCCGGAGGAAGGCCCGCGATCTTTCGGAACCAGTAGGTCATCACATCCACCGGGTTGGTCACGACGATCACGATCGCGTTCGGGGCTTTCGACCGGACGGCTTCGGCATGTCCCCGGACGATGGAGGCGTTCTTGCTCAGCAGGTCCGACCGACTCATCCCTGGCTTTCGGGCGAGGCCGGCGGTCTCGACGACGACGTCGGCGTCGGCGATCGCGTCCAAGGAGGTGGAACCGGTCACGCGCGCGCTGAACCCCAGGATCGGGGCCGACTCTTGGATGTCGAGGGCCTTCCCTTGCGGGAGACCGTCGACGATGTCGACCAAGACCACCTCGCGCGCCAGGTCCATTTCCGCGAGACGTTGCGCGAGAGAACCGCCGATATTGCCGGCGCCCAGGACGACGACCTTCCCCAATCCGGTCATGGATTTTCCACTCAGAGCGTTGACCCGTCCCCCACCTTTAGCCTCTCGCCCCCTCGGGGCAGAAACGCACCGGGGCCTCGAGCGAAAGGTTGATTCTCATCCGGGGCTCCTGCGGAGCGGCGATGGTCGATACCGAGTCCGTCCTGCTCAACGTCCAGGAGCGGGAGAAATGGCGACGGAGGATGGACCTGCTGGACCGGACGTTGGTGGAACTCCGGACCCAGCGGCGCCGGGTCGAGACCCGGCTCCAACGGATCCGGCAGGAGATCGCTCGCCTGCAAGTAGCGGCCGACGCGGTCGTCGACTTCGGCGGTCGTGCCCAACCAGGGAGGATGGATGCCCGGCAGGGGATCCCTCTCACTTACCGATAGGGTGGAGACCCTCCGGGCGAGCGAGCGCGAGCTCCTCGCCGAGGTGGACCGCCTGAAGCGGGAGGAACGGTACATTCTCCTCAAGGTCCGCCAGGCCCACGACCAGGTCCGCTACTACGAGAGCCTCCTCTCCCTCCTCCGCCGGGACTGGGGGAAGACTCCCGGGCTCAACGAACTCATCCGACGGCTCGGCTAGACCCGGGGGATGCCGTGCGGGTCGTGGTCTTCGCCGCCGGGGCGATCGGGAGCCTGCTCGGGGCGTCGCTCTCGCACGCCGGACATACGGTGCTCCTCGTCGGCCGGGCCGACCACGCGGAGGCGATCCGCACGAAGGGGCTCCGGATCACCGGCTCATTGGTCGAGACGGTGGAGCTTCGGGCCGAGACCTCGGTCCCCGCCGACTTCGCACCGGAGGTCATCCTGTTGACCGCCAAGACATTCGACCTGCCCGCGGCCGCGAGCCTCCTCGGTATCGAGGTCCCCACCCCGATACCCACGTTGCTGCCCCAGAACGGCCTCGGGGTCGAAGAGCCGGTTCGCACCGCCCTTTCGGCCAGCGGGTGGCCCGACCCGGAACGGTGGGTCGTGCGAGCGGTGAACACCCTCCCCGCGACCCTGCTAGGCCCGGGAGAGGTCCGAGCAGCCGGCCAGGGGGAGCTCGTCTTCGGTCGGGCGCGCGCCCCTGCGGCGGGGGCCACCCGGATCCTGACCCGGCTGTTCCGAACCACAGAGATACCGGTGCGCGCGGTCGACAACCTCGAGCGAGCCGTATGGCGGAAGGCGCTGATCAACGCCGCGGTCAATCCCGTGACGGCCCTTCACGGAGTGTCGAACGGCCACCTCCTCGAGGAACCCTATCGTACCGAGTCCCTCGCGCTCCTCAGGGAGGCCCTGGCCACCGCCCGAGCGGTCGGCTTCGACTTCCCCGAGAAGGAAGTGCACGCCGAACTCGATCGGGTCCTGAAGGCCACGGCCGAGAACCGTTCGTCCATGCTGCAGGACATCGACCGAGGTCGTCGCACGGAGATCCAGGCGATCTCGGGGGAGATCCTGCGGCAGGGGACGGCCCAGGGGCTCGACCTACCGGCGACGCGACGGGCGGTGGACGCGATCCGCGCCCGTTCGCCGGGGGGTGCGCTCGCCCGGGGACAATCGTCTTAGGTCTCGGCACCTCGCGGCTCCGGTCCTCCTCATGGCGAAGCGCGGGATGCAGGGCGCCCCGGTCCACGGTCGGCGGGTCCTCGTACGCGTCGACTTCAACGTCCCGCAGGAGCCCAACGGCCAGATCGCCGACGATCGGCGGATCGTCGAGTCGCTTCCGACACTCCATCACCTCCGCGCCGCGGGCGCGCGGACGATCCTGATGTCGCATCTGGGTCGCCCGGACGGCCACCGTGACCCGCGGTTCAGTCTCCGGCCGGTGGCCCATCGACTGAGCGCCCTCCTCGGCCAGCCGGTCCCGCTCGCCGGGGACGTCGTCGGCATCGAAGCGATCGAGCTCTCGGCGCGACTCCAGAACGGGCAGTTCCTCTTGCTCGAGAACCTGCGATTCCATCCGGGCGAGGAGGCGAACGACCCTGGCTTCGCCGCCCAGCTCGCCCGTCTCGGAGAGCTGTTCATCGAGGATGCGTTCGGGACCGTCCACCGGGCCCATGCCTCCACCGTCGGGGTTCCCCAGCGCGTGCCCGCGTTCGCCGGACTTCTCGTTGAACGGGAGGTGCGCGAGCTGTCTCGGCTCGTCGCCGCCCCCGAGCGTCCGTACGTGGTGGTCGTCGGCGGCGCGAAGGTGAAGGACAAGCTCCCCCTTC
>JAKIVW010000010.1:8437-27620 GCA_022750355.1 Thermoplasmata archaeon
CTGATCGGGGGGGCGCTCGCGAATCCGTTCCTGGCCGCGGCCGGGGCGAATCTGGGAGCGACCACGCCCCAGGCCGGACTCGAGACCGCCGTTTCCGATTTCCTGCGGGCGGCCGAGTCGGCCCATACGGAGGTACTGTTCCCGACCGACGTCGTCGTCGATCGGCCCGGCCATGCCGAAGCGGAAACCTACCCGCTCGACCAGATCCCGGCCGACGCGGTGGTCCAGGACATCGGGCCGTCGACCCGGGCGCGATTCATCGAGGCGCTCGGCGGGACGAAGACGGTCTTCTGGAACGGACCGCTCGGCCGGGCCGAGGACCCACGCTTCGCCGAAGGAACGCGCGCGGTGCTCGGGTCGCTCCAACGGATCGAGGGTTACCACGTCGCGGCCGGCGGTGATTCCGCCCGGCTCGCTCAGGACCTCGGCGTTACCGGCGGGTTCCAGTTCGTGTCGACCGGCGGTGGGGCGGCCCTCGAGTTCGTGGAGGGTCTCGCTCTTCCCGGTCTCGCCGTCCTCCCCGACGAGTGAGCCCGCCGCCCAGCGGGGGCGGCGCGGGATCCGGGTCGAGCGCCGACGAAAGGTATCGGAGGTACCGAGGGTCGACCCTCGGGACATCGACCTCGACGATCTCCGGAACTTCGTACGGGTGGGTCTTGCCGAGGTATTCGATGAGGGCGCCCACTTTCTTGGGGACCGTTTTGAACACGACGAGGGCCTCCGAGTGGGATTCGACCCGACCGCGCCACAGATACCGCGATTCGGACGGGAGGACGTTCCCGCACGCGGCCAGACGTCGTTCGATGGCGGTCGTTACGGCGGCGAGGGCCCCCTCGCGGGAGGGGTACGTGCAGAGCACGAGGCGAACGGGGCCGACGGCCCGGATGGGCTCGATCGAATACGGGCTCATCCCGCCACCTCCAGGACTTGCGGATCCCCGGCGGAGAAATCGAGCGTCTGGACGCCGAGCGTGGAAAGGTCGACGAGGGCCGCGCGCGCCGGAACCGGGATGATGTTGCGCATGCGCTGGTACTCCGTCTCGGCCTGCCAGGTCGACGCGTTGAGGAGGAGGACCCCGCGGTATCGGTCGACCCCGTACGTGTGCGAGTGACCGGTCACGAGGATGTCGGGGGCGGGGTCGAGGATCAGCCCGTCCCGCCCGCTCGGCGCAAGCGGGGTCCGGTCCCCGTAGATGGGCGCGAGATGGCGCATCTGCAGCATCCGCTTCATCACTTCGGTCGGGCGGGAGTAGGACGCCCCCGGTATCGCCGGGATGAGGTCGTCAAAGCTCCGGCCGTGGTACGCGGAGACCACGACCCCCTCGAGCGCAAAGGTCGACGGGTTCGAAAGGATGCGCACGTTCGGCCCCAGTCCCCGGGTCAGGTTGGTGGGGAGCGCCGGCTGGGGTTCGGCCGGGCAGACCGCGTCATGGTTGCCCGGAATGACGACGATCGTCATCCGGTCGGGGAGGTCGGCGAGCCGCCGGCCGAGCTCGGCGTACTGTTCGACCACGTCGCCGATCGCGAGGTCCTTCTCCTGGCGAGGGTAGATCCCGATCCCGTCGACCAGGTCCCCGGCGACCACGACGTGATCGATGGAGGCGGCCATCTCGCCGTGCGGGCCGCGCCCGTGGAGGAAGTCGGCGAGATGCCCCCAGTTCTCGGAGAGGAACGAACGGCTGCCGAGGTGGAGGTCGGAGAGGAAGATCGCCCGTATCGGGCGACGGGCCCGTCCCACATTGCGCGTCGGCGGGACGTCGGGCCGTTCGACCGCGACGACCCGGGGGAGCCGTTTGGCTTCCTTTCCGAACTCGAGCCGCAGACCGAGCACCTCGTCCGGAAGGACCGTCAATCGTGCCCCGGGCGACCCCTTCGGGACGAGGACCTCCAGCGAACCGGTGTCGTCGTCCACGGTCAGGATCAGATGATGACGCTGCGGGGTCTCCCGGACATCGCGCACCATCCCGATCACCGAGCAGGCCCCATCCGACATGCGGAGCTCCCGGATCGGGCGGAGGTTGTCGAGCCCCGGCCGTCCCCGCAGCAAGCGGGACAAGGAGCGGAACCGAGAGTGGAAGAGCGCCGAGTACGCGAGGAGCGGTGTCTCCCCGGTGGGCGGTCCGGAGTAGCCGTCCTGGATCAATCGGAACGGGAGCGTGGCCGCTCCCGGCGGCGGCTCGTTCGGGCCGGGGGGTCGGTCCCCCCGGGAACGCGCCACCGGACCGGGGGAACCCTCCTCCGAGAGGACGTTCTCCACCATCTCCCGGGTAACGAACGGATTGACCTCCCCCGAACGGTCGATCACTTCCCGCGAAACGACCAGAGGATGCGAATGATCGAGGAGAAGCTCGAGGGCACCGGCCTCGACGATCTTCTGGTGCTGCTGGAAGTAGGCGACGAGATGTTCCCGCAGGTTGCCCGCCACCGTTCTCCCCGGACGCGCGGACGCGCAGCGCCGAGGCGCCGCGAGCCCGGGACGCCCGACGAGCGCGGAGGTGGTCCGGGTTATTTCAAGTCTCTCAAGCTGGATCGTGACGAACCCGCCCCTCCGGGCCCCCGGTCAACGTCGGGCCGACCGGCGCTCGCTCGGGCAGGGACGTTCCCGGTCTAGCGATAGGATTCCTTGGCGTAGGACGCGCCCTTCGGATACTTCTCCTTCAGGTGCGTCGTAAACTTCTCCGGCGTCCGGGCGAGGTGGGCGCCGTACCAGTTGACGACCACGTCCTTGAGGATCCGGTGGAGCTCACTGATCTTCGCGTCGTCCTCGGGGGCGTCGTAGAGAACGGCCTGGCTCATCATCCGCATCCAGCCGGAGTAGCGGTGGTAGCTCTCCCCCTCGCACCACTCGAAGATCCCTCGGAGGTGGTTCCCTCCCTCGGGAGTCCGGTAGTACCAGAACCGAAGCGTGAATCCGACCCAGCCCGCGGCGCGGTCGGCGAGCTCGATCGTCTTGACGGCACCGAAGTCGAACGCGTCGCGGAACGTCCACTTGGTCGGATACTCGACGAACGTCGCGAAGAGCGTCTGCGAAGGGTCGATCGTGAGATGGACGCTGACCTCCTCGAACTGGTTGTGGACCTCCCACAGGTCCTGCAAGAGACGCTTGTTCAGCTCGGCCCGGTGCGTGAGGTCCTCCCCCGTGTTCTCTCCGGCCGCCTTCTGCGTTCGGGCGAGCTCACTCTTGAGCGACGTCACGAAATCGTCCTCGGCCAAGTGCTCGGTAACGCTCTCGGGTTCGCCCGGGACCGGTACTTCCGCAAGTTTGCGAGATGCTCGACGGGGCATTCTGACAGTCTCCGTCCTCGCGTAGCGGGGACCGATATAAAGAGAGTTGGGCGTAGGCGGCGCTCGCACCGAGAGAATTGGAGACTCGAACGAATCGCGGCTCAGGTCCCTCTTAAATACCGAACTCGGCTTTCGTGCACTGGAAGGAACCCCCCGGAGACGGACGGAGCGCCAACTCCCGACGTCGCTGGAGATCCGGAATCACGACTCATGATCCTCGCCCGAGCCTGTCGTAATCTCCGCGCATCGCCTAGCGACGTTCGGTTGGCCTAGTCGTCTCCTGGGAAGTCCCCGCGAGAGCGGGTTGCCTTCCAACACGGAGAACCAACATGACCAACGACCCCAGCGCCGCAAAGTACCAGATCCGAGCCCGCATCAGCGCCGAAGGCGTCATCGACAAACCCGACGTCGTCGGAGCGGTGTTCGGCCAAACCGAGGGCCTGCTCGGAGACGAGCTCGATCTTCGTGACCTCCAAAAGTCCGGCCGAATCGGCCGCATCGAGGTCGAGATCGACAGCCGGAAGGGCAAGAGCGAGGGCGAGATCATCATCCCCTCCTCCCTCGACCAGGTGGAGACCGCCATCCTCGCCTCCGGTCTCGAGACCGTGGACCGGATCGGGCCCTGCCGGGCCAAGATCGAGGTCATCAGCGTCGAAGACATCCGGATCTCGAAGCGCCAGAAGGTCGTCGACCGCGCCAAGGAGATCCTCGCGCGACTGCAGGAAGATTCCAAGGGCGTCGGGATGGACCTGACCGAGGCCGTCCGAAAGATGGTCCAGGTGGACGACATCACGACGTACGGTCCGGAACACCTGCCCGCGGGACCGAACGTCGATGGCGCCGACGCGCTGATCGTCGTCGAGGGGCGCTCGGACGTATTGAACCTGCTGCGCTGCGGGATCAAGAACTCGATCGCCGTGGAGGGGACGAGCGTTCCCCAGACGGTGAAGGACCTCTCCCGCGGCAAGACCGTCACCGTCTTCACGGACGGGGACCGCGCCGGCGAGCTGATCCTCCGCGAGATGCTCCAAACGATGGACATCGACTTCGTCGCCCGCGCGCCGCGCGGCAGCGAGGTCGAGGAACTCACCCAGAAGCAGCTCCTGAAGTGCCTCCGGAACAAGATCCCGATCAACCAGTACCTGGAGATGAGCGGGTTCGAATCGACCGGCTCCACCCGGGAACCGCGCGAGGAACGGGGCGAAGCGGGCGGCGGTGGTCGCCCGGAGCGGCGCGACGATCGGAACGGCGACCGGGACCGCGGCGACAACCGCGGCGGCGGCCGACGGGACGACCGCGAGCGGATGCCGATGCCCGTGCCGCGCCCGGTGTCGCCGGTGCCCAGCGCTCCGGCGCCTCCGCCTCCGGCGGCCGCCCAGCTCACCCCCGAGCTGGCCCACTACTTCGAGCTCCTGAGCGGGGTCGAGAACGCGTCCCGCTGTCTCATCGTGGGAGAGAACGACGCGGTCATCGGCGAGGCTCCGGTCAAAGAGATGATCGAGGCGATCTCCGCGCTCGCGGAACCCGCGAAGGCGGTCATCTTTGACGGCATCGTGAGCCAGCGTCTGCTCGACGTCGCCCAGGAGAAGGGCATCACGACGGTCGTCGGGACCCGCCTCGGGCCCGTCGGGAAGATCCCGGAATCGGTTCGGATCTTCACCAAGGCGGACCTCGTCGCTCCCGGCGCGGCTCGGTAGTCGGAATCACCCTTTCCCGTCGCGGGGCCGGGGGGCCCCGCGACGAACCTATAGTTTCGTCCGGCCTCTCATGGTGGGTACGCATGGCGTCCAACGTCGATTCCGCTCGCCGCCTTCCGGTGGCGATCGATGAGATCCAAACGACGGCGGACATCCCGATCCCGACCGACCCGCTCCAACGGGTGATCGGCCAGGAGAAGGCGGTCGAGACCGCGCGGATCGCTGCTTACCAACACCGGCACCTGCTGCTCGTGGGGCCGCCCGGCATCGGCAAATCGATGACCGCCCAAGCGCTCGCCCTCCACCTCGACCGCCCTCGCACGGAGATCCGCGTCGTCCACAACCCGGAAAATCCGGAACGCCCCAGCGTCGAGATCGCCAGTCGCGAGGAGGTCTACCACGAGCGGGAGGCCGCCCGCTCGGTGGAGGGCGAACTGATCTCCCCGAGCGACGCGCCTGCGTCCGTCGCCGAGCGGCTCGGGTACCGCTGCCCCCGGTGCAACTTCGTCTCCACCCCGAACGAGCGATATTGTCCGAGCTGCGGGAACGTCAAACAGTCCCTTCCCGGCGCCGCCGGGACGGGGAATCCGTTCCGAGACCTCGTCGGGGGGATCCTCGAATTGACCGTGACCGCCGGGGGAAATCCCCAGGAATCGGTCCGGACGACCCGGCTGCGCAACGGGGTCGAGGAGGTCGTCTCCTACGAACGCTCGGGCGAACAGATCAAGGTTCTCGACCAACGGGCCTTGGAACGCCGGCGGACGCTTCAGCGGGAAAGCCCGCGCAAGGTCATCGTCAAACTCGACCGCGCGACGTTCGTGATGGCGACAGGCGCGAGCGAAACCGAGCTCCTGGGCGACGTTCGGCACGACCCGTACGGGGGACACCCCCAACTCGGGACACTCCCTTACGAACGAGTGATCCCCGGAGAGATCCACGAGGCCCACGAGGGGGTGCTGTTCATCGACGAACTCCCCTCGCTCGGCGCGATCCAACGTCACATCCTCACCGCGATGCAAGAGAAGCGGTTCCCGATCAGCGGTCGGAACCCTCAGTCCGGCGGCGCCTCCGTCCGGGTCGATTCCGTCCCGTGCGACTTCATCCTGGTGGCCGCGGCCAACATCCAGGACATTCACCGGATCCTCTCTCCGCTCCGCTCCCGGATCGCCGGCGGCGGCTACGAGGTGCTCTTGGAGACCGCCATGCCCGATACGCCGGCCAACCGCCTGCGACTCGCCCAATTCACCGCGCAGGAGATCGCGGTGGACGGGCGGATCCGACCCGCCACCCGCGAAGCGGTCCTCGAGATCATCAAGGAAGCGCACCGGAGGGCCGAGGTCCTGGACGGACGACGCAACGCCCTCACGCTCCGGTTGCGTGAACTGGGGGGGCTCATCCGTACTGCCGGCGACCTGGCGGCGGTCTCGGGCAGCGACCTGCTCGAAGCCAAACATCTCGTCGAGGCGATGCGACGCGCCCGCTCGATCGAGGAGCAGATCCGGGAGACGTACGGCTCGTTCCAGGGCGGTCTCCGGCAGGAAGTGACGGAATCCCAGCGGCAGACGATGGGGTACTACAACTGGAACGACCACCCGGACCCCGGGCAGTTTCCCGGCGGGTACGGCTAGAAATCCCGCCGTCCGACGGTTCCTCCGACAGGCATATGAGCGGGTCGTCGGTGGCCGCCCGCACGGGCGCGTAGTCTAGTGGTTATGACGTCACCCTGACACGGTGAAGGTCGCCAGTTCAAATCTGGCCGCGCCCACCTGCCCGCGTCGACCCGGTGTTCCGATTGGATACGGCGGGCGTGAACGCCGGCTCCGCTCGGGCGACTCCGGAGGACGGTCCGTCCCCAGCGCGACCAGTCCCAGCCGAGGGGTGCTGGACCATGGGGCCTCCCCCGCGGGTAAGAACTCCAATACTCCCGCCGCCTCGCGACGTTCGATCCTCAGGGCCCATCATGACCCCCCAGTCGCTCCGTTCCGAATTCGTGTCGACCGGTGGTCCCCGCCCGTGAGATCACTCCGCCCGCTCGAGGTCCTGTTCGACCGAAGTCGGGGCCGCCGGGTCCCGTTGTCCCCCGCGCTCGCTCGGGTCTACGGTCCTCTCCGTCTCCCCCGGCCGTCGCGCCGACCGTTCGTGCTGGGGAACTTTGCCTCCACCCTCGACGGCGTGGTCTCTCTCAACGTTCCGGGCGCGTCCGGAGGAGGAGACATCACCGGGTTCGAGGCGCACGACCGCCTGGTGATGGGCCTCCTGCGGGCGGTGGCCGACGCGGTGATCGTCGGTGCGGGAACGTTGCGGGCGGTCCCGCGGCACCTCTGGACCGCGGAACACGTTTTCCCGAGGATGTGTCGGGAGTTCGCCGAACTACGACTCCGCTTGGGCAAACCCGCGTTTCCGCTGAACGTGGTCGTGACCGCCCGCGGAAATTTGGACCTGACCTTGCCGGTGTTTTCTTCGGGTGCGGTCCCCGTACTCATCGTGACGACGGCGCGGGGCGCTGGTCGCTTGCCCTCGACCGACCTTCCCCCGACCGCACGGGCCGTGGTGGCGGGACGGTCGGACCGCCTGACGGCGACGGAGGTCCTCGCGGCGGTCCGGGCGGCCGGTCGGCATGACGTCGTTCTGGTGGAGGGCGGCCCTCACCTCATCGGAGACTTCTTTGGCGAAGGGTACCTCGACGACCTCTTCCTGACCCTGGCCCCGCAGATTGCCGGACGGGAGGCTTCGGGAAAACGTCCGGGGCTCGTCGCCGGCCGGATCTTTGCCCCGGATCATCCCCTGTGGGGTACGCTGGTCGGAGTCCGCCGGGGCGGCAGCCATCTCTACCTGCGATTCGGATTTCCGGAGTCGCCGGGCGGGGTCCACACTCGACCTTCGAAAACGGCGACTCCGCCCCGGACCCGGCGAACGGCGGCCGGTTTCCACCCATGACCGAACCCTCAGGACCGCGTCCGAACGAAACGCCCCGCGGGGCGGGGTTCGGAACGTGTCCGCGCTGCCGCGGATCCCTGAGCGAGCCGGTCAGCGGCGATCTCCACTGCCGGGTCTTCTGTCTCGCGTGCGGACAGGATTTCCAACTGGACGACCCACTCCTGTACGCGACCGCCACGCCCGACCCGGTGGGTCGCGCGGTTCCGAATTCGCCTCACGCTCGTCGCGGTCAACACCGATAAATCCCTCCCGGAAGTTCGGAGGCCATGGCCGGCATCGGCAACTTGCCCTTGGGCGTCGCGATCCTGGCGGTCCTGATCGGGATCTTCGGTTTCTTTGTCCTGCTGGTCGGAGTGTTCGCGCTCATCTTTGGCGCCACGATCGCGATCGCCGGGGGAAGTGGGGTCTCGGTGTTCGGCGTCGGGGGCGTCATCGGCGGCTTGATCATCCTCATCGTGGGCCTCATCATCCTTGGAGTCGCCGTCGGGCTTTGGGGGCAGCGCCTGTGGGCGCTCGTGCTCGCGATCCTGGTGCTGTTGTTCTACGGGGCGGTGGAGTTCGTCTCGGGTTCCGTGCTCGCGCTCGTCATCGTCGCGCTCCTTCTCGTCTACCTCGTCGTCGTCTCCAAGCACTTCGACTGAGCCGAAGGCTCGACCGGCCCCGCGGGCCGCCGCGGATCCGGCCTAGATGTCGCTGTAGGCCGGCACTTTGTCGGGGTCCTCGCCCTTCGCAAAGGCCCGTAAGGATTCCTGACGTTTCGCATCGCGGACCGCCTTGGTCATGCGGACGGGCATCGCGAGCGACCAGTGGTGACCGAACGGGTCGACCAGGTGTCCGTACCGCTCCCCCCAGAACATGTCGGCGAGCGGCATCGTCACCTTCGCACCCGCATCCACCGCGCGATTCCAGAGCGCTTCCACGTCGGTCGAGTAGATGTGGAGGGTCACCGTCGTCGTCTCGACGGTTGAGGGGGCCGAGCGGTCCGACCCTCGGAAGACGTCCGAGAGCATCAGGATCGAATCCCCGATCCGGAGGCGGCCGTGGATGAGCTTGCCGGACGGGGTCACCTGGCGTCGAAGTTCCTTCGCCCCGAACGCCTTCTTATAGAATTCCATGGCCAGAACGCCGCCCACGACCGCCAGGGAGGGCGTGATCGTGTGGAATCCCCGCGGGATCGAGGCGACGGTCTTGCGGGGCCGAGTTCGGGTCTTGGTCTTACGGCGGGCGGTCGGCATCGTACACTCCTCGGCTGGCTACCGGGCGGGCGTACATAACGTCCCGACGGTGGATCGCGGATCGACCCGACGGAGGGGGTCGTTCGGGCCGACCCGGTTCACGGGTCGAACCGATCGTGGTCTGCGGCCGAGCCGCGGAGGGCCTTCAACAACGGGAGAAATTCGCCGGGCCCCAGGAACGGGGTGCCGTTCACGAAGAACGTCGGTGTCCCGCGGACCCCGTGGTGCTGCGCGCTCGCGACGTCCTCGGCCACCCGCCGCGCGGGGGCGCCGGACCGGAGGTCCCGGTCGAACGTAGCCATGTCGAGCGAGATCTCGCGAGCGTACTTCTCGAGGTGGGCCGTTTCCAATTGGTCCTGATGCTCGAACAGTCGGTCGTGCATCAACCAGAATTTTCCCTGGGCGTCGGCGGCTTCGGCGGCCTCGGCCGCCGCTTGGGCGTTCGGATGGATCATCGAGAGCGGGAGATTGCGGACGACCACGCACACTTCGTCCCCGAGTTCCTCTTCGAGCTTCTTCAGGACCCAATGAGCCTCCGCGCACGGCTCGGACTCATAATCCGTGTACTCGATGAGGGAGAGCTTCGCCGTAGGGGGACCTCGGCAATGGTCGCGACTCGCGTTGGGGAGGACGGGCTCGGTCGTCATGGTACCTTGTTTCGGGGAGACTTCGGGGGATATGGTCGTTCCTCCTTGCGAGATCCCCACCGGGCCGGCTCAGAACGTGTACGTCCGAATCGCGGGCAGCAGGAGCGAGCTCACCGCGGCCACCCCGAAGACGAGCGCGACGATCGTGGCGAGCGAGCTCGGGACGACCTGCGTCGCCAGCACACCGAGAACGACCGCGCCGATCGCGCCGGCAGCGCCACGAAAGACGTATAGGTTGCTCGTGACCCGGGCGAGGCGATTTTCGGGGACGTAACCCCATAAGAACGTCCCGCTCCCGGAAAGGTAGCCGCTCACTCCCGCGCCCGCCAGGAACCAGGCGGCCCCCGCCAGCACGAGGGACGGCGGGAAGACCCCCGTCAGGAACAAGGCGATCGCGCTCAGCGACAGCGTCCCGACGATGACCGCCCCGACCCGGCGGCGGGGATTGTAGTGCCCGAGGAGGAGGTCCACGACCACCCCACCGACGACGAACGAGGTGAACAGCAGCCCGTAGGCGACGCCCGGATCGGAGAAGGAATGGTTGGCATCGAGGGTGATGAGGAGCGCCGGGGCGGCCGCGAAGAACCCGGAGACCGCACCGAGCACCCCCAATTGCCGCAGGGGGCGACCCTCGGGGGAGGAGAGGTACTGCCAACCTTCGAGGAATCCGGCCGCGTACTCCCGCTCTGTCGACCTGCCCCCTCGAAGGGGCACCAGCACCGCGAGGAGGGTGGCCAATACCAGCAGGACCGCGTAGAGGTAGCCGCTGCCGACGGCCCCCGAAATGAGGATGAGCGCCGCCCCCGCCGCGTACCCCCCCACTTGGACCCCGGCACCCAGCGCGCTCGCCAACCCCTGGCCGGCGAACAGCTCGTCCTTCGAGAGAAGCGTGCGAGGGGCGACTTGGAAGACGGCCCACTCGAAGTCCCACGCGACCGACAGGATCGCCACGAGGACCAGCAGCAACACCAGGTGCAGTTCTCCGCGCGACGCGGTGTAGGCGAGGACGGTGGCGGCCACCGCCTGGATTGGGTAACCGATGAGAAAGATCACCCGTTTGTCGGCCGCTCGGTCGACGAGCGGGGCGACCAGGAAGGTGAGAGCGTAGATGCCCAACTCGAGAAAGAGGACGAGCCCGACGACGATGAACGAACCGGAGTTGAGATACGCGATCCACGGGATCGAAATGCTGTAGACCGCGTAGCCGGACGATGCGAGGATGACCGAACCCTGGTAGAGAAGGAACCGTCGGTTCCGCAGTACGGACCGATAGCCCCCCGGGAGACCCGGTCCCGCCGGGGGGCCGGTCGCGACCGCGGGGGGGACGGGAATCGAGTCGGGGCCGGAGCCGGGGGTCATCGGCTCCCGCTCGACTCGGGGACGTCCGCCCGCATCCCTTCCGCGAGCGGCCTTCCGCTAATATGGGGTGCCCCGCTGGGCGCCCTCGGAGGACGATTTCGGTTGGCTACGTCGACGCCGGCCGCTCCGTCCCCGCCCCCTCCCGAGATGCCCCGCGTCTCCCGGGGACTTCGGTACGCGCTCGCCTGGCTCGCGGGGGCTCTCCCGGCCTTCGCCGTGATCACCGCCCTGTGGCTCTACCCGAGCGACTTTCACGGGGTTGGGGAGATCTCGCTCGGCGCGTTCGCCCTCATGTTCCCCGTCGCGGTCCGCCAGCTGAAGGTCCCGCGCCGCGCCGGCTTCATCTACTTCTTGCTCGGCGCGGGGATCGTCTTCTCGATCGGGTCCATCCTTACCGGCGCGGCCAACGGGTTGACGGACGAACCGTTCACGACCCCGCGGTACGTCGGTCTGCTCTTCGCGCACCAAGACCCGTACGTCGTCCCGCTCGTCTTCGATTATGTGCAGTACGGCCAGGCGATCCACTCGCAATCGGTCTACCTGTACGGACCGCTGCTGATGTTCTTCCAGATACCGGGACTCGACTACAAGTGGTTCGCGCTCGGCTGCTGGGTCGTCATGGTCCTCCTCGTGCGCAAGCGGTTCGACGTCGCCGTGATGCTGGCCCAACCGTACGTGGCCATCATCGCGGCGAGCGGCTACAACGACCTGGTCGCCCTCGTGTTCATGACGCTTGCCTTTGTCGGCTACGAAGGACGGAGGCAGAAGTGGGCCGAGTGGCTGAGCCTCGGGTTGAAACAGTTCGCCAACCTGTTCATCCTCGCGTACTACATTTTCCGTCGCGACTGGCGGAACACGCTGCTCACCGCGGGCATCAGTGCGGCGTTCCTCGTGCCGTTCCTCCTGTGGAGCGGCCCGGCCATCCTGTGTCCGTCGGTGCTCGCGGATCGGCTGCCGAGCTGCAGCGGCGGTGGTTCCCCGAGCTACCTGCTCAACTACTCGGTCTGGGTCGTTTGGGCGGTCGCGATCTTCTACCCGTCGTTCGTGGATACGTTGCGACAGTGGGCGGCCGTCGGGCGATGGAATCGATTGCTGGCGAGCACCGGGCTCCGGTTTGACGACCTGCTGCGCCTGCCCGCGTTCGTCGTCGTCGGGATCTCCGGCGTCTTCGTCAATCTCTGCGTCTTCACCTTGCTCGGAGTGCGCTTTGGCCATGCGACCGCGATCACGCTGCTCGCGAGCGCCGCGGCGTTTGGCGTCGCGATGGTGTGGAACTTCACGTGGAATCGCTCGTGGGCGTTCCAGGGCCGGGGGGACCGTTCGACCGCGTTCCATCTCGCCGTCTACGGCGTGATCCAGGCCGTCGCGCTCGGCGTCAACCTGGCCGTGCTCGCGCTGGGCGTGACGTTCGGCATCGGACCGCTCGAGAGCCAGCTCATCGGGGTCCTGCTCGGAAGTGTCATCGGATACGTCGCGAACCTGCGGTGGAACTTCCGCTCGGCCCGGCCCGTTCCGCAACCCTGAATCCCGGGGCGGGGTCCGTCGCACGGGCCTCGAGCGACTACGATTTCTTCAGCGCCGCCACGATCTGCCCGACCGCGGCCTGGGCGTCCCCGTAGAGCATGCGGGTGTTGTCCTTGTAGAACAGGTCGTTCTCGATCCCGGCGAACCCCTTGCCCTGGCCCCGCTTGATCACGATGACGTTGTGCGCCTGGTCGACGTCCAGGATCGGCATCCCGAAGAGGGGACTGCCCGGGCGGTGGGCAGCGGGGTTGACGACGTCGTTCGCCCCGATCACGAGAGCCACGTCCGCGCTTGGGAACTCGGAGTTGATCTCGTCGCGGTCGAACAGCTTGTCGTAGGAGATCCCGGCTTCCGCGAGCAGCACGTTCATGTGGCCGGGCATGCGGCCCGCGACCGGGTGGATCGCGTACTTGACGGTCACGCCCTTCGCCTCGAGGAGGTCCGCGAGCTCCTTCACCTTCTGCTGCGCTTGCGCGACCGCCATGCCGTACCCGGGGACGATGATGACCTCGTTCGCGTACGCCATCTCGACCGCGGCATCGGACGCATCGATCGACCTCATCGAGCCCTGGACCGTCGTGCCGGTCTCCTCCGTCGCCCCGAAGGCGCCGAAGAGGACGTTGCCGACCGAGCGGTTCATCGCCTTGGCCATGAGGAGGGTGAGGAGCGAGCCCGCCGCGCCGACCAGCGTCCCTGCCACCACGAGGGCGTATCCGGCGTCGCCGAGGGGCCCGTTGACGAGGGCGAAGCCATCCAGGGCGACCGCGATCCCCGTGAAGGCGTTGAAGAGGCTGATGACGACCGGCATGTCGGCCCCGCCGATCGGGAGCGCGAACAGGAACCCGAAGAGGATCATCAGCAGGAAGAACGGCAGCAGCCAGAACGCCTGGACCGAGTAGGCGGCGTAGCCCCCGAACGCGACGCCGATCACGAGCACGGCCAGGTTCACCGGCTGCTGGCCGGGGAACACGATGGGTTTCGAGCGGAGCCAGCCCTGCAGCTTCAGGAAGGCGATGATGCTGCCCGCGATCGAGACCGACCCGATGACTGCGCCGGCGAGACTGAGGCCCGCGGTGACCGGATTCCCGAGCGAGACCAGGAGCTCGACCGCCGCGATCGCACCGGCGGCGCCGCCGCCCATCCCGTTGAAGATCGCGACCATCTGCGGCATCGCGGTCATCTGGACCACACGGGCCCAGTACCATCCGGCGAGTCCCCCGACGAATACGCCGAGCGCGATGAGGGCGAAGTTCGACTCGCCCGGCAGGAGAACGCTGACCGCGACCGCGATGAACATCGCGACGCCGGCGAGCATGATCCCTCGCCGCGCGGTCGCGGGGGAGCTCATCGACCGGAGGCCGAGGATGAAGACGAGGATCGCGACGACGTAGACGCCGTCGACGAGGGGGGTTTGCCAGGCGATCATGGCGGCCCGGCCTTCTTCTTCGAGCGGTCGAACATCGCGAGGATCCGCTCCGTCACGACATACCCGCCGGTCACGTTCATCGCGCCCATGATCACGGCGACGAGGCCGATCGCCTCTTCGAGCGGGGTCGTCGCGAGGCCGAGGACGACGATCCCTCCGACCAGGACGATCCCGTGGATGAAGTTCGACCCCGACATGAGGGGGGTATGGAGGAGGACCGGGACACGGCTGATGACCTCGTAGCCGACGAACGCCGAGAGGATGCCGATGAAGAGGGCCGTCCAGAGATCCGCCGACACGTTGCTACCTCACTTCCCGGCGGCGAGCGCATCCCGCGTGGGGGCGTGCACGACCTCGCCGTTCCGGGTCAACAGACTCGCGGCCAGGATCTCGTCGGTGTAGTCCGTGACGAGTCCTCCCGTCGGTGCGACCAAGAGCTTCAGGAAGGCCTCGACGTTCTTCGCGAACATCTGGCTCGCATGGAACGGTAGTTGGCTCGGCAGGTTTAGCGGGCCGACGATCCGCACCCCACTCACCTCGATCTCGGTCCCGGGTTGGGTCAGTTCCACATTCCCGCCCGATTCGGCCGCGAGGTCGATGATGACCGCGCCCGGCCGCATCCGCGCGACCATCTCCTTTCGGACCAAGAGGGGCGCGCGTCGACCCGGAATGTTGGCGGTCGTGATGATGATGTCCGCTTCGGCAACCGCCTTCGCGAGCATCTCGGCCTCTTGCTTCTTCTCCTCGTCCGTGAGCTCTCGAGCGTACCCGCCCGATCCTTCGGCGTTGATCTGGAGTTCGAGGAATTTGGCGCCCAGGCTGCGGACCTGCTCGCCCGCCGCGCGCCGGACGTCGTAGGCCTCGACGATCGCGCCCAGCCGCTTGGAGGTCGCGATCGCCATGAGGCCCGCGACCCCGGCTCCCAGGATCAGGACGTGGGCCGGTCGGACCGTGCCCGCGGCCGTCGTCAGCATCGGGAGAAATTTCGGGCACAGGTCGGCGCCGATGAGGGCGGCCCGGTACCCGGCCACGGTCGCCTGGGAAGAGAGAACGTCCATGCTCTGGGCGCGGGTGATCCTCGGCAGGAGATCGAGCGCGAAGGAGGTGATCTTCTGGTCGCGCATCTTCGCGACCTTGTCGAGGTTGCGGTTCGCGTTCATCAGCGCCACGACCACCGTACCGGGATGCATGGCGGCGGACTCCTCGAGCGTGGGGATCTGGACCTTCACGACCACATCCGCCGCCCCGAGGAGGGAGGCCCGGTTGGTTTCGAGCTTCGCCCCGGCTTGGACGTACGCCGCGTCCGGATACCGGGCGCTTTCTCCCGCGCCGGCCTCGACCATCACCTCGTAGCCCGCCTTCACCATCCGAGGGATCACTTCGGGGGTCAGCGCGACCCGAGCCTCGCCCGGGGTGACCTCTTTCAGGACGGCGACGTGGAACGGCAAAGGAATCCTCTCAACCGAACCGGGCGAGATTATACCCTTACTGATGCCCCAACGTTTTCACGGGGGGCCGGCCCCGCCCATCCCCGGGGAGGGCGGGTCCGACCGCCGGAGAAATCCTCATCAAGAAGGGGACGGTCTCCGCGCCGGATGGCAGTGCGACCGACCCGTTCGTCGAACTCCGACTGGCGGGATCGGATCGTCCAGGGAGACGCCCGGGAGGTTCTCCTGGGGCTTCCGGCCGAATCGGTACAACTCGCGATCACCAGTCCGCCGTACAATCTCCGGATCCCGTATCTGGGCTACGAGGACGACCTCCCGCCCGAGGAGTACCTTCGTCGGATGAAGGAGGTCTGGACCGCGCTGCACCGGGTCCTGGTTCCGGGGGGTCGGTTCGTCCTCAACGTCGCTCCGACCTCGATCAAGGATTTTCGGCCGATCCATCACGACCTGTCGCGGGACCTCCGCGCGTTGGGGTTCATCATGCGAACCGAGATCATCTGGTACAAGCAGACGATGGGGCGTCGCACGGCCTGGGGGAGCTGGAGGAGTCCTTCGAATCCGCACATCATTCCCTCGTGGGAGTACGTTCTGGTCTTTTCCAAAGGTCAATGGAAACTCGAGGGAGACCCCCGTGACGTGGACATCACGGCCCGAGAGTTCGAAAAGTTCTCCGACGGGTTCTGGCATATCCCTCCGGAACGGAAACGCCACGGGCACCCGGCTCCGTTCCCCGAGGAACTGATCGAACGGCTCGTGAAATTCTACAGCTACCGGGGGAACGTCGTGATGGACATGTTCGGAGGGACCGGCACGGTCGCTTCGGTGGCTCGCCGCCTTGGCCGGCATTACCTCCACATCGATACTTCCTCCGAGTACTGTGCCCAGGCCGCCGAGCGGGTGCGACGCGCCACGCCCCCCGCGGGATGGGCGATTCCGGAACCACGGGTCGAGCGGGCGCCGATCCCGATTCCCCCGACTACCGAATCACGGAAGGCGACCCGGCCCCGTCCTCCGCGGGGGGCTCACCGGGCGACCCCGGTCCCAGCCCCCCGATGACTTCGTTCGTGGGAAATCGCTGAGCACGATGCAGTTCGGCACCCGGGACGCAGCGAAATCGGCAGCTCCCCCTCCCCCCGATTTCCCCTACGTGCCGGACCGGTCTCTCCTCGATCGGACTCTCCGCATTACGGCGGTCATCGGACTCAGCACGCTCGGAACGGTCGCGATCCTCTCGTACCTGTTGCCGGGCTGGACGGCCGGGATCCTGCTCCTGCTCGTGCTGCTCGGCACGTTTCTTCTCGGGTACCGATGGGACCTGACACGCGACCGCGCCTTCCTCGGGAGCTGGGTCGGAGTATCGCTCGTGGTCGCGGTGGTCTCCCTCGTGACCGGGTGGCACAACGGTCTGACGGACGAGCCGTTCGTGACCCCGGCGTTCGCCCAGCTCTGGCCGAACCTGTACGGGGGCTCGATCTCCGTCACCTACGATCAGTATGGCGCCCCGTTGACCCTCTCGAACCTGTACAACGTGTACCTGCCGGGGCTCGCGTTCGCCGAAATCCCGGGTATCAGCTACAAGTGGACGTCCGTCGCGGCGTGGGCCGCGAGCCTCTACCTGCTCCGCCGTCGTGGCGAGTCGATCGTGCTGTGGGGGGGCGCCTGGGTCGGCCTCCTCGCGGCGAATGGGTTCAACGATTTCGTACCCTGCCTCGCCCTGACCCTCACCTTCGTCACGCTCGTCGGAACGCCCTCCAAGGTCGCCGAGATCGTTTCGCTCGCGCTGAAACAGTTCGCGAACCTGGTGGTCGTCGCGGTGCACCTCTACCACCGCCGCTGGCGGGACGCGTTGCTGGCGGTGGTGGTCACCGCTGCGATCCTGGCCCCGTTCGCCTACCTGTCACCGGGGGGCGTGGTGTGCCACGTCCTCTTGGTGCAGCCGGGCGAGTGCAGTCGTGGAGCCGGAACTCCGCTCGGGCCCGGTTTCGTCCACCACATCAATTACTTGCTCTGGCCGCTCTTCGCGATCGCGGTCTTCGGCCCGGGATATCTCCGCTCTCTCCGGACGGCCGGTCCCGGGGGCGTCCGCGGGAAAGTGGGCCGGTTCCTCCGCCGATGGTCCCGACCCAACCGGGGTCCGACTCCGCCCCCTCCCTCGGCCCCCACCTGACCCGAAATCGGGGGGTGTTTCCCGCCAACTACGTTCCCGCGATCGGGAGCGACCACGGCCCCAGCAGTCGACGCTCGAGGTCGGACGTCGCCCGTACGAGGAGCGGTTCGAGATTCACGGTGTCGGCCCGGTTGTACCGTACCAGCTGGTCGAGGGCGGCACGGCTCCCCCGTCGGTACTCCTGCCACAAGCGGACGGCGTCCAGGCCGTGGATCCCCTCCACGCCCGTCCGGTCCCCGATGCCGAGACGTTCCTCGATCCGTTTGAGACCCCCGGCGAGCCCGAGTCGGTAGAACACGAAACGCAGGTCGATATGCACGGGAGGGGCGACGAGGGACGGAAAGCAGGCTTCCAGGAACGGGACATCGAAGCGCCGACCGTTGAACGTGACCAGGATGGGAAACCGTCGCAGGTACGCCGGAAGTTCCTCGAGGTCTTCTCCGGCGATGAACGATTGGGTCCGCCCACCGCCGTGGACGGTGACCACGGTGACGATACCCGCGTACGGGGAGAGCCCCGTCGTCTCGATGTCGAGGAACGCGGTCTTCTCCGCGAACCGGGGATACAGGCGCCAATGTTCCGAGTCGGGCAAGCGCCGACCGAACCACGCGGCGTCCCCCTCCCGCAACGCCCGCTCGCTGGCCGCGAGCTCCCGCGCGAGATTCTCCTTGGGCAGGGTTCGGACGGACCCGCTCGGAAGGCGTCCCGCGAGATCCTTCCAGTCCCGGATCCCGTCCTGCCAGAGCGCCGCTTCGGTCGCAGGCCCGATCCCGGGCAGGTGGAGGAAGGTGGCGCGCAGCATTCGGCCCGCGACCGGCTCGAGACATTAAACGTAGCGACCACGGCGCGTTCGGGACGGGGGCGTTCGACCGCTACGGGCGCGGGTCGGCCCCTTCCACCGCGAGGGGCCCGAGCGGGGCGATGAGCGTCTTCACCGCCGCCCAGAAGTCGGTGACCTGCTGCCGGTCGAGCCGTCGGTCGTAGAGCGGCTGGCGGCACTCCGCCTCCAGGACTTCCGGGTCGTCGGCGTCCCAGACGAGTCGGACCACCCACGCTCCCCGTTCTTCCTCGTACGCGTAGACCCTCTTGCGCGGGTCGGTCGTGACCGGATTCGGGACGAGAATATCGAGCGGCGGGCTGGGCGGCGGGGGGAGTCCCGGCATGAGCATGAACACCGGCGGTGCCGGAGGGAGCTTCAAGCGGATCCACGCGACGACCGGCCAGTGGGACCGGGGGGCACCGAGGCTGGGCACGAACGCGAGGAGCGGAGCGATGTATTGACGACAGCGGCCGGGCGCTCTCCGATCGAAAAAGATCACCCTCCCGATCGCTCGGGACGTACCCGGATTGAGAGGAGGAGGTCACGGGGCCCCGACCGATGGTCGTGGCCCTCGCCCCGTCCTGTCAACTTCACACGCGTTCTGTTTAACTGCCAAACGCCGCTAGCTTACGTAGCTGC
>JAKIVW010000212.1 GCA_022750355.1 Thermoplasmata archaeon
GAAGAACGTCTACAACCTGGTCACGAAGCGCGCCGTCGCCTACGAGAACGCGCTCGTCGAGTGGGTCGACGGGAACATGGGCTCCAAGGTGACGATGAAGTATCCCTCGGTCTACCTCAAGGGCCGCGGCGCCCGGGCGGACATCCTCTCGGTCGCGTTCGCGAGCCAGGGCCAGATCATCGATTCAGGGGCCAAGGCGGTCCACTCCGCTCCCGACACCTCGAGCAAGATCGTCGCCAAGTCGATCGCGATCCGCGGCGGCCAGACGAGCTACCGGGGTCTCCTGCACGTCGCCCCCGGTGCCACCGGCGTCAAGGCCGCGGTCCGGTGCGACGCCCTGCTGCCGGACGAGGAAGGACGCTCGGACACCTACCCCTACAACGAGATCCACGAGGAGGACGCCACCATCACCCACGAGGCGGTGGTCGGCAAGATCGGCGAGGAGCAGATCTTCTACCTCATGAGCCGCGGGCTCAACGAGTCGGACGCGATCCACCTCATCCTCATGGGCTTCCTGGCGGAGTTCGCGAAGGAACTCCCGATGGACTACGCGATCGAACTGAACCGACTCATCCAGCTCGAGATGACAGGCGCGGTCGGTTAGACGCGCCCGACGAGGCGGGCCGGGGCCCGTCACGCGGGGTCGGCGGCCCGGGAACGAGGGACCGTCGGCACGTCCGTGTGCGACTTTACGAGGTCGATCGCCGCCAGCATCGTGGCGTAGGCGAGGTTCGCCTCCGCCGCCCACTCGGCCCGGCTCCGGGGCCCCGCCCGATCGAGGACCGCGCGGGCACTCTGGATCAACTCTTCGGCGGTCGTCAGGCTCGCGGGGTCGAGGACCGCCCCGTGCGGATGACGAACGAGCTCGAGGGTCTCTATGAGATCGGTTGCGAGGGACTGATGGAGCTCGCGGAGGATGGATTCGGGGAGAGCCTCCGGATCCTGAACCAGTGGCACGGCCCGGGTCCCCCGTTCACCGAAGTTTCGCGTCGAACCGCCACTCGGGCGTCGCCTCGGTGCCCGTGACCGAGAGGGTGGGCAGGAGAGGGAAGTGGCCCTCTACCCAGGAGACCTGTCCGCCGTCCCAGCGTGTGCTGAGCGACGGATAGAGGAAGTCCCGCAGACCCGTGACCGGAGCGCGGTCGTAGACGTAGGAGAGGAACCCCTCCCCGATCATTCGAATGGCGTCGGACCGGGGCATCCCCCTCGACTCGAGGTAGAACACCTTCTCCGGGTCGACGGGCGCGACGGAGGTGGAGTGGGTGGCTTTGACGTCCCGGCAGAGGATCTCCAGGATCGGGATGGTGTCGGAGCGGGCCCCCTTGGAGAGGAGCATCGCGTGTTCGGAGATCACGGCGATCGTCTTGCGGGCTTCGGGCTCGATGCGGACGAGCCCCCGGCTCATCCCCCGCGCCGAGTCGGTGAAGACGCCCCGCGTGATCGATTGGCCGTGCGTGTCGGTCGAGATGTGCGTGAGGTCGAACGAACTGTCGTATGACTGGTGTCCGGAGCCGTAGAACGCCTGGAGGTCCTCGACGCTCGACCCGGGCCCTGTCAGACGGGTATGATTCCGCATCTTGGTCCGGAATCCTCCCAGCCCATTCCACAACCAAGCCAGCCGGGAGCTCCGACCGGTCGTGGCCGCTCGGCGGTAAGACTGACAACTGGCGTTTCCACCAGACGGCTGGCATATAGCACAAAATTGCCGGCGAAGCCAAAATTAGCGCGTAGCGCCAGCCGACGGTGAACCCTAG
>JAKIVW010000098.1:0-1417 GCA_022750355.1 Thermoplasmata archaeon
GCCCCCGACCAACCCGCCGAACCGACGGTGGACCAGTGTTGGGTCTGTGGATAGACCTCGTCCACATGCCGCCTCAGTTCGCCGTAGTCCCAACCGTAGCCCTGGAGCGCCACCTCACGGAGGGGCCGACCCGTAGGGTACGCCACCGCCCGTCGTCCGGCTGCACGGCATGCGGACGCAAACTGGTCGAAATGAGCGAGGCTCGGGGCGAAGTCCCAGGTGAACGCCGGGTCCCAGTTCGGTTCGTAGTCGAGCAGGATCGAGGAGAGCCGTGGTACGCCCTGTGAGGCGATCGTCGTCGCGTTACCGAGGCCCGAGGTGTGGGCCGCGAATCGGACTCCCGCGGGAAGGGTGCCGGCCAGATCGGTCGTCCAGCGGTTCAACGTGGGCACCGAGAGCGGGCGATCGTGGTTCCCCGACACCAGATCGATCTCGTCCCCCGCGCGAAAGAAGCCACGGAGCGGCCCTTGAATCGCCTCGACCATCGCTTCATTGTAGGCTGCGATGACGAGGGGTACCGCTCGGGGCATGGCGCCGTCGAGCACCCCGTAGAGATAGCGGTGCGCCGCGCCTTAATTTCTGCCCGCGTACGAGGTGTCCCCGACTGGGCCGACGAACGGGCCGGTTTCGGTCGAGGATCGCCTACCGAGAGCGTTTCGATCGAGTCGCCCGCCGCTCCGGCGATACCTTCATATCGGGCCCTTCGAGAATCTCCGCTGAGTTTCCGCGTGACCGCGTCTTCGATCTCCGGGGTCGGGGAGCCATCCGTTCTTGAGTGGGGCCCCCTGTCGCACGTGTCGCACCGGGTCGTCCTTCCGTTGCTTTCGGGTCTGAGCTTCCTCCTCGTTTGCGTCCTCCTTTTTTGGGGCCCGCAGGCCCTCGGCCGGTACGTGTTCCTCGCCTTTTTCGCACTGGGAGCCGGAACTCTCGGTTGCTCCCTCGCCTACCTTCGCCGTCGGCGTTGGGCGCTGGCCGAAGGGACCCTCCGAACGGCACCGACCCCACCGGATCGCCCGACTTCGGTATGCCCGCAGTGTTCGGGGACGGCCCCGCCGTCACTGGAGTGGGAGGACCTGTTCTACGGCCGCTTTGATGTCGCCCCACGCGCCGGAGGCACGGCAGGGTCACTTAGGGTCATGTTTACCCCGACGTCCGCCGCCGACCAACTCTGGGTCCACTGGTTGCCCACCGAAGTGGGGGAACTACCGAGCGAACTCATCGCACCGATCCCGGAGTCCGCGTACTACCCTCCCGAGCCGGGCGTCGAACCGGATCCTTCGAGCGCGGATCCCGCGCTGACTCCCGTCTACGACGTACCGGAGTTGGGAGGGGCCGTCCTCTGGGACTCACCGACTCGCCCGGGCGACGCCGGAGCGATGGTCGCGCCGTCTCCGACTGAAGCCGTCAGGACTGCGCG
>JAKIVW010000098.1:1427-7137 GCA_022750355.1 Thermoplasmata archaeon
CTCCAACGTCGTCGTCGCGTTGCCGAGCGAGCCGATCCCCGAATCTCTCGTCTCCGCTGCGAGGACCGCGGCCGCGGTGGAGATCAGTACCCCGACCGGCGACGGAGCGGAGCTCCCGCGCTGGTTGCGTTCCATCCTGGCCGAAGCCACCAACCCGGTCCCGCCGCACCTGCGCGCCCCCTCCCCCCTTGCGATCGAGCGAGTTCCGCCCGCCCCCCGTGAACTGCGGATAACTTCGGGGTTAGGACCGTCCGGCCTCGCGTGAACCGATCGCCACCGGGACGAGCCGCTCCCACTACGGCATCCGCCGTCGTCCGAACTCGGACTTAAAGACCGTGACACTCGAAGTGGGACGCAAGACGGCGGGCCACGGCGAGCTGCTCGAACTCGGGACCGAACTCCTCGAGATGTTGATTCGGGGAGCGCGAGGACCAGAACACTTCGTCCTCGCAGTGCGCCCCGATCGCGATCGCCGAGACGTAGGCGTGCTGAGCATGGCCTTCCTGGACGAGGTCCTCCGCGGCCGCTCGAACGCTCTCGACCATGTCCTCGCGCCGGGCGGCGGGGTCGGCCTCCTTGATCGTCTCGTAGAGACCGTGCACGCAGATCGGACGGTCGGGCGAGTCGTTCAGGCTCGATTCGATCTGGTCCTTCAGGCCGGCGCTCTGCGGGGGCCGCGTGTCCATGGGCCTTCTTACTGCGACGGGGAGGTAGAAAATGGCTTGGTCGGGCGGTGACTCATTTCTCGCCGGAAAGCGAGCCACTCTCGGGCCAGCCGCATCGTGGGTCGGAGAGGGGCACGGAGGAAAAACGACTCACACGACGTCGGACGGTTCGGTGAGCGAGAGAACGTTCCCGTCCGGATCCTTGAACCAGGCCACGAGGGTCCCCCCGGGGGCCGTCCAGATGGCGTCCCGGTCCTGGTCGAGTCCGGTGTACCGGACGAACTTGACGCCGCTGGCCGATAGAGTATGAACCTCCCGTACGAGGTCGCTGACCTGCCAACCGAGGGCAGTGTGGGGACCGGGCGCGACCGCCTTGAGCTTCTGGATCCGAAGGGTCGTCCCGTTGCAGTCGAACATCAGGGTGCGGGGGTCCTCCCCGAGGGAGATCAGCCCCAGGGTCTCCTGGTAGAATCGCCGGGATTCCTCCGGCCGAGCCGTGGCCAGGAACGCAATCACGTTCGCGGTTTCCAGCATGCGCCGACATCGCGTTCAAGGACTAAGAGGTTCCGCCGATGGGCCGGATGGCGTCCGCAAGGAACCGCCTAGAACCGCGCGATGCTCCCGGTGGCTAGGGCCCGGCGCTCGAAGAATCCCCAGAGGCCCATCGCCAGGCCGACCGAGACGATGCCGGAGAGGGCCACCGCGCCCCAGAGGTACCCGAGCGTGCCCAGGGAATCGCCCGCGATTGCCCCCCGGATGGCCGCAAGCCCCCAGGTCAGAGGGAGGGCATCGCCGATGTACTGGAGGGGCAGAGGCAGGTTCGAAACCGGGAAGTTGACACCGGAAAGGAGGAGTCCGATGAAGAGGAAGATGTTCCCCAAGATGATCGACGTGCGAAGGTAGAGGGCGACCCCTCCCAACAGCAGTCCGAATCCTACCATCGCGAGCGCAGTGAGCACCACGGAGATCGCGAGCCCGGGGATGGTGGAGAGAGGGATCGGGACGTGGAAGAGGAACGCCGCGTAGGCGAGCCCGACGCACACTGTGGCGAACGAGATCAAGATCGGGATGAGGCCCCGGCCGAGGTAGAGTGCGAAGCGGTTGGCCGGGGAAACGAGCAGGTGTTCCATCGTGCCCTGCTGTTTCTCGGTATCGGTCGTCTGGCAGACGGAGAAGACGCTGGAGTACGTGACGGTCGCGACGGCATTTCCCACGGCCGTGAACTCGATGAGCGCGGAACCACCGTTTCCGAGTTGGACGACGAAGGCGAAGAACACCATCTGGGTGAGCGGGATGATGAAGACCGTCCCGAGTACGAAGTCCAATCGCATGAACCCGAGGCTGGTCCGGGGAGCGAGTATCGCGTTGGTCCAGAAGGTCCTCCAGAACGCGGGACGATACGCGGTGGCGATCGGGGTTGCCATCGAATTCTCCTCTCAGTAATCCGACAGATCGCCGGTCTCGAGCACGTGCCGCTCCACGCGCGTGAACACGGTCCCCGCGATGGCCGCGTACACGCCGGTGACCGCGACGGCACCCGCCAGGTCCCAGCCCCACCCCCACCCGAAACCGGCGTAGCCGGGGATGGAGACGTACCGGAGAGCGTCCAGGGCCCACGTCGGTGGGAAGAGCAGCGCGATCGGGTTCGTCCAGAACGGTAGGAGGACGACCGGAAACATGCACCCGGTCCCGATGTAGAACGCAAACTCCCCGACGTTCTGGATGAAGCCGGCGTAGCGGCTATAGACGAAGGCCGCGGCGAAGACGACTCCGACGCTCGCGAGGGTGACCATTACGAACACGAAGAGGACGACGAACAGCAGGGGATTCGGGAGCTGCGGTGGGCCTCCCGCGGCGAGCACCACGACGAGGTACACGACGAGCCCACCGAACAGGCCCGCGACGACGTTCCAGATGATCCGACCGAGCACGACGTAGAGGTACGGAGTGGGGGCCTGGATCGTGGGCTCGAGCGTCCCGAGGTTGCGATCTTGCCCGGTCGCCCACCCGCTCCCGTAGAGCGTCTGACCCCACATGCTCATCATGCCCGCGCCGAGGATCGCGTAGGTCAGGAAGTACGGACCCTCTCCGCGGAACAGCTCGAAGGAGACGAGGCCGAATACGATGGGCGCGACCGTCGACGGGACGAGCCACTGAGGGTCCGCGACGAAGAGCAGGATGGCGAGTCGGAGCGAGGCTCCGGTCGCGCGAGTCCGGGACGCCTCCGAAGTGGCGAGCGTCACTGGGCCTCCTCTTCGACCAGGTCGAGGTAGATGTCCTCAAGGGAGGTTCGCCGCTCCCGAACCGACAACTCGGGGTGGCCCGGAAGGAGGCCTTGCACCGTCTCGGGGGTGGTGTCGTCGGTGCGAACCCGCAACGTGAGGCGCATGAGCGGTCCGAACGCCTCCCCGGCGACCTTGGACACTCCGGGCAATCCCTTGAGCCGGTCGATCTCCCGGTCCTCGAAGCCGTACGCCTCCACCTCGATGGTACGGTCCCCGCCGACCCGCGACCGGAGCCCTGCGATGGAATCGTTGGCGACGATCTTTCCCTTGGAGAGCACAGCGACCCGGGGACAGAGCTCCTCGGCTTCGAACATGTAGTGGGTCGTGAGGAAGATCGTGACCCCTTCCACCACGAGGGAGCGAACGAGCTTTCGCGTCTCCCGAGCGCTTTTCGGGTCGAGGCCGATGGTCGGCTCGTCCAGGAATAGGATCTCGGGACGGTGCAGGATCCCACGGGCGATGTGGAGCTTTTGCTTCATCCCCCGGGAGTACTCCTCGACCCGTCGGTCGGCCGCCCAGGTAAGGTCGACCCGCTCGATCACCTCGGTGATCCGACGATCCCGCTCGCTCGCGGGAATGCCGTAGAGGTCGGCGAAATACCGGAGATTTTCCCGAGCGTTGATCCGATTGTACAGGCCCCGCTCCCCTCCGAGGACGAGACCGATCCGCGAGCGGAGCCAGCTGGTGTCCTTCACGACGTCGTGGCCCAGGACTTGGACCGTGCCCGAGGTGGGCAGCAACAACGTGGAAAGGATCTTGGTGAGCGTGGTCTTCCCCGCACCGTTCGGGCCAAGGAGGCCGAAGATCGCCCCCCGACCGACGTTGAGCTCGACGCCCTTCAGGGCTTCGGTGTGGGTCTTCTCCCCGAAAAAGAATCCCTTGCGGGACTCAAATGTACGGACGAGGTCTCGAACCTCGATCGCTAGGTCGTCGTTCATGGGGAAAGAGACGCGGCCACACCTACCGCCCTATAACTAAATCGGCGGTGGAGAGGGGAGTTGGAACGGGACTCCGCGCTGCCGTTTCGTCCTCGAAATGCCCCCCCACGAGTTCGGGAGATTCGGAGGCGCTGACCGATAGGAATTGGGTCGACATTCTCCCGGACTTCGCCCCGGAGTGGGACACCGAAACTCAAGACACGAACTCACGTCCGGCCCTCTACAGGGGTGACGTGGACATTCCTCCATTCCAGCTCACTCTAGAGTTATATCGAGCGGCAGGGTCCGCGCTCGAATGGCCGCGACCAAGGAGAAAGGGACCGCCGTCCCGAGCGCCGGTTCTCCCCCCTCCGAGCTCGCCCCGGAGGAATTGTTGGCGGCCTATCGGATCATGGTCCTCTCCCGAGCGGTCGACGACCGTTGCCTGACCCTCCAGCGCCAGGGGCGCATCGGGTTCTATGTGCCCGGCTCGGGCCAAGAGGCCGCGCAGGTCGGCGCGGCCCGCGCCCTCCACACCGAGGACTGGGTGTTCCCCGCGTACCGCGAACTCGCGGTCGCCCTCTCGCGGGGTGTACCGTTGGAGAGGCTCCTCGATCAATTCATCGGAAACTCCGGCGACCTTCTGAAGGGTCGGCAGATGCCCAACCACTACGGATATCGCGAGTTCCGGTTCGTGGTCGCCTCGAGCCCGATTGGCACCCAGATCACCCAGGCCGTCGGCGCTGCGATGGCGGCCCAGCGGCGGAAAGACCCGGTCGTCACGATCACCTTTTTCGGAGACGGAGCGACGAGTTCCAACGATTTCCACGCCGGGATGAACTTTGCGGGCGTCTACCGGGTCCCGACCATCTTCTTCTGCGAGAACAACCAGTGGGCCATCTCGCTGCCCCGAGAGAAACAAACCCACAGCGCCACCTTGGCCGAGAAGGCGCACGCGTACGGGTTCCCCGGCGTGGTCGTCGACGGAACGGACATCCAGGCGGTCTTCCGGGCCGTTTCCGCGGCCCGTCAGCGGGCCGCGGACGGGGAGGGCCCCACCCTGATCGAGGCTCAGGTCTACCGGTTCGGTCCCCACTCGACTTCCGATGACCCCCATCGATACCGGTCCGACGCAGAGGTCGCCCACTGGAAGGAGACCGACCCCCTGAAGCGGGTCCGCGAACTTCTCATGAAGGCGGGCTTGCTGGATGAGGCTCGGGATTCGGCCTTGGTCGAGGAGGCTCGGACGCAGGTGAGTGTGGCCCTCGCGGCCGCCGAAAAGGCCGCTCCCGTCGCCCCCGGAACCCTCTTTGAAGATGTGTTCGCGGCGCTGACGCCCCGCCTCGAAGCGGAGCGGGCCGAGTTCGAGCAGTTGGTTCACGAAGGAGTGATCAAACTGTGACGGAGCTTACCCTCGTCCAGGCCGTCAACCGCGGCCTTCAGCAAGCGATGCGGGACGATCCGGACGTCCTGCTTCTCGGGGAGGACATCGGAGTCAACGGCGGAGTCTTCCGGGCGACCGAGGGTCTCCAGAAGGAGTTCGGAGAGGCTCGAGTCCTGGATACGCCTCTGTCGGAGACGGGGATCATCGGCACCGCGATTGGGATGGCGCTCTACGGGCTCAAGCCGGTCGCCGAGATCCAGTTCCTGGATTTCATCTACCCCGCGTTCGATCAGATCGTCAGCGAGCTCGCGAAGTTCCGGTACCGGTCGGGTGGCCAGTACCCGTGCCACGTCGTCATCCGGACGCCCTACGGTGGCGGCATCAAGGGAGGGCTCTACCACTCGCAGAGCACGGAGGCCTACTTCGCCCACACGGCGGGCCTCAAGGTGGTCATCCCCT
>JAKIVW010000099.1:0-2100 GCA_022750355.1 Thermoplasmata archaeon
TCCGATGCCTCAACCGAATGCACGAGACCGCACCCAAGGCCCGCGTAGAAGGGCGCGTGATGCTAGACGGCGAGGACCTCTATTCGCTGGACGCCACGCTGGTGCGCCGCCGAGTGGGCATGGTGTTCCAGAAACCGAACCCGTTCGCCACGATGTCGATCTACAACAACGTGTCCGCCCCGCTTCGGTTCAACGGTCGACCGTCCCGGGAGGAGACGGACCGAGCCGTCCTCCGTGCGCTGAAGCAGGCGGCGCTGTGGGACGAGGTAAAGGACCGGCTGGACGCCGCCGCCACCTCCCTATCGGGAGGACAGCAACAGCGACTTTGCATCGCCCGCGCCCTCGCTGCCAACCCCGAGGTGCTCCTGATGGACGAACCATGTTCCGCCCTCGACCCGATTGCCACCTCTAAGATCGAGAGCCTCGTCGCCGAACTGAAGAACGAGTATACCGTGGCGATCGTGACGCATAATATGCAGCAAGCCGCGCGGGTCGCCGATTTCACGGCATTCCTCTACCTCGGCAAGCTCATCGAGTTCGGGCCCACTGCGGACCTGTTCGAGCGTCCTAAAGAGAATTTAACGGAACAGTACATCACGGGGCGATTTGGATGACGGAAAATGCGCCGTCCACCGCGCGAGCCCCTCGCGGATACGACCTCGAGATTCGCCAGCTCAAGGACCGCGCGGTTCGAATGGGGCAGTGGGCGCTCGCGATGTTCCACGACGGATGGAGGGCGTACGACCAGGGGGATCTCGCCGCGGCTCAGGCGGTGCTGGACCGGGACACGGAGCTGGACCAGTTCGATGAGGACATGGAGCACGCGACGATCGCGTTCCTTGTGCTTCGCCAGCCGGCCGCGGTCGACCTACGCACCGCGGCTGCCCTTCTGAAGATTACAACGCATCTGGACCGAGTCGGCCGCCTCGGGTTTGACATGGCCCGGATCGCGACGTCCGACCCTCCGCCGGAACCGGCGGAGCTGAGAACCCTCCTCCAGCGGATGGACGAGACGGTGGAGTCGATGGTAGCGCAGGCGCTCGACGCTCTGGACCATGACCGCGTGGAGGGGGCGCGCGAGCTGTTCCGTCGAGACGACCAGGTTGACCGGATGCATCGGGAGGCGAACCGGATGATCGTCTCGGAACTCGAGAAGAATCCTGCCGCCGCCCGTCGATTGGCGGGCGACCTCCTGGTCGCCCGCCACTTCGAGCGAATCGCGGACAACGCATGTAAGGTCGGAGAGAAGACGATCTATGCGCTTACGGGCCAACGACGCTCCGAGTACCTCCCGCGCCACCCGTTCCGCCCTTACGTGCTCGAAACTCCGCAAAAGGGCGGTGAAGGGCGACGCGGGGACCGAGCGAGCCGGAACAGCCCGGGCACTCCCGAACCCAGGACACCCCCGTCGCCTGGCGTGCGGACGCGATTCGCCACGTACCCCGGGACGGGAGCCCCGCTCGGGTGGGGTGGCGACGAGCGGGCGTCGGACGCTGCGGGACCGACTGCCGGATTGACATGACGGCTAAGACGGCGCCAAAACGATATTGCTCGTGAACAAGAGCTCGGTGGCCTGGGCCGGGTTCGAGTTGAGGAACGCCAGTACCCAGGATCCTGGCGGAAGGCTTTGGTCGATGGCACCGGAAGTGACATGCCCGGAAGTCCATACGTATCCCGGGATGGTGCCGTTTCCCGATTTCACGAGCCCGGCGTACTCTCCGCTGGTCATGAGGTAGGCGGAGATATTGTAGGTGGTCCAGAACGTCCCGCTCACGGTGGCATTCGAATCCGCTGAAAACGTGATTCCCAGATACTGGCCGGCGTCGATGGTGGTTTGTATCCCGACCTCGCCGAGGATCTCGTTCGAAGGTGCGGGAGCATCGGAACGATGGAATCCGCCCGTGAGGAGGTATGCGCCCGCGGCTGCGGATATCACCACCAGTCCCGCCACGATCGCGTAGAGCCAGATTCGGCTCCGGGGCCTGGGATGCCAGCCTTCGGGAGGGTCGACCACCGTGGGCGATGTCCCCACTCCCAGGTCAGGCGACGCTCCCCTCATCGGTTCACCCTGCGGAGTCGATGTGGAGGGTCGCTCGGCCG
>JAKIVW010000099.1:2110-7092 GCA_022750355.1 Thermoplasmata archaeon
AGAACGGAGCTGCCCGATGGGGGGAGTCCCGTGAGCATCCGGGCCGTCGATACCCGGCGGGTTCTTAGGGTGGGCGCACGGGAACTATCGTCGCTTACGAATTCACCATAGTTCTGGTGTCGTCGGCCGAGGGGTCGAATCCTCGCGTGGCGTTCCGGCTGGCCCACGCTCGCCCATGCCGCGAGCAAACCAGGTACAAGCGTAGTTAACCGGTCCTAAGTGTATTTATTATTTGACATATAGAGTCTATTTATTCAAAGCTTATCCTTCCGTAAACATAGGCCCTTGCGGACTGTCCGATGGAGGGACGCAAGCTCCAACTCGCGGGCGGTTCCACCTACCTCGTTTCTCTGCCCAAACGCTGGGTCACGAGCGCCGGCCTCAAGGCCGGAGATACACTGTTCGTCGAGACCGAGGCCGATGGGACCGTGTCCGTTCGACCCAGAGCTGGGGAGAAACCCGCCGCCCGACGAAAGATCTTCACCGAGAAGGGGGTTGAGGCACGCGAACACCTGCTTCGAAAGTTCATCGGGGCGTACATCTCGGGATTCGGATTGATCGAGGTTCGTTTTCCTCCCGATCGCGGTCCGTTCGTTCGACGCGTTGCACGCGAGTTCTGCCGCCTAGTCATCGGTCCGGAGGTGATCGAAGAAAGCCGCAACACGCTGGTAATTCAGGACCTATCCGACGCCTCAGAGCTCAGCTCCGAGAAGTGCCTCCGGCGGATGCATCTGACGGTTCGCGCCATGCTGGAGGATGCCATCCTCGCACTGAAAAAGTCGGACGGGTCGCTTGCGCATGACGTCACACTGCGGGACCAGGATGTGGACCGGCTCTATTGGATGGTCGCCAAACAATACAACCTCACCCACACATTTCCCGCACAAGGCGGCGACGAATGGGCCGCGCGCGCGGTGCACGGTCATCGGCTCGTGGCCAAGCTGCTGGAGCGTATCGGAGACCATGCCCAGCGGATCGCCGAGACCTACCCGACGATTGCCGAGGGAAAGAGCCTGGACCCCAAGCTCGCCAAGGACTTCGAGGAGGCCGAGACCTCCGCGGTGGAGATCCTCGATCGCGCATTCCAGTCACTCGTGACCGGAAACATCGAATTGGCGAATGACGCGATCGACGCCCGGGTGCATCATCAGAAACTCATCGACGCCCTTCTGCATCGGGTCGCGACGCGAAAGGGTGAGGAGTTACTCGCTCTCGGAGCCGTCGTCGATAGCCTGGGGCGGGCAGCGAGTTACTCTGCGGACATCGCCGAACAGGCGATCAACCTGGCCGTCCTCCGGGAGCCGTCAACCTCGCGGTTTTGATGGACAAGCACCCCGAATAGCCAGGGCTGCGATCGCGAGCTCAGCTGGCTTTCATCCCGGGGGTAGGCTTCTCGACGGGCGGTGAGGACTTGGTCCCGGCACCCTCGGAATAGGTCTCCTTGGCCGGAACCCGTGCGGGAGCCGATGCCGCCGCGGCGGCGGACGTCCGCAAGGGTTGCACGACGCGGATCACGTTCGAGTCGACGCGATAGAGCCGGTGGGCCACGCCAAACTCGATGGCGAGATCGGCAAGTTCGAGCAGCCGCCGGGGGTTGCCGCCCGCGGCCTCATTGAGCGCGGCGACCGATTCGCGGTCGAACGGATAGATCGGGTCGAGATCCTCGACCAGTCGCTTCGGGAGCATCTTCTTCGCGAGTAGGAGGGACGCCTCGTCGGTCGTGAGTCCGGGAAGACGAAAACTCCGGTTGATGCGTGACGCGAAGGGCGCAAGGTTGACCGTGAGCCAAGCGAGGTAGCTGGGGTAGCATACGAACATGACCAGTACGCCCGGCTTCATCACGTCGGTGACCTCCTGGAGCGTCTTCGCGAAGGCATGGACCTCCCTCGATTCCATCAAGTTGTGCATGTCGTTGAGCAGGAGAAGGGACGGAGCGGTCTCGTTGAGGGCGAGCCCGATGGCCTTTCCGGCGGCGATCGGGTCATAATTTTCGTCCTTCAGCTTCTCGAGAGCCTGGATTCCTTTCAGCCACGCCGGCGAGGAGAATGTTTTCGTGAGGCCCGCAGCTTCCGCCGTTTTTCGAAACTCAGTAGCCAGCCCTCGGAGGGCCCAGGGAGTCTTCGCGGTCACGTCAAAGTATACTGTGAAGGCCCTGCGTTGGCGGGCCTCTGCCGCCGCCAGAAGGAGCCGCTCCGTCTTTCCCGACCCGTGTTCCCCGACGATGGCGACGATCGCGCGGTTCTCTTTCTCGAAGACCTCTTCCTCGATAGCATGGAGGGCGTCGTCGACCTCGAGATTGACGTGGAACAGCTCGACATCGCTGATGTTCTCGCTCGCGAGCTCCCGGAACGGGTTCCCGGTCAGCCCGTACCGGTCGTACGTTGCCCCCGTCACGACTCCCTCCCCACGGTCTACAACACCCGACTCCTCAAGTCCATCGCAAGACGCTTCCCGTCAAACTCATAGTAGATGTTTCGGTCGAAGAACTTCCCTTCGGTCCACTTGGGGACGCGAAGCAGGCGGACCAGGCCCTCCGGGCCTTCCCGTGAGTGGAACTGGAGGACGCCATCCGCGAGGTGGGCGACGACCGCCTCGCCCCGGGCTTCGAACATTCCTCGGTCGGTCCCGAGGACAACGGTTGTCAGCATCTCTCGGCACTGGGCCCGGAGCGTTCTGAGCATCGCTGCCAAAGCGGCGGGGGGGAGGTCCAACGTGAGGAGGGAAAATGAATCGACCGCGAGGAATCCACCCTTTGATGCAAACTTCGAAAGATCATCGACCGTATCCCGCTCGACGATCTCGAGGTCGTCGGCGAGCCCAATCGACCCACCCTCCCTGGAAAGCAAGCCGAGGAGTTCCTCGCGGTCCCGGGAGACGACGAACGTCACGGCCAAACCTGCCCGGAGTGCCGTCAAACCGAGGCGACGGACGAAGAAGCTCTTGGCCGGGTCGGCACCACTCTCGACCACGACGATGCGGCCGTCGGGGATCTCGGGAAGGATGGTATCGAGGCCCGGCACGTCCACCGGTAGCCCCATCGCAACTAGGATGGGGGCCTGTCGCTTAACAAGGATATCAGTAGTGTTCGTTGAGTTACGGAGACCAACGGTTCCCTCCGGTGTTTTCGGGGAACAGGCCTATCCTCCGCCCGGCCCGTCGATAGGTGATGCGCCGATTCCAGCGGGATGATCGTGGTCTTGCCGAGATCGTGGGCACCCTGATGCTGGTCGTCATCGTCGTGGCCGCGGCGGTGGCCTTCTCCATCTTTGTTTCCACCTACCAGGCGCAGGTGCAGGCGCAGGAAACTTACCAGCACAACCAGGCACTGGAGTCCGTCCACATCCTGAGCATCGCACCCAATGTGAATTCCTCCTCGGGGTATTACTGGTCGCTCAACTTTACAATGGCGGCCGAGGACGTCAACCCCTCGACGATCACCGGAATCGCGATCAACGCCGACCCGGTGACACTCTACGGCGTGACGGCACTCCAGCTCAACATCTCGCCGGAAAAACTGACGACGGTGTCGGTCACGGCTGGGGCGAACTTCATCCTTACCCCCGGGGACGAGGCGACGGTGATGGTGAACTTCACCGCAGGAAAGGGGCTCGCATTTCCGCTCAACCTCACCACGACCAACTACGTCAAGATCGACCTCTACACGGGCTTCCTCAACGACTTTTCCCGAGTGTTCATTCCCCCATCGGCCGTGATTCTGGTGGATACGGACGTGCTCGGCGGATCGGTCACGACTATCCTCGACGGGAGTCTCTCCACCCAGCCGGAAGGAAACGCCACCATCGTCTCCTGGGGCTGGACGGTCACGAACCAGACCAGCCCGACCGCCCATGCGGCATACGAGGGTGAGGTCGCCCAGACGAGCCCCCACTTGTTCCTGGGAATCTACTGGATCGTCCTCACGGTCACTAACAGCGACGACCTGACCGGCACCGACAATATCACCTACAACCCGGGATAGCGTCCTGGGCCGTGTTCAGGGAAACACGATCGCGAAGGCGATCGCGGTCGCCGCCACGAGCGCCAGCGAGTGCAGGATTCCATAACGGGCGCGACCTTCAGTGAATGCGCCGATGATGGCACCCGTGCCGAGTGCGTTGATAAGCATCAATTCGAAGAATCGTTCCTTCAACTCGGTGTAGGCCAGCCGAGGAACTTGGACCGCGGTCTTCGCGCTCGAAGGGAGGGCGCCGAGTCCGATGAAGGAGATGTTCAGGGTGCCAAGGCTCGGGGCGATGTAGAGGAGAGCGAAGAGCACCGCCATCAAGACGCCGAACGCGATGTAGATGACCGCCACGGGCAACAGGAGCTGCTTCTCCCGCTCCTCCTCGATCTTGACGAAGTCGTCCATGTCCTTGGCCGCGCGATAGACCACGAGTGCCGTCTCTCCGCCGGCGGAGGTGGCGTCCGCGATGAGCCCAGCGTAGCGGCGAATCAGAGGACTGTGCATCGGATCGGCCATGTCGAGGAGCACCCGGTCGAGCGGTCGGCCGAGTTGGATCCCGTCCGAAGCGATCTTGAGTGGTTTCGCGAGGATATTGGTGTGAGTCTTCGCGAGCTCGACGATCGACTTCGCGGGGTCGAGGCCGCCACGCATCGCGTCCGCGAGTTCGAAGAGGAACTGTGCGAACGCGCGCTCGAACGCGCGGATCCGCAACATCTCCCGCCGGGCGTCAACCCCGAACGCCGTGAGCGCGACGAAAATCCCGACGATGAACACGTAATCGACGGCATTCGCCGGCCATTGTGGGTTGCTGTAGACGATCGCGAGCCCGATCAATACCACGAGAAACGCAGCAAGGAGGGGAACGTAGATCGTGTAGATCTGTTTCTCCACCGTGTGCGTCGCAAAGTATCTTCGGAAGGTGAACCGGGTCGTTTGCTTGAGGTACAGGATGTAGCCTCCGACCGCACCGCCGGAGATCACGGCGGCGATTCCGACATAGAGCAGCAACGTGAGGGGC
>JAKIVW010000100.1 GCA_022750355.1 Thermoplasmata archaeon
CATCCCTCGGATGGACCCCGCTCTCCGCCAGAGAATGGATCCAGGCGAGGGGCTTCGCATTTCGGCGACGGACCTCCGCGGCGCTGGCGAGGATCAGTGCCGCCCCTCCGTCCGAAAGACGCGAGGAGTTGCCGGCCGTCAGGATCCCCTCGGGGGTAAACGCGGGCCGGAGCCGGGCCAACCCCTCGAGGGTCGTGTCGGCCCGCGGACTCTCGTCACGGACCAGCCCCTCCGCCCCGGGAGTGCCCTCCCCGGGGACCGGGATGGTCTCGCTCGCGAAAATGCCGTCGTGGACCGCCGCGGCGGCTCGAAGGTGGCTGCGGCGACCGAACTCGTCCACGTCATGCCGCGTGAGCTGGAATTTCTGGGCGATGCGCTCGCCGGTCATTCCCATCAGCTCGTGACCCTCGTACGCGTCGATGAGCGTGTCTCGCTGCATCGCGTCGTCGAGCACGTACGGACCGGGAGGATGCGCCCAACGCAACGCGCTGGGGACCAGGTAGGGAGCGCCGGACATGGATTCCATGCCGCCGACCAACACGCGGTCGTGCAAGCCGGCGCGGATCGACGCGTACCCGAGTTGGAGCGCCTTCATTCCGGAGCCGCACACCATGTTCACGGTCGCAGCCCCGACGTGGTCCGGAACTCGGGCGCCGCGAAGGACTTGCCGGGCGGGATTCTGTCCGGCTCCGGCCTGGATCGCCATTCCAAAAAGAACCTCCTCGACCTCCGCCGGGACGAGTCCGGCGCGGGCGATCGCCGCCGTCGCTGTCAGGGTCCCGAGGCGGGTCGCCGGGATGGCCCGTAGGGATCCCCCGAACTTTCCGATCGGGGTGCGAACCGCCGAAAGGATGGCGACCGCGTGCTCCGGAGCCGAGGGCATGGTCCTAACACCCGGGCGCCGATTATGACGTCTGCGCCTTGCGAGCGAGTCTTAGGATTCGCCGGAGAGCGCTAGTCCTCTTCAACGCGGGGAGCGAGCAGGTAACGACCTTCCCCGCGACCCGTCCCCATCGAGAACTCGATCTTGAGCGGATACTCGTTGCCGACGTGCAGCGTGGCGTCTTCGGCGGTGATCGCCTTGACCATCGCGGAGAAGAAATCGAGGGGGTACATGCTCTTCACCGCCTCCTTGACTTCGAGCTTGGTCAGGACCTCCTTCGGGAGGCGGAGGTCGAGCCGGTCGGTGTCGCCTTCCGAATGCATGGTGAACGCCTCCGGATCGACGCTCAAAGTCACGTGATCCGTGAAGCTTTCGCTCCCGCGGATCCCCTGGCGGAGATCCTCCATCTTGACGGTCACGCTCGCGGGAGGACTGACGTTCGGAACCTTCGGATCGGTGATGCCGGCGGGGTCCACGACGGCCATTTGGCGGGTGAGGCGACCGACCGCGGCGATCAGGCGCTTTCCGTCGAACTGGAGGTCGATGACATCCCCGGGTTTGGAGAGCCGGAGCACTTCCTTCAGTTTGTCAATGTCCACGCCGACTTCGGTCGGCTCGCCCGTAAACTCCTCGAAGATCCCTTTGTTGAGCTTGAGGACCAGCATCGCGACGTGCGACGGGTCGACGGCCTTCGCTTCCAGCCCGTCCTTCGAGACCGAGAGCTTGACCTCGGTGACGAGGGTAGAGACAACCTCGACGACCTCGCGGAGGTTCTCCATCTTGATTTTGACCTTGAACATCGGATGCCCTGCCGCCTGACATCGGTCCTGTCTAAAAGGGTTCCCTCACGCCGAGGCGCGCCTCTCCTTGAATGGGGTCCTCTGCGACCCGTCCGGAGCTGTCCGCGAGGTCATGCTACCAGGTCGGAAACCGGGGTTTGTTGGGGCAGAGGGGTTTCCAGAGGCGACGGCGCCCGACCTCGGTTCGACCCCGTCCACACGGTCGCCGGCCGGTGGTGCGCAGTGGGGGTTGCGCTCCCAGTAGAAGCGAGGCCCCGATGATGGCGAGCCTCGGAAGCGGTTTTCTTCCGCCGAGACTGACCCCCGCGTGACCGAACTGGCTTACCTCGCGGACATGTCGGCCGCGTACGTTTGGTCGTTTCGGGCGCGGATCGTCGCGCTCCCTCCCGGTGGAGTGGTCTTGGACCGCACGTACTTCTACCCCGCGGGCGGGGGCCAGCCGGCCGACCATGGCTCACTCCGCGTCGGAGATGCGACGGTCGAGGTGGTCGACGTGACCCGGAGCGGAAACGCCGTTCACCACCGCATCCGGGGGTCGGGCTCCAACTCCCGGGGGTTCTCCTCCGGTGCAGAACTGGACGGCACCGTGGATTGGGAGCGGCGGCATCAGAACATGCGCCTTCACACCGCCCAACACCTCCTGAGTGCTCGGACCTTCGAACGCGCGGGATTGCGCACGACCAAGGCGGTCCTCCGAGGGATGGACGCGACCATCGACCTGGAGGCAACCCTGGCACCGGAGTTTCTCCCGGAATTGGCCCAGGACATCGAAGGTGTCGTGGGGGCCGCCCGGCCGGTCACGATCCGCCACGTTCCCCGGGGCGAGTGGGACCTCCTTCCGAGCGCGGGGCGTTCGGGCCTCGTGCCCCTACCTCCCCAGGTGGATCCCGTGCGGGTGGTGGAGGTCGAGGGGGCGGACAGCTGCCCCTGTGGGGGGACGCACGTCCGGTCCACGGCCGAGATCGGCGAGATCCGGATGATGGCTCCGTTCCTCCTGCCGAGCGGCGGGACACGGATAGGGCTCACCCTGGTGCGACCGGGGGCAACCGTTCCCCCCGCGTGATCCCGAAGAGGAACACATCGTGCCACCTGCCATGGTGGTAGAAGGCGCCGCGCAGGGTACCTTCCCGCCGGAACCCAAGTCCTTCCACCAATCGGGCCGAGGCGACGTTCTCGACATCACACGTGGCCCCGACACGTTCCACCGACGTCGTGCGGAACAGATGGTCCGTGAGCACCCCCACGGCCTCCCGTCCGAAACCGTGGCCGCGGGCCGCCCGGTCGCCCATGATGTACCACACCTCGATCGATTCGAGCACCGGATGGGGGGAGAAATATCCCACCACTCCGAGGGGGCCCGGAGCATCGACCCGCTCGACGACGAACCGAGGGACGAGGGAGGTCGGGTCGTCGATCGAGTCGGACATGGAGTGCACGAACCCCTCGTACGTCTCCGACACGAAGCGGTCGTAGGGCGCGACGACCTCCGGGTCGCTGAACCAGGAATACAGGGTCGGGTAGTCCGCGGGGACGGGAGGTCGGAGTCGGATCGAGGGGCCGTGGAGCGGCGTCACGGCAGCCTACCGCGCGTCGTGGGCCACGCGGCCGGGGGCTCCGCCGGTCCCGGCCGCCGTGGCCGCTTCGCCGGACGGGAATCCGGCGGGAGCGTCGGACAGTTCGGTGCGTTGGACCTCGATCGCCATCCGGTGTCCGGTGGCCGTGAGCGAAAGGACATGCTTCGGCTCGGAGTAGCCGACCACGTATTGCGTGCGCCGGTAGATCATGCGGGACATCTCGAGCGTCCGCATCGCATTCTTCAGATCCGCCGGGTCCTCGGTCGCGAACTTTCTCGCGATCCCGAATTCGGTCGTCCACTGGTCCGCTTCGAAGCGGACCTGGTTGCCCCGATGATCCAAGAGATGGACGAGAAGCAGTCGCTCGATTCGGGTCAACTCCTCGCGCGCCATCAGTGAGTGGTCCGGCTCACGAGATGGTCGTGATTTCGTAGAGTACGTCGAGCCCGTTCAATCGCGCGTGCATCTCGGTGACCAAGCGGATGACGTCATCCAACGTCGCTTTGTCCTTCCAACGGAATACGAAATCGTGCATCCCCATCGATTCCTCGAACCCGACCGAGCGCATCGCTGCGAGTACCTTCGTCGGGTCGGCCCCTTCGGAGTGGAAGGTCATCCGTACGTAGGTCCGCATCGGGAGTCCGCAGGGAGCGCGGTAGGTGCTGTTTAGGTGGCCCTCCATTTATATATGCTTCTCTGAGTCGCTTCGGCTGTTGTGACGTCCGCCGACCCCACCGGGCCCTTCCTCGTCACGGGCGGAGCGGGCGCGATCGGCAGCCAGCTGGTCCGGGCCTTGATCGAGAGGGGCCGCGACGTCCGGGTCATCGACAACCTCTCGTCCGGAAGTCGCAGCTTCCTCCCTACCTCTCCGCGCGTTTCCTTCTCGGCGGCCGACCTCCGACGCCCGGCCGAGTACGAGCCCCTCCTCCGGGGAGTCTCCCAGGTGTGGCATCTCGCCGCCAATCCGGACATCCGCAAAGGGACCGCGGACCCGACGGTGGACCTCGAGAATGGGACCCTAGCGACCTTCCACCTGCTCGAGGCGGTCCGGCGGAACGATGTCCCTCACGTCCTCTACTCCTCCTCCAGCGTCGTGTACGGCCAGGCGACGGTCTTCCCGACCCCCGAAGGGTACGGTCCCCTCTGTCCGGAATCCCTCTATGCGGCGTCGAAGCTCGCGTCGGAGGCGTTGCTGTCGGCGTACGCCCACTCCTACGGTATCCGGGTCCACCTGTTCCGATTCGCCAACATCATCGGCCCGGGAATGGGGCACGGCATCCTCCCGGATTTCCTGGCGAAGCTCCGAAAGGAGCCCACCCGGCTCGAGGTGCTCGGGGACGGACGGCAGGCCAAGAGCTACCTGCGGACCGAGGACTGCGTCGGCGGGATGCTCCTGGCCGGCGACCGGGCCCGCGAGCGCGTGAACATCTTCAACCTCGGAGCCGCGGACCAGATCACGGTGCGGGAGATCGCCCAGAAGGTCGTGGCTGCCACGGGCGGGCACGCCCGGGTGGACTATACGGGCGGTTCCCGGGGCTGGACCGGGGACGTGCCGGTGCAACTCCTCTCCATCGAACGGATGCGCGCCCTGGGTTGGGCCCCCCGCTGGACGAGCGCGGAGGCCATCGACAAGACCCTCGCGGAACTACTCGCCGTGGAATCGCACTAGCCGCCGGCCACGGCGCGATACACTGGCAAATGGGCCGCCACGACCTTGGTCCAGGAGTATCGGTTGACCGCCACCGCCCGGGCCGCCTCCCCCATCGTGCGGCGCGCCCCCTCGTCCGAGCGCAGCTCGATCGCTCGTGCTCGGAGAGCGGCCGCGAACCCGGTCGGGTCGCGATCGTCCAACACCCATCCGGTCCGCCCGTCCTCCACCACCCCATCGACCGCACCCCCTCCGAGCACCGGGAGGCCCGCGGCCAGTCCTTGGAGGACGGTGGCGGAGAGCACCTCCACGGCACTCGGATGGACGAGGAAATCGCTCTCCGCGAACAGGGCGCGGAGCCGAGCGTCATCGACCTCCCCCAGGAGCTCGACCGAGTCTCCGGCCGCCCGCACGGCGGCCGCGTATTCCGGTGATGGTTGCGGGCCCGCGATCTGGAGGCGGATCCCCGTCCCCCGGAGGGCGCGGGCCGCGGCCTCCCAGCGTTTGAAGGGAAGCACGACCCCGACACCGAGGGCCCGCGCCCCGTCCCGCCGGCTCCAATCGGGGGCGAACCGGACCGAATCGACTCCGAACGGGATCACGGTGATCGGAAGCGGGGAGGGAGCGGACACTGCGGAGCGCATCGTCCGCGCGAGCGGTTCGGTGAGGGCCACTACGGCGGTCGAGCGACGGACGGCGCGTCGCTCGAGCCAGTACCCCCATCGATGGGTCCAGCGCGTCCGATAGTACCAGTGTCGGGAGTGCGAAGTATAGGCGAACCGCCGCCCGCTCCAGACCAACCGGTTCGCGACGACTGGGGTGTTGGCGTGGAGGACGTCAAAGTCGATCTCCCGCAGGAGTCGGGGGAGCTCGAGCGCGAACGGGTATTCATCCCGCATTTTCCGGTGTCGCACCCGGTTGAGGATGATCGGGGTGTGGCCAGCCGCGGTCAACGCCGCCTGAAAGTCGGTGAGGATCCGTTCGATCGCCCCGTATCCGGTCGGCGGGATCGGTTCGACTCCGCCTCCGATGAGGACGACCCGCACGTCCTCCCCACCGTCGCGTGAGATTAAGGACTTGGGGCGTTCGGGGAGAAGGGTCGCTTTCGTCGCGAGGGTCACCGATGGGTACAGTCTGCGTGGAGATCGCGGTCCGTGACGATCCGCACCTCGAGGCCGCGCTCCGCTCGCTCTCGTCGCAAACCCGAAAGCCGGACCGGATCCTCTTGGCGGCGTCGACGGACTCTCCGCCGGATTTCCTCCGGGCGGCCCAGCACGCGGCCCCCGGGATCGTCGTCCAGGTCGCCCGGTTCCGGGGAGGCGTCGTCAGTGCCCGGGCGGGGGCCCAGCTTCTCATCCGGGAGGAGTTCACGGCGTTCCTCGATTCGGATGAGATCGCACCGCCGGACTGGCTCGGGCTCCTGATCGCGCCGTTGGAAGGGGGGATGGCCGATTTCAGCGGGGGACCGACGAAGTCCGCGCGTCCCCCCGTCACCTCGGTGGAGCGGTACATGGAACTCCTCGAGCGTTCCATTTACGGGGATTTGGTTCCCGCCCAGGTCACGTACCTCCCTCTCCAGAACACCGCGTGGCGGACCGAGCCGCTCGCGCGACTCGGCTTTGACCCCCGGATCCCGTTCGCGGAGGACCACGACGTGGAGACGCGCGCGGTCCGGGCGGGCCTGCGGGGCGTGTTCGTGCCGGAGGCGTGGACCTGGCACGACCCCGGCCCATCCGTGGGACTGGGGCGATGGGCCCGCAAGCGCTACCGATACCTGGTCGCGATGGCGATGTCCCTCCTCAAGAACGAAGAACTCGGCCGGCGTCTCGGAGAACGTCGGGCCCCGGTCCGACATCCGCTCCGGTTTCTCGAGGGCGCGATGAAACCGGTGGCGTTGGTGGACGCTCGCCTTCGCTGGAATCGTGCGAAGCGAAGCGACCCCGTCATCCCGTCCCCGGAGCCCGAACCATCGACCGGTTGAGTCCGCCGCTTCTCGAGGGCGCGGCCCTCTCTTCTCGGGCAAACCTTAAGCGACCGTCGGGTTCGGCGGGGCCATGCCGTCCGAGACCGCCAAGCACCATGGAGGGGCCCAGTCCGGGCACCTCGTCCGACTGGATTACGACCTGTGGGCCGAAGGCGGAGGGCGGACGGACCTGATCGACACGAC
>JAKIVW010000101.1 GCA_022750355.1 Thermoplasmata archaeon
CGGATCGTTACGGCCGGGGAACAGCGCCGCGCGCACCGACCGGACTTATAGGGGGTCCGCCCTCCGCTCGGTGGACCTACGATGAAGGCCGAAGACGCCGCCGCACTCGCGGAACGGATCCGCACCGCGGTCCGAACCGCGGTGGTCGGGCGGGACGTCGCGGTCGATCAGATCCTCGTCGGACTCCTGGCCGACGGACATCTCCTCCTCGAGGACTTGCCCGGGCTCGGGAAGACCCTAATGGCGAAGTCGTTCGCTTCCGCGCTCGGCCTCGACTTCCAACGGGTCCAGTTCACCGCCGATCTGTTGCCTCACGACATCACCGGAGCCGAGATCCTGGACCCGAAGAGTGGCGCGTTCGTCTTTCGCCCCGGTCCGATCTTTTCCCACGTGCTGCTCGCCGACGAGATCAATCGGGCCCCCCCCAAGGTCCAGTCGGCGCTGCTGGAGGCGATGCAGGAGTATCAGGTGACGAGCGAGCGGACCACCTACCCCCTCCCCCGGCCGTTCCTCGTGCTCGCGACCGAGAACCCGATCGAGCTGGAGGGGACGTACGCGCTCCCCGAGGCGCAGGTGGACCGATTCCTCATGCGCCTGCGGATCGGCTACCCGACCGTGGAGGAGGAGCGGACGATCCTCGAACGGCGGCGGACCCGCAAGACCGAGAACGTCGAGGTCGCGCCGGTGACGACGATGGCGACCTTCCTCGAACTGCAACGTTCGGTCGAGGAGATCGAGTTGGAGACGCCGGTCGCCCAGTATCTCATCGACGTCGTCCGGATGACCCGGGCGGACCCCCGGGCGGAAGTGGGAGCCTCCCCCCGAGGTTCGTTGGCGCTCCAGAAGCTGGTGCGCGCGCGCGCCCTCCTCCTAGGACGGGACTACGTGCTCCCGGACGACGTCAAGGCGCTCGCGCTGCCGGCGCTCGCGCACCGGATCGTCGTCAAGCCCGAACCCTGGATCCGGGGGATCCGGGGAGAGGACGTGGTCCGGAACGCGGTCGAAAAGGTCGACGTGCCCAAGACCCGCTGACCGACGCGCCGGGCAACCGTTTTCAAGCGCCCCGGGGTCGGCTGCGCGATGGTCGACGTCCGGAGGGTCGTGGTCGCCGACCCGATCGATGCCGCGGCCGTCGCCCGCCTCCGGGCCGGCCCGTGCGAGGTCGACGATGTCAGTACGGACCCGTCGAAGTTGGCCGCTGCCTTGCCTACCGCGTGGGCCCTCATCGTTCGCAGTCGCACCAAGGTCGACCGTACGTTGATCGCCGCGGCTCCCCACCTGAGCCTCATCGCCCGGGCGGGGGTCGGCGTGGACAGCGTCGACACGGCGGCGGCCGGCGAGCGAGGTATCCACGTCGTGAACGCACCGGCGGCGGCGACCGCGAGCGTCGCCGAGCTCTCGATGACATTCTATCTGCTGCTGGTCCGGGGGTTGCTCCCCAAGATCGCGTCGACGAAGGGCGGACGATGGGAACGCGGCACCTCGGGTCGCGAACTCGCCGGTCGGACGGTCGGTTTCGTCGGATACGGTCGGATCGCGCGCGAGATCGCCCGCCGTCTCGCGCCGTTCGGGGCCGCCACGATCGCGTACGACCCGTTCGTCTCCGCCGCGGTGGACGGAACGGCGATCGTCCCGTTCGAGGAGGTGCTCGCCCGCGCGGATATCGTGAGCGTCCACGCCGCGCTCACTCCCACGAACCATCACCTCCTCGACGCCCGGGCGTTCGCCCGGATGAAACCCGGATCGTACGTCGTCAACGTCGCCCGCGGCGCCCTCGTGGACGAGGCCGCCCTGCTCGAGGCGCTCGGCTCCGGCCGGGTCGCGGGAGCCGCGCTCGATGTCTTTGAGGAGGAACCACCGATGAACCAAGCACTGCTCGAACACCCGCACGTGATCGCGACGCCGCACCTCGGAGCTTCGACCGCCGAAGCCCAGGCCCGCGCGGGGGCGAACGTGGTGGACGAGGTCCTGCGAGCGCTCCGCGGCGAACCCCTCCAGGCCGAGGTCCCGCCCCCCGGAGGGACCCGATGACGTTCGACCCCGAGACCGCGACGTTCCTCATCGCCGGCCCGGTGCGGATCCATCCGCGGGTCCTCCGAGCGATGTCGACCTCCTCGCTCAATCACCGTGGTGATTACTTCCACGGGGTCGTCCGGGAGATCCGCGAGCTGCTGCCCGTGATGTTCGGGACGGCCGGCCACCAGGTCGTGCTCAGCGGGAGCGGCACCTCGGGTCTGGAGGCGATGTACTCCTCGCTCGTCCCCCGCGAGGGCCGGGTGCTGGTCCTCGCGAACGGCAACTTCGGAGAGAGGAGCGACCAGATCGTCCGGCGGTACTCCACGAACGTCACGACCGTCAGCGCCCCTTGGGGCCGTCCGATCGAACCGGCGGCCGTCCGGGCCGAGCTGGAGAAGGGCGATGTCCGCGCGGTCTGCGTCGTGCACAACGAAACGAGCGTCGGACTCACGAACGACCTTGGCGCGATCGCGGCGGAGGTCCGCCGGGCCGGCTCGCCGATGCTGCTCGTGGACGGGATCAGCGCCGTCGCCGGTATACCGATCCAGATCCGCGAGTGGGGGATCGACGCGATCGTCGGGGGCTCCCAGAAAGGGCTCGCCGCGCCGGCCGGGCTCGCGCTCGTCCACCTGTCGGACCGTGCGGTCGCGGCGCTCCACCCGGGCTCGTTCTATCTCGACCTCAAGGCGCACCTCACGCCCCTGGAGAAGAACGATACCCCCTGGACCCCGTCCGTTCCGCTCTTCCTCGCGCTCCGCGAAGCGCTCCTCCTCCTCAAGGAAGAGGGACTCGAGCACCGGCTCGCGCACACGCGACGTCTCGCGGAGGCGACTCGCGCCGCCGTGGACGGACTTGGGTTGGAGTTGTTCCCCGAGCGCGCGCACGCCTCGGACACCGTCACCGCGATCCGGAATCCCGCTGGGCTCGGCGACCCCGAGATCCGGAAGGTCCTCGAGAAGGAGTACAACGTGCTCTTGCAGGGCGGCCAAGGCGCTCTGACCGGCAAGATCTTCCGGATCGGGCACATGGGGATCGCCGATTGGCCCGACCTCCTCGTCACCTTCGCCGCGCTGGAACGGATCCTCGGAAGGGCCGGACGGCTTCCGACCCCGGGAGCGTCGGTCCGCGCGATCGTCGACCACATGCCGTAGGGAACCGGCGCCGCGCCCTAGATGTCGACGATCACCCGGGCCCGTCCGCCCGGAACGTCGAACACGAGGTGGTGGAGCGTGACCGCCTTCACTTCGGTCCGCACCGTGTGGCGGTCCGGATCGAACGGCTCTCCGCCGACGCTGGCGACCAGCGAGGTCGGGGGCGAGCCGAGCGTTCGAACCTCGATCCGACTCCCGAGAAAACCGTCCGGTTCGTGGACCTGCAAAAGTTGGGTCAGGAAATCGACCACGAGGCTTTCCGGGTCGTCCGCCGACGCGCTCACCGCGCGATCCTCGCGGGGCCGAACTTTCCGAAGCTCGGTCATCAGCGAGAAGAGTCCGAGCCCGAGGCCCTCGAACAGGGCCCCGGCGTCGGGCCCCCGCGCCCACAGGCCGACGTCCGCGGTGGTGGGAAAGCTCCCCCACCGGCGCCGGCGGGAGACGGTGGACGCCCGGGGCGACGTGAGGTGCGAAGGCGCGCGGAGGGGTTAAAAAGGTGTCCTACCCCTTGGGCTCCGATGCGCGCCTCCCTCGTGATCCCGACCCTGAACGAGTCGGGCTCCATCGGGTCGGTCCTCCGCTCGTTCCGTTCCTCCGCCGAGGCGGCGAATCGTACGCTCTTTACCGCGGATCCGTTGAACTGGGAGATCCTGGTCGTGGACGGAGCCTCGACCGACGGGACCGCCCAGCTCGCCGCGCACGAAGGAGCGCGGGTGTTGGTCGAACCGCGGCGGGGATACGGACGCGCCTACAAGACCGGCTTTGCCGCCGCCACCGGGGAGGTCCTCGCCACGTCCGACGGCGATGGAACCTACCCGGTCGGGGAGATCCCTCGATTCGTCCGCCTCCTCCTGGACGAGCAGCTCGACTTCCTCACCGGCAATCGGATGGCGTTCCTGGACCGACGGTCGATGACGACCGAGCATCAGATCGGGAACCGATTGCTCAACACGTTCCTCCGGGTTGCCTATCACCACTACCTGCACGACATGCCCGCGCGTACGATCCTCGACAGCCAATCCGGGTTCTGGGTGTTCCGACGGTCCGCCCTCGACCGGGTCGCCCTGACCCAGGACGGTATGGCGTTCAGCGAGGAGTTGAAGATCGAAGCCGTGCTCCGCGGCCTCAAGGTCGTCGAGGTTCCCATCCATTACGGCGAGCGGTGGGGGTCGCCGAAGCTGTCGACGTGGCGGGACGGGATGGGCAACCTGCTGTTCCTCGCCTCCAAGCGGCTCGCCGTGGCGCGCGAACTGAAGATGGGAGCGCCGATCCCGTTCGGACGGCAACTGGAAGCGGGCGCGCCGCCCGCCTGAACGGGTCGACCTACGCGGTCTTGCCGGACCGCTCGCGCGACTTCACGCGCAGACCGTGGTATCCGCACCGGCGGCACTGGACCGCCTTCGGGGGGTTCCGGGCGGAGCAGTTCATGCAGATCTTCTTGTTGAGCAGGCGCTCGATCGCCTCGGGGAACGGCATGGGACGGCGGTGACCCTTCCTCGGCTATAAAACGGGGACCACCGTTGGCGATGTGGCTTTCTCATCGAGGAGACTCCGGTCGCCATGACCTCCGACTCGGACGGAGAACGGGCCGTGCGCTGGGCTCGCGCGTCCGCCGTACGGGCGCTCGATCCGGGACGCCCGAGCCACGCCCCGGGTCCCGACGTCGGATCGCTCCCCCGACTGTTCCGCGAGCCGAGGGGAGTGTTCGTCACCCTGAAACACCACCCGAGCGGAGAGCTCCGGGGATGCATCGGCTACCCGCTCCCGGTCCTCCCCCTCGGCGAGGCGATCCGGGACGTAGCCGTGGCGGCCGCCCGCGACGACCCACGCTTCCCTCCGGTCGAACCGGACGAATGGGATCGGATCGTGTTCGAGGTCTCCGTCCTGACCGTACCGCAGGCCGTACCTTCGTCGTCTCCCGAGGCGACCCTTGCGGCGGTCCGACCGGGTCGGGACGGTTTGATCGTGGAGGGGAAGGGCCGGAGCGGACTATTGCTTCCGCAGGTCGCCACGGAGCAAGGTTGGGGCGCGGAAGAGTTCCTCGACGGGACGTGCGAGAAGGCCGGACTCCCCGTCGGGGCGTGGCGCGCCCCGGGGATCCGGATCCGCCGGTTCCAGGCCGAGGTGTTTCGGGAAACCGTGCCGAACGGGGTCGTGACGCGGGAACCGACCGAAGTTACGGGGGCGAACGTACCAGACGGGCCGTGAACTCGAGGCCGTCCAACGCCCACGGCCGGACGTCGTCGGCCGCCGGAAGCGCCCCATCCACGAGGTCGATCCGGTCGGCGAGGAGTTCGCGCGCGAGGGTCTCCGTGCGGGCGGATACCGCCGCCAGAAGTTCGCCGCTCGCGCCCAGCGACAATTCCACGTGATCGGAGGGACGGAGGCCGAGTTCCTTGCGCGTCTGTTGGAGTCGTCGGGCGACCTCACGGAACAGACCTTCGGAGCGCAACTCGGGGGTCGGCCGACGGGGCAGCGCGGCGACCACGTTTCCGCCCTCCTCGCGGAGGACCCACGCCTCCTCCGGGAACGCCGTCCGGTCGCAGGTCGGCGATCGGCGCAGCCTCTTGACGTTCAATTCTTCCACGAGGAGCTGGTCGCCTTCCGCGCCCAGCGCGTCGAGCGACGGGGACGCGGATCCGAAGACGACAAACTCGGTGAGGGGAAAGCGCGCCTTCACCTCGGCCCGCTGCCGGAGCTCCCGACCGACCTCCACGAGGGCCCGCACCTCGGACATCCCCGCTTCCACGGCGACCTCGCGGGGCGCGAGCTCGGGCGGCCAGGGCGACAGGTGCACCGACTCGTCCCGCGCGCGGAAGTCGAGCTCTCCCACCTCCTGGTGGATCCATTCCGCGGTGAACGGTACGATCGGCGCGAGAAGCTGAGAGAGTCCGAGCAACGCGTAGGAGAGCGTGTCGTGGGCCGCCCGACGGTCCTCGGGAGAGGTGGCGCCCCAGAACCGGGGTCGCGAGCGCCGGACGTACCAGGTCGAGAGGTCATCGACCAGCTCCCGCACGGCGAGCGCCGCCGGGCGAGGGTCGAACGAATCGAAGGAAGCGGTGACCGCGGCGCGGGTCCCTTCCAGGCGGGAGAGGGCCCAGCGGTCCAGCACGGACGTCGGGGACGGTCGGGCCCGGGTCGGGGGGAGGGCGTCGGCGCGCGCGTTCTCGCGGTGGAAAACGACCAGGTTGGCGAGCGTGCCCAACGTGCGACCCGCCGCCTTCTGGATCGTGCCCTCGCCGATCCGCATCGGCTCGGTGAAATCGAGCGTGAGGAAGGTCCATCGAACGGAGTCCGCCCCCAGCCGCTCGAGGAGCGGAATGGGTTCGAGGACGTTGCCCTTGGATTTGGACATCTTTCGACCGGATTCGTCCAACACCATACCGGTCGTGAGGGACGCCCGATAGGCGGGGCGGTCGAACAGCGCGGTCGAGAGGACGAGCATCGTGTAGAACCAGCCCCGGGTCTGGTCGAGCCCCTCGGCCACGTAATCGAGCGCCGCCCCAGGGTCGAACGCGCTGGGCTCGAACGGGTGGTGGAACTGCGCGAACGGGGCCGCCCCACTGTCGTACCACGCGTCGATCGTGTACGGCTCGCGCCGGCTCAACTTTCCGCAGTGGGGGCACGGGAAGACGATGCGGTCCGCTTGGACCCGATGCGGGTCGAACGGTTCCGGGAGGGGCGCTCCGTTGTAGCGCGCGAGCTCCGCGAAACTGCCCACGCAGGTCGGGTGTCCGTCCGGGCAGATCCAGACGGGCAGCGGAGTCCCCCAGTACCGGTTCCGGGACACCGCCCAGTCCTTCGCTTCGGCGAGGAAGTTTCCGAAGCGGGCGTCCCGG
>JAKIVW010000213.1 GCA_022750355.1 Thermoplasmata archaeon
TCTCGTATCCGACGCCGTCGTGGGCGTACACTTCCATCCGGAGATAAAAATCGACGTCGTTCGAGATGATATCCCAGAAGTACCCGTGCGTTCGGCAGGTCTTCTCCATGATGACCCGGCCGTCCTTCTCGCGGACGACCGCGGGGATGACCTTGATGCATTCGGGACAGACCGAGGCCGTCTTCCGGGGAAGGCCCCTCGGGGCCTGGAACTCCTTCATCACGCGTGCCGGCATTCTTCTACCTCATTTCGGCGGACCTAAACGGGTCCTGCCTTGCACGGCCCACCCACTCATGCTTACTTAATCCAATTGTCGTGGACGGGGCTACAAAAGCCCCACTCCGTGACGGGGATTCGCACGGTGGCAATCGCGACAAACCACCCGGAAAGACAGTGATTCCGGTCGGTGGGACTCTCCTGCAGGGGGGCGACGGCCCTGAGTCCGGATCGGGGCGGTCGGCCAACTTATGCTCCAGAGCGCTTCTCCACGTGTACTCATGGCGGCCAAGAAGAAACCTACCCGGCGGAACTCCCGACGGCCAGCGGCCCGGGCCTCGAAGGGATTCGTCGGTCGCGATGCTTCTCCTGTACTAGATAGGTACCCTCCCAAGGACCCGAAGCTGGCTCCCCGTGGCCCTCCGGGCGGCTCCAACGCCGTGTCGGCTCCGCCCGCCGCACCCTCGCCGGCAACCTCCCCCACCGGCTCCCCGCCTCCGGGCGCCGGCCTCCTCATCACGCTGGAGCGGCCGTTCGATGTGGACGAGTTCGCAGGATTACTGGGCGAGACATCCATCCGGGTGGTCGTCCCGCTCGAACACCTGGCCGAGGTGGTGCGGCGCATCACCGACTTCATGGGATTCGGGATCTACGTCTACGCGTTCGCCGTCCGCCCGGCCCCCTCCGAACTGCTGAAGTCGTTCGTCCTCGAGCTCCATCGGGTGGACTACTCCCCGGGTGAGAAGATGTGGATACCGTTCGTGGAGAAAGGTACCTCGGACTCCCCGTTCGGCCCCGCCGGCACTCGTACGTAGGTTCGGCCCCGCACGGCCGCGAAGTTAATCGGGGGCGTGGAATACCACCCGCGAGGGAAGACGCGTGACCGCGGGATCGGGCGAGGACCACTGGGAGGCCGAGCTCCGCATGCTCCGGCAGGAGATTCAGGAGCTGCGAGCCGAACAGAAGGAGATGGCGACGGCGATCAACCAGCTGGTCACGACGTTCCGGGCCCTGGCGGCCCACCTCGGGATCGCCGGCGAACCGTACGCCCGCAAGAGCGGCCACGATCGGGACCTCCCCGGATTCGCCTAGTCCCGGGACCTCCGTGCGGATCGGCTACCGCGTCGACGCGAACGTCCCCGTCGGCCATCGCGGCCGATTCTCGATCGAGCTCGAGGGGGTCGATGCCCCCACGCTCGACCTCGTGCTCCCGTCGTGGGTGCCCGGATCGTACCATCTCGTCAACTACGTTCGCGGATTCCGCGACGTGAGCGCGCGGACGGCGGGCGGGACGGGACCCATCCCCGTCGAGCGCGTGAGCTCCGAACGGTGGCGCCTGACGACGGCGGGGATCCACTCGCTCACGGTCCAGTACTCGGTCTACGGTCACCAGATGGTCACCGAGGCGTTCGACCTCACCACCGACCACCTGTTCCTGAACGCCGCCCTTTGCCTTCCGTTCGTGGACGGCCACCTGCAGGA
>JAKIVW010000011.1:0-21394 GCA_022750355.1 Thermoplasmata archaeon
TCACGGGCACCGGGTCAGGTCCTGACGGGAGCAGCCTTACCGTGACCCATCGACGCTGGCGGGTCAACGGGGCCGAGGGGCGCGCGGGGTCTCCGTGGGGTCCGCCCGGGCGGCAATCCTACTGGCCTAGCACGGCGGACTCGCTCTCCGAAGGAGGGCGGGGTACGCTGGAGGGCGGGGAGCACGAGATCGCATCGACGCTTCCCCCGCCTGTTCGGAAGGGACGGGAAAAAAAACGCCGCGGATTTTAAGTAGTAGACTCGAGCGTTTCTGCACTACTCATCCCGATGCACAGCTACATCGACCTCTACTTCTCCCCCGATGGGATCTCGCCGCTCGACGTCGCCGAAGTGCTCCGTTCGACCGCGGGTCTTTCCTTTGTCGTGGGCGCGCACGACCTGGCCTTCGAATGGGATACGGTCGACCAGTTCCGCGCCACGCTCGGCAAGATCCACGACGCGCTCAAGGGAACCGGCGCGCTCTACCGTGTGGAGACCGTGGTCGAGGAACCATCGTTCGTGGCGCCCGTCCCCTGGCCGCCGTTGCTGCCCCGGAGTCCTCCGACGCACCCGGGGTTCTAGGCCCCCACCCCCCTGTTTCCACTGGAACTCTGAGCCTACCAGCCCTCCTCCGCGGGGTCGACCGCGTCCCGCTCGAGAGCGACGCGCAGGTGAGGAGGAATCTCCTTTTTCGTACCGGAATGATAATCGAACATCACGATCACGGTGCGACCCCGGGCGGTGAGGGTGGGGGTGAGCGGTGGGTGGGGTGTGGTGGTAGGGGTGGAAGTAGGAGTAGGGAGAAGGGTGAACCGGTAAAGGAGGGAGAAGGAGGTACGTCCGAGGGGACGAGCCGGTGCCACCTCTCCGAACAAGGAGGCGCCGTAGGGGACAGGAGCCAGGTATCGAGCGGTGGCTTCGGCGATGATGATGTCGATCGAGGCCGGATCGGTGGAGGAGAGGAGAGGGAGGTAGTAGTCGCAGCGAAGGGTTTCCATGTAGGGAAAGTAGGCGGCGTGGTTGAGATGGTTGAGGACGTCCACGTCGTGGTAGGGGATGTAGAAGGTACGGTGGACCGGCCAAGGATGGGGAGAGGGGGAAGGTTCCGCCATTCGCCTCTCCACCGGCGTGGTTCCTATATGGGGTCGATGGGCTGGACCCGTCAACCGACCCCACGGGGTTCGGTGGAGTTGCGGGAATGCCTGCGATGAGAGACAGTTCCACTGGAAATGGGGGGGTGGGGGTGCCCGCACCGGGTCCCGGTGAGATGGCCGCGACCGTCGCCCACCTGCGGGCGGTCACGAAGCGCCACAGCGCCCGCTTTGAACGGGCGATCCCCCTGATCGCGAGCGAAAACCTCCTTTCGCCCTACGCGAAGGAACTGATGATCAGCGACCTCCATTCGAGGTACGCCGAGGGCCTCCCTGGCGATCGGTACTACGAGGGGAACGAGGACGTCGATGAGATCGAACGCACCTGCCTCGCCCTCGCCAAGCGTTTGTTCCGATGCTCGTTCGCGGACGTGAGACCCACCTCGGGAACCGTCGCGAACCTCGCCGTGCTCAAGGCCCTCACCGAGACGGGCGACCTGGTCGGTACGAGCCGGCTCGCCGACGGCGCGCACATCTCGAGTGCGGGGTTCGGCGCGTTCGGGCTCCGGGGCGTGAAACCGGTCTACTACCCGTGGGACCCGGAGCGAATGACCATCGATGTCGCGAAGACCCGAGAGGTCCTGCGGGCCGTCCGCCCCAAGACCTGCCTCTTCGGCCTCTCGCTGTTCCTGTTCCCGATGCCGATCGAAGAACTCCGACCGACGCTCGAGGAGATCGGGGCGCGCGGATGGTACGACGCCGCGCACGTTCTCGGCCTCATCGCGGGCGGCCAGTTCCAGGACCCGCTCCACGAGGGGTGCACGGTCCTTTCCGCCTCCACGCACAAGACCCTCCCCGGCCCCCAGCACGGGATCCTCCTCGGCCAGACCGAGGACCCGGAACTCCGCAAGAAGCTCGAGAGCGGAGCCTTCCCCGGCGTGACGAGCAATCACCACCTGCACGCGATGGCGGCGCTCGCGGTGAGCCTCGCCGAGCATTTGGAATTCGGTCGGGAGTACGCCCGCCGAACGATCGAGAACGCCCAAGCCTTGGCCCAGGCGTTGCACGAGCGGGGATTCGATGTGCTCGCCCCGAACCTCGGCTTCACCAAATCCCACACTCTGGCGGTGCGCGTCGAGAAGGAGGGCGGGGGCGCCGAGGTCGCGGGTCGGCTGGCCGCGTCCGGGATCATCGCCAACAAGAACCTCTTACCGGGCGACCGGAGCCCGAAACATCCGGGCGGGGTCCGTCTCGGCACCCCTGAGGTGACCCGGGTCGGGATGGGACCGAAGGAGATGGTGCGGATCGCTGAGCTGTTCGACGACCTGCTGCACAAGGGCAAGGACCCGAGTGCGGTCGCCGACGCCGGTGCGGAGCTCAAGAAAAGATTCACGACCCTCCAGTTCTGCTTCGGAGCCGGCGAAGCCGCGTACCGGTACTACGACCTGGTCGGCCGCGACCCCTCCTAGGGGCTCCGGTCGAGCGACGACTCGTCGGCGGTCGACTCCTCGGTGAGTTCCCGCCGGGTCGCGCTCGCGCGGTCGAGCGCCTCGGAGTCGAGGAGCACGATCGGGGGACCGTCGGCGGAAACGATGAGGCAGAAGCGGGCGACCCCGTCCGGCCCGGTCCGCGCCCCGAGCGTTCCGTCCGCCACCAGCGATGCGACCCAGTCCACGAGATCCGGAGGGGCCGGGGCGGAGCCCCACGCCCCCTCGATCCCGGCGAGGTCGAGCGCCCGACCGTCCCGCACGAGGGAGATCACGCGATCGCGTCCTTCGACGAGGCGCTGGAGATCCCCGTCGGTGGGGTCCGCATCGCGCTCCCGCGAAGCCCGTCGACGACGCTCGGCCCACGCCGTGAGCCCGAGTCCGAGGGCGCCGACCGGGATCGCGGTGGCGAGAGTGAGCTCCGGCCCACTGAGCCCTCCCGTGCCGGTGGTGGCCGCGGGGACCGCGATCGGACCGAGCAGGACCGTCCCCGCGCTGTCCTTGACCTCTCGTGTCCCACCGGCCCCGGTGAGGGCCGTGAAGTTCACCCAGACCCCGGTGGTTCCGCTTCCGGAGTTCCCGACCGGCTCGACCAATTCGTCCGACGTCCCCTCGCTGGTGTAGGAGATCTCGACCGCCGCCCCGGGCGCGGGGTTTCCGTACTCGTCGGCGATGCGCCAGTACGTAGCATTCGTACGGTCCCCGGCCAAGGCGACCGTCGGGTCGTAGAAGTGCAAGTGGCCGAGGTCTGCTACGAATGCGACCGCGAGCCTGCCGGTCCCGTCGAGGAGCCCCGGGCCGGAAAGTCGGAACTGGAACGTTCCCGACTCGGTCGAGGTCACCGTGAGAGCCAATCGGCCTACCTCCCACGCCGAAGCCGGGATCGCGAACTCCCCCGGGACGATCTCGACCAAGGGGCCGACACCCGACGCGTTGAGGTAAACATGGACGGGAGGAGCCCCATCACTCCCTTCGATGTCAAACGTTCCCGCGGCCGAGTATCCTGGGACAACGACACCTTGCAGGTCCTCCGCCAGCCATGCGAGGGGGACGGCGGCCCCGACCGTGACCGGTCCCGATCCGGGCAAGGTCACCGCGACCACCGTGGAGGCGTTGGCGGGCGCGACGGTCACGAGCTCGGTCGCCTGGTCCGCCGTGCCGAGGGCGTCGACCACGGTGACGGAAACTTCGACCTGGCCCGGGGAGGTCGGCACCCACGTTCCGCCGAGGAGTCCGTCCTCAGCGAGGCGACCTTCGGACACCGATCCGGATACCCCCGAAACATTCCACCAGTATTGCACCGGGACGTCACCCCCCGTGAGTTGGGCCGAGAGCGCGCTGGGTGCGTCCGCCCGAACGAGGAGCGGGAGTCCGATGGCGGACACGGCGAGAGGGGCTACGACGAGCACCGGGAACTCGATCGACCGATTGATCCCATCGCTATCCACGATCCACGCCCGGCCGGTGTAGGTGCCCGGAGCGGAGTAGACGGGCGCGAAGGACCAGTTCGGTCCGGGCCAGGTCGAGCAAAGTGGGGAGCCCGTCCCCGGGTCGAGGCAGGCCAACGTGTACGGAGGGGTTCCGGAACCCAAGGCGTCGGTCAACTGGATCGGGATCGGCGCGCCCGAGTACCCCACCGGGGATTGGGGGCTGAGCGACAACGCGGGAAGTGGTGCCACGGTGACCGTGGGGAGTGCCCCTTCCACGGTCGAGTACGAGTTGGTCAGTTCCAACGTCGGGTCGGCCACTCCGGCCACCGGGTAGACGATAGCGCCGGCGCAAGAGATCGTGACCCCATCGCCGTTCGAGGCGGCCGTGGAACACGGCCAGTCGGCCGCGGCGAGTCCGAGGCCCGGAGCGACGACCGCGGTATAGTTGTACCCCGGAGCTCCGCTCCCGTCGGCCGTGAAGGAGACCGTGCCGCCGACGTCGAGGTCGGTGCGGTTCGCATCGCCCCCGACGAACGCGGTGGGGATGGATTCGAGATTGACCGAGACCGGCCCCGCCGAGAATCGATCCGTACCCACCGCCGCCGATGCCACGACGGTCAGCTCCGCAAGGCCGGCATTCGGGAGCGCCGTGACCGTGGCGGTCGCTCCCGAGGACGAACTTTCGAACGACCAGCCGGAGCCGGTGAGGTTCCATTCGATCGTCGGGGAGAGCGGACTGGGTGAGCCGGTGGCGGTGAGCGGCGTGGCGACGAACGTCCCGGGCGCATTCGAACTCAACGTCCGCGTGGCTCCCGACGGATCGACCGACAGTCCCCCGAGCTCCGCGACCATCGTGAGAGTGAGCGAACTGCCGTTCGCCTGGGAGAGCACTTCGTATCCGGGCGGCACCGCACCCGAGATCGCGAACCCGACCGGACCGAACGGTCCGGCGGTGTGCGTGCAGTCGTTCCCGTAACAATGGGAGGCCGGTAGCGACAGCTCGAAGGAGAACGACCCGTTCGCGCCACTGCTGGTGGATCCCGTCAGAAGTTCGCAGCTGCTGGAGAGGAGGGCCCCGGTGGTCCGATTCGACACATTCACCTCGGCCGAGAAATTGTAGCTCACGGAGACTCCGACAGCAGCGCTGGCGGGGAGCGGTCCCCCCACGACCCGGAGATCCCCGGTGTAGGATGAAACGACCGAATTTCCGGGGCACAGCACGGAAGTGGAGTGGGTCGGGACGAAGGCTCCGCGGGGGGCGGCGGTGGCACCGCCCACCGCGAGGGTCGATAGGACGAGGACACCGAGGACGGCCCAGAGGGCGAGGCGGAACGGTCGGAAGATCCGTTGGACGGACAACCCCGGCTCCGTCCGGTCGCCCGTGAGGGCGAGAGGCTCGCTCGCACTGGATTCGCGGGGTTTAACCGTATCGAAAACCGGGCGGAGGCTGAAACCTGGGGGCGGGTGTCTTAGGTCGGTCGGGGTGACGAGGGAGTGGCCGCGCCCACCCGTACCTCGCTGACACCCCCGCGACTCTCGTCCCTTCCGCTCGAAAGGGACCAGCTCGAGTACTCGTCCCGGTCGCTCGTCTTCGCCGCGGACGGGCCGCGCATCCTGCGGGCGTGGGGAACGCCCGAGCACCCGTGGGTCGTCGCGGTCGAGGCCCGCAGGGGCCGCTGGACCGTGGAGGCATGGGGGGCGGACCCTCCCCAAGCCCGCCTCGCGGTCCGCGCGCTCTTCTCCCTCGACCACGAACTGCCGGCGTTCTACCGGCTCACGCGGCGAGAACCGACTCTCGCGGGCACCGAGCGACGATTCCGGGGCCTCCGCCTTCCCCGCGATGCGAGCGTCTACGAGTCGCTCCTCTACGCGATCATCGGGCAGCAGCTCTCCGTTCGGGCGGCCCTCTCGATCCAGCGTCGATTGTTCGACCGGACCGCGTCCGTGCTCACGGCGGGAGGGATCGAGGTCCCGTCCGTCCCTCGGCCCGACGCGCTGACCCAGCTGGGCGTGGACGGTCTACGGTCGACCGGCTTGAGCGGCGCGAAAAGCCGCGCCATCCTGGAACTGGCCGCGTGCGGAACCGGAGGGGTTCCCCGGGATCCCGACCTCGCGACCCTTCCTCTCGACCGAGCGGTCGAACGACTGGTCGAGATGCGAGGTGTGGGACGTTGGACCGCCGAGAACTCCCTCTTGCGCGGCACCGGGCGGACCGACATCTTCGTCGCCGGGGACCTCGGCATTCGCGTGGTGCTGGCCGAGAACGGCGTGTTCCCGCGCGAAGCTCCGGAGGACGTCGTGCGTGCCTGGGCCGACCAGTGGTATCCCGGATGGGGCAGCTACGCGACGCTCTATCTCTGGCGCAAACTGGTCGCCGATCGTCGGGCCGCCGCCGGCTAATCGGTCGGCCCGAGCAGAGGAAACGACGCCCGGGTTCGATGCCGCGCCCCCGCGGAGGTGAGTTCGCTCTCCACGAACTCCACCGAACGCACGGGGACGACGGTCGGCGGCGGGATGGACGCATTCGCTGCGAACAGTCGGGCGGCCCGTTCGCGGTCGCGGGGGGAGCGCACCCGGAAGAGGGTCACGTGGGGCACGAACGGAGCGGGGTCGTCGCCCCCACCGGCGGATCGAATCGCCGTCCGCACGCCGAGGGCCAGCGAACGCAGCTCGGCTTCGCCCCGGCTCACCCCCCGCCACACGACCCGGGGTCGATCGGTCGAAGGGAACGCGCCCACCCCTTCGAGCACGAACTCGAACGGCGCGAAGGACGCGACGGACGGCGCGAGGACCCGGATCAGTTCCTCGATGGTTCGCTCGTCCACGTCCCCCAGGAAGCGCAGGGTCAGGTGGTCGGGGGCCGACCGTGCGGGCTCGATCTCCGCGTCGAGCGTCGGGGGAACTTCGACCGCGACGAATGCGCGCACACGTTCCCTACTCCTCGGGGGGGCTTACGCCCGGCTGTTCGCTCGGGGCCGTCCCGGCCCCTCGGGCCCGGGCATTCGTAGTAGGCCCGAGCGTCCAGACCTGGGCTTGATCGGGCCCGAGCCCCAGATCGAGCAGGGTGGCCCGGATGCGTCGCGCCCGTCGGGCGTCTCCCACCAGAAATAGGGCGAACGCCCCCCGGGCCTTCGCCTTCGACCAGCCGCGTCGAATGCGTTCGGGGCGCAGCGCACCGGAGACCTCCGCCTCGAGGTGCACGTCCCGTCCGGAGAAGCAACGCCAGGCCCAACCGCCCCGCACGGAATCGAGCGTGCGCGCGACATCCGCCGGGACGGTCCTCGGGGTGCTACCCAACTGACGGAACAGGGCGTCGGGGAGGGTGGTGTCGAATCGCCCCTGACGGAGGATCTCGATCGCATGGCCCTTGCGGGCGAATACTCGGAATGCGCGAAGGAGCAGCGCCCGGTGTTCGGCGCTTTCGGAGACCGCTCCGGTCGAGGTTCCGAGTCCGACCCGCTGCTCTCCCGCGCTCGTGAGCCGGACCGCCCCCGGTGCCGTCGCGCATTCCGGCCCGCGCTCGAGACGAGCCCAAGCGCGTTCGAGTTCCGCGGCATCGACCGGCGCTCCCGCGAGTCGGGCGGCGGCGGGAACGACGCTGGCCGGGGCGAGCGGCGATCCGCGCTCCTCCGCCGCGAGAACGGCGAGCAGGACGCGTTCGACCGACTCCTCCTCCGGTCCGGTGGAGGGCCCGGTCGAGAGGACCCCGAACTCGGCCCGCGTCCGTGCGACTCCGTCCGCCCAGCTTCGTCCTCCCGGTTCGCACGTCGGCACCGCGGCCGGCAGCCACCGGGGCGATCCCGAATGCGGGTCCAGGACGACGGCGACCCCCGTGGGCAGGGAGGCCAACAGCTCCGGCCCGGCCGCCGCCGGGATTCCCAGCCAACTCCCCACCTGGGCCGCGCTCGCCGACGGGGTGCGGAACGCGATGAAGGTCGCAGCAGCCCCGGCGGCCGCGGCGCGCAGCTCCGGGGAGAGTCGGTCCGGGTATTGGGTTGCGACGATCGCCTCGAGTCCGAACTTCCGACTGTCGGAGAGGATCTCCGACACCAATCGAGGGGGGAATCCCTGCACCTCATCCAACACCAGGAGCACCGGCATTCGAGCGGAGTCGTGCGACGCCCTTCCGACCAGCCCCAGGTACAGCCGCCCCAGCACGAGGGTCGCTGCGAATCCGGCCGCCTCCGGGCCGAGCGTCGCGACCGGGAGGCGGATGAGTACGGAGCGCCCCTCCCCGACGAGTCGTTCCACCTCGAGCCCGCCGTCCGGAGGGGCCAACAGCTCGGCCAGCTCCGGGACGAGGACGACCTTGGAGAGACGGGTCGCGGCGGACCAGAGGAACTCCGGGTTCCGGCGGACGATCGGCCCCAGCTCCTCCAGGAATCGAGCCGTCGCGGGCCGGTGGGTCTCGAGCAACGCGGCTTCCCGCCGCCGAGCGTCCGTCAGGAGCGCGTAGAGGTCGAGCAGCGTGCCACCGGATTCGAGCACCAACCGCGAGAAGGTGTCGAAGATCCGTTCGAGACGGAATCCCCAGGCGAGGTCCGCGCCGTCCGGGCTGAGGCGCTTCACGGCGGCGACGAAATGGGCGGCGGCGCGGTCGACCGACGGCCCGGCGCTAACGAGGCCCGCGATGCCCGCCACGGGCCGCACTCCGGCGTCGACCGCCACCACCCACTCCCGTCGGGTCGGCGGGAGGCTGGCGAGGACGGCGGGTGCCAGATCACCGTGGAGGTCGAGCACGACCGCGGTCCGTCCACCGGCGATCGCACGCACCGCGCGGTCGGCGAGATGGGTCGTCTTACCGGTGCCCGACGCGCCGAAAACGACGGTGTGTCCCTCCGGCGCCGAGACGGAAGATTCCAGGTCCTGGAATCCGACCTCCGGAGTTCGCTCGAGGAGGTGGGGAGGGAGCGGCGTCCACGCCCTCCGCGGGATCGTACGGATCCCCGTTCGTCCCCAGTCCCTCCGGGCGCCGGATCCCGCCGCACCGATCGTCGCAGGGATCCCGGTCCCCCGAACCCAGTCCGCGAGAAGTCGCGCCGAGACCACGTCGAAGAGGCGGTCCGCGCACTCCCGATCTCGAGCCGCGATGCGGAACCGCACGGCCACGAAGATGCGTCCGTCACCGGAATGACTCCAGAGCACCTGGATTGCGGCCCATCCCCCGACCGCGCGGCACCAGGATAGGGCGGGATGGGCGGGCGGGAACGACGGCGGGGCGACCCGTGCCGGTGGCTCGCTCCCCAAGGGTTGGAGGATCCCAAATCGCTCTCGCGAACGAATCGGGGGCTCCGCCGGAGCGCGGGAAAATCCTCCCACCGTGGCTCGTACGCCAGGGAGTACCACGATCCCCGGGCTCCCCAACAGGTGGGCCGGCCGCACTCCGATGCGCGGGGGCGGTCCGGCGAAGGTGGTCTCGTACGCCACCCCCGCCGGAGGTTCGGCACCGGCGAGCGCCTGCGCGAGCGCGCGGTACAACAGGCGACGTGACGAGAATCCCCCCGAGACACGGACCCCCGCGACATCAGTCTCGCGCACCGGAACCTTCTCGGACACTCCGAACGAGTCGGGCGATCTCCTGCTCGAGCGCAAGGAGACCCTGTTCGCGCGCGAACGCGATCAGAACGCGGGTGGCTACGAGGTGGGAGACGGCGCGGTCGTACTCCCAGAGGCGGACGTGCCAGAGCAGTCGCCCGTCCGGGAACAGGAAGAGTCGGGCGACGGGTCGATACGGTCCGGCAATCGGCAGACGTACGGTACCGATGCGGAGGACGTTGCGGGTCGGTCGGCGAGGAACGAGTTCGACCGGGGCGGCAGGGGCGCTCATTTTTTTCCACAAATCCCCCCTCCCCCCGGCGGGCCGGCGAGAGTCGGGTGGTTCGCGCGGCGCCCGCGGGACCCGGGGGTCCCGTCACCGCTCCCCTCGAGCCCGCGCTCGCGGCCGGACCGCCGTGAGCCGAGGGAAGGCGGAGGTCCGGCGGATCGCCGGGAAGTCGCCTTACGTCGACGCGACGATCCCTACACGGTCGTTCCGCTCAGCCGGTCCGGCCGAGCCTACGCTCGTGCGGGACGACCACGAGGGGCCCTGTCTCCCTCGCGGTGGCGTCAAACGTTGGGCGGTTGGGCGACGTCGGTGGTTCGCGACGTCAAGCGGGACCGAAGGTCCGGCTCGGGTCGAGACCGAAGTCGCCGAGGGATCGTGGACGTTCGCGTCGCGGTTCGTCGGTGCTCGGAATCGGATCGCAGGATTCGATGGGAGCGAGGACGGGGGGACGATGCGAGGTCCATGGGGGTTGGTGACCCCGCGACGGAGGGGTGGGTTATCCCACGGCGGCGCGGACGGAAAATGAACGATGCCCAGAAAAACGGCGCAGAAAATTGGGAGGGAAGAGTCCCTCGCACGCCTGGGAGACGGTGCTCTCCCACTTGTGGCGATATGGAGGGACCCTTCCGGGGTGGTTGCACTATCGAATCGGCGGTCTAGGTATTTGAGGGTCGGACGGAGGGGCGCTGAAACGGTCTCCCGCCGGGCGTTCCGCTCGGGGGGAGAAGCGTCTACCGTCCGCGGCCGGTCGCGCTCTCCGCGATGACGACCCGAGGCAACTCGCCCTGGATCGCGGGAGGTCGACGGGTCGACGCCGCCGCGCGAGCGCTCGCCTGGGTGCGGGAAAGGACCCACCGCTCCCCCCACGCACGGAGTTCCCGGGCGGCCGGCGCGAGGCCGAGACCCATATCGGTGAGGGAGTACACGACCGAGAACGGTCGGGTGCTCACGACGGTGCGCTGAACGACGCCCTGGTTCTCGAGGAACTTCAAAGTCGCGCTGAGCGTCTTGGCGTTCAGATGCGAATTGGATTTCAGGATCTCGCTGAACCGCTGGGGTCCATCGAGGAGCCGGTGGACGATGGCGAGGCGCCATTCGGTGCCGATGACCCCGATCGCGGCGAGCACCGGGCACAGCCCGCGGCTCTCCGACGATTCACAGTCATCCGAAGCCGCGCCGGTATGGGCCGCGGGGTGACGGGCTCGAGTAGCCTCCATGGAACCTCTCGGTCCGATTAGGACGCAACTCCATTTATAGTTACTGTATGGAAGTAAGTAAACATTGGTAACTCGCCATCGACTCCGGCATACTCCGGGGTCGTTGTCGTGCGCGAGTACGTTTTCTCCGACCTCGCCCGTCCGAGCGTGTGACCTTGCGCCCGAGGGAAGTCGAGTTGATGGTCGAGCGGCCGTCGACCGCCGACGGGTCCGGTGAGCGCGTCCACTTGGTCGCTCGTTTCGAGGTGGCCGCGGGGGCGGACGGGCCCTCTCCCCAGGACCTCGCGCAGGCGCTCGACCGGCTCCGGGCCGACCTCGACACCCTCGTGGGACCTTCGCCCGGCCCTTCACCGGCCGCTCGCCCGGACCGCGATCTGGCCGAGTTGGTCGACACGTATCATCCCCGTCAACGCCAGCTCATCGACCTGCTCCGGGACGAAGGGGGACTGACGGTCGGGGAGCACGAACTTCTGGTCGAATATCTGGCGGGCGCGAAGACCTCCCCGCCTCGGTCCGCGCCCGTGATGCCGATGGTGGACGCACCTCTCGCCGCGGCGCCGATCCTGGCCGAACGCCTTCCCGACCGCGCCCGCCCCGTACCCGAGCTGCTCCGGACGTTCCAGATCGAATCCCTCCGGCAAGCCGGAGCGGTCCGCGCGCGTCGCCAGATCTCCTTCGAGGAGTACATGGCGCTGAAGCGCCACTTTGAGAGCCGGCCCGAGGGGACCGACGGTCGCGCCACCGGCGCGGGGCCGACGTCCTAGGTCCCGGATCCCGCCGCGGTCGGGAGACCGCACAGCGCGACGGCGAGGAGGCCGACGTCGGTGATCCCGCCCCGCATCGGCAACGCCCGCGCCCGGTTGGGGCGGACCCTCGCTTTCGGGTCGGTCGACGGGCCGAAGACCGCCGCCGGGGGAAACGCGGCCGACCCGATCGCCCCGGCGGTTCGATAGAGACCCACGCTCATCTCCCGCCGGCGCAGGAGCGACGACGCCCGATTGAGGAACGCCCCCAGCGCCGGGCCCTCATCGACCCCCTCGAGCAGATCGAGGGTCGTCATCGCGAACACCGCCACTCCCTTGGTGCGACTTTCGGTCGTCAGCTGTTCGGCCGCGATGAGCTCCCCGGCCCGCGCCATGAAGGTCTCGGCGGCGGCCTCCGGAGACTCCCGTATCTCGAGAAATCCGAGTCGGCTCGTCCACCCCCGGTCGAAGACGGCGTCGGCGGCGGCCCGCAGTCCGTCCGACGGGGCCGCGACGAGGACGGGGCGGGCGACCCGGGGCGGGATCGGAAGCGCGGCCGCGCCGGGCGTCAGGCGGTCGAGGACCGGACCCGGAAGGGAGGAGGCGAGTCCGCATCGCTCGAGGACCGCCCGCGCTTCGGTTCGTTCGGCGACGGAAGGTGCGTCGATCGGTCCGCCCCCGACCAGTCCGGCCCCGTCCCCCCGGTCGACGACGAACGTGGCGAGGTCGACCCGATGGGCGGCGGCCCCGATCCGGCCGCCGACTCCGCCCTCCCCGAGGGTCCGCGCGAGCAGGGCGACCTCGCGACCGACCGCCCCCGCGGAAGCGGCGGTCCCCAGCAGCCGGGCGAACTCCTCGGGAAGGATCCCGGGGGGAGGCACGCACAGCGCCCTCAACGCACCGGGGGAGACGAAGAGCAGCAGCAGGTCCTGCGGTCCGAGCTCCTCCGCGATCTCGGTCACGGCCTGGACCACCTCGGTGGCCTTCCCGAAACCGGGGAGCCCCGGCGGAACGATCACGCCCCGGAACGGGAGTTCTTCGGGAACGGGTTCGGGTCCGGCGAGGAAACCTTGCGTGAGGCGATCCCCGAAGACGTGCAACGCCGCGAGCGCCATCGAACCGGAGGCGTTCCCGAGGGCGACGAACGCGACCTGGCGATACCGGGTGTCGGCGACGAACCGGTTACCGACCCGGACCACGCCCTCCTCGCGGCGCAGCGCGAAGCGGACGGACCGGTACGCGTCGGCGGCCGTGACCGCGGCCTGGAACCCGGTCCGGTGGATCGGGTCCGGTCCCTTGGGCTCGGGGGTCTCTGGGGGGAACGGGTCCCAGGGGAACTGGCCGATCACGACGTGCTCACCCGACGCCGGGGACAATAGGATGGCGGAACCCGGCGGCGGCGCGTCAGCCCAGCTGGAGCCGCTCGGCGGTCGAGGGGCGGGCCGGATCGAGGAACCGACCCGGGCCGAACAGGGTTGGGTCGAGGTCGGTCGCTTCGCCCATCACACCTCGCGCGACGCGGCGCGTCGCGGACGGCGCGAGCATGAACCCATGGCCACCGAACCCGTTGGCATGATAGAACCCCGGAAGGCGCGCGTCCTCCCCGAGGATGGGGAAGCCGTCCGGGGTATCGTCATAGAAGCCGGACCAGGCGCGTAGCACTCCGAGCGCGCCGAGCCGGGGGACGAGGCGACACAGTGCCGAGGCCATCCGCGGAAGGAACGAAGCCGAGCTCGTCTGGCCCTGCCCGGTCCCGGGAGGGTGGGGAACGGTGAGTCCCCCGACGATCTCGCCCCGCATCGTCTGACTGAAGTACAGTCCATCGGACGGGCGCACCACCATCGGGTCGAGGAACGGCTTCATCGGTTCGCTCGCCAGGATCTCGTGCCGCGTGGCGTGGTTGGGGACGTCGAGCCGGACCAACCTCCCGCCGCGTTGACGACCTTCGTCAGTGCGACGGTGCCCCGGGACGTCGGGAGGCCCGTGACCTTCCCGCCGTCGCGGGAAACTCCGAGGGCCTCGACCCCGAGGGCCACCTCGACTCCGAGCGCGCGCGCCGCCTCGTACAGGCCCCAGATCGCGGGGAAGGGGTAGAGGGTCCCGTCCGTCGCGAGATACGTCCCGCCCACCACCGCGCCGGGGGCGATCCCGTCGAGATACCGGCGGACGCCGGCCTCGTCGAGGACCACCGAGCGCAGACCCTCGGAGCGAACCAGGTCGTGGACCGGTCGAAGCCGGCGGAGGTCCGCATCGGTCTCGGCCAGGAACAGGTAGCCGGTCTGACGGAACCAGATGTTGTATCCGAACTCCCGACCGAAATGCCGGTACGCGTCCACCGACTCGCGTGCGAGGCGCACCGTCGCCCGAGTCTCCCATTGCTGGCGGACCCCACCTCCGTTCCGTCCGCTCGCGCCGGACGAGAGGAATCCCCGGTCGACGACCAGGATCGGACCCACGCCCGCGCGGGCGAGGTGGTACGCGGTGTACAACCCGATGATCCCGGCGCCGACGATCGCGACCGCGTAATCGGCCCGTCGGAGCGCGCTCATCCGGTAGGCTCCGAAGAGACTACGGCCGGGCAGAGGGCCGCGAGGGCCGCCATCGGGGTCGGGTGGACCGGGGGTCGTTGCGTGATGTACCCGACCTCGGAAGGCGGGCGGCCCTCCGCGATCGACAGGAGCAGCAGGGCGTCGGGGAGACAGTACCGCCCCTGACAGAGTCCCGTGCCGACCCCCGTGTACCGCTTCACGACCTCGACGCCCCGATACCCGGCGCGCGTGGCCGCCTCGATCTCGTCCAGCAGCACGTCCTCGCACGGACAGGCGATCCAACGCCCGTTCCGCGGTTCCCTCAAGAGCTCCCGATAGTACCCCTCGAGTTCGTTCGGACCGTCGGGACGTACCCGCTCGAGCGGGCTCATCGGGACCGAGCCGCCCGTGAGGGCCGAGGCGACCCGTTCCCCGCTCCCCGGCGACGCGGGGCCGAGCGCCCCGGAAGCCGAGCCGATCGCCCAGACTCCGGGCACGTTGGTCGCTCCGTCGTCTCCGGCCAACGGATAGTACGCCCCCGTGCCACCGCGCCAGCCCATGCGCGCCCCGGCCTGGAAGAACAACTGTCCGTTCGGAAGGCGACGGTGGGCCAGGACGAGAGCGTCGCACTCGAGGGTAGCCCGGGCCCGGTCTCCGCGCGAGCGGATCACCACGCCCGAGATTCGGGATCGACCCACGGTCGAGCAGAGGAGGGACCGGGGATAGAGCGGAATTCCGGCGTCCGACGCGGCCCGCACGACCTCCGGAGGAATCTCCCCGAGCGCTACCACCGCGCTCACCTGGTCACCGAACCGTTCGACGATCGCGCGGGCCCGGGACCCGGCACCGAACACCACCGCTCGTCGGAAAGGGGGCGGGCGGCCCGCCCGGGACAGCGCCATCGCCCCGTCCCCCGTCATGACTCCGGGCCGGTCGTTCGACTCGAAGAGGAGCGAGGCGTCGTAACTTCCGGTCGCCACGACGACGTGCTGGGCCCGGATCAAGACCCCCTTCGCGGGTTCGGTGTACCCCAACATCTCGAACGGTGCGCCCGGGGTCGCGGACCGGCCCGGGAGGAAGGTCGCCGTCGTGGAAAGGAGCAGCTCCGCGCCGGGAATCTCGGGAACCTCCGCCCGGCGGTCGAGCACGACCGGAGGAACTCCGGCGGCGACCAGCGCCGCGGCCGCGGCCCGCCCGCTCCGACCCGCCCCCACGATCGCGATCTCGGTGGTCCGGATCTCCGGCGCCACCGTGAGGCCGGCCGCGCTCTCCGCCGACGGCGGCTCCCCGTAGCCGGCGAGACGTCGCACCACCCGATGGAAGAGGGGCGTGAGGAAGGCCGGTTTCCGAAAACCGTGGAGCGTGTCGATGCCGTTTCGAAAGACGAAGTCGAAGCTCGCGAGGAGGTCGAATCGGCGGGAGGGCCATGCGTTCTCCGTTTCCACGCGGTCTCCCTCCGAGGGGACGTACCGACAGGCGCGGACGTTCGGGCGTCCGTTGACCCGGACGAGGCAGCCGGTACACTGGCCGATCCCGCAGAACGGCGCCCGGGGGCGATGGTAGCGCGGGGATCGTTGCAGGTTCGGAAGCCCCTCCCGGGCGAGACCGTCCAGGATCGTCTCGTCGAGGTGGGTCGTCCGGGCGCGACCCTCAAACCAGTATCGAGGGCCGGACGGCTCGACCATGACCGGACCGCCGTCACGGCGACTTTGAGTATTAGTATATTGAGACGTCCGCCGACGGGGGAAGCGCGCCGGCTCCGTTCGGGGGCTCGTCGACTGTAGCCGCGCCCGGCCTAGGGAGTGCTATATAGATAGCCACGGGTGCGAGGGCCCACGATGCGCGCCAGCGGAGGATTTCATGGCCGCCGCATCCAGAAGACCGGTGGGTCGACGTTCATCGTCTCGCTGCCGAAGAACTGGGTGCTGGCCCGCGGATTGCGAGCGGGCGACGTGCTCTACTTCACGCCGCGTGCCGACGGCTCGATGACGGTGTTCCCGGAGGCCGCCACCGCGGGCGAGGGCGAACGTCGGGTCGTCCAGGTCTCGAACTCCGCGGACCACGAACATCTGTTCCGTCGATTGGTGGCGGAGTACATCGCCGGGTACCCGCTGCTCGAGGTACGAACCGAGGGACGGATGAACGCGCGCACCCGCGAGGTGATTCGCGGGTTCGCCCAGCGGATGATTGGTCCCGAGATCCTCGAGGAGACGTCCGAGGCCGTGGTCCTCCAGGACGTCGTCGGGCCCAACCCGCTTCCGATCCCGTCGGTCATCCGCCGGATGCACCAGATGGTCCGCGCGATGCAGACCGATGCGATGGCGGCGTTCCGCGCTCGGGACCTCTCCATCGCGAAGGACGTCATCGAGCGGGACTGGGAGGTCGACCGCCTGCACTGGTTCCTCGAAAAGCAGGTCACGACCGCCCTCCGCGACGCCCGCGTGCTCGCGACCATCGACCTCACCTTGCCCGAGTGCTCCACCTACCTGCTCGCCTCGCGCGTGCTCGAGCGGATCGCCGATCACGCCGTGCGGATCGCCGAGACCGTATCGATCCTGGGCAAGGAACGCACCCCCGCCCGTCTCGGGGCCGAGCTCGACCGGATGGCCGAGGGTGCCGCGACCGCGCTCGCCGACGCGCTCGCCAGCCTGGACGCGCGGGACATCGAGAAGGCCAATGCGGTGCTCGATGCGGCGAAGGAACTCACCCGCCTCCGCGACAAGGTCCTTCACGAGATCGCGACCAAGCCCGGACGGCTGGCCATCGGGCTCGCGTACGTCCTCGAAAGTCTCGAGCGGAGCGCGTACTACGCGAGCGACCTCGCCGAGATCGCCATCGACCGCGCGGTCGAGGTCGCGGGTCGACCCGTGGACCAGACCCCGTCGGCGGCGGAATCGCTCCCCGAGACGGTCGAACGCCGTCCCGTGGTCGCCCCCTAAGCCCCGATCACCGCGTCCAGCAACTGCCCGACGTCCGCGGCGGAAGGGACCCGCGGATTGGCGAGGGCGGCCGGCGACCGAACCGCGTGGGCGATGACCTCCGCCCGACGTTCGGCCCATCTGTCCACGGAACCTCCCGCGGCGCGGACCGTCGCCGGGAAGCGGAGTTGATCGAACATTCGCCGGACCCGCTGCGCGATCGGAGTCGCTCCGCGCTCCTCCGGCCCCGCGACCCGGCGGCCGAGGATCTCGAGGCGGTCCCGAGCGGAGGGGTGGTCGAATTCGAGGACGTTCGGGAGCGCGATCCCGAGAAGTCGGCCGTAGGAGAGTCCGGTCGGCCCCTCCAACGACTTGGCGAGCGCGTGGGCCAACCCCCGCTGGGCGTTGGACGCGGCGAGCCCCGCGGAGGTCGCGGCGTAGTGCAGGGCCGCCCGCGCTTCCGGGTCATCGCTCCAGCGGATCGCGTGGGGCAATCGCTGGACGACCGTGGTGGCCGCATCGAGCGCCAGCGCGTCCGAGAACGGGTTCGCCCAGGCGGAGAGGAACGCTTCGCTCGCCAGGGCGAGCGTCTCCGCCGCTCCGTCCAACACCCGGTCGACCGGGAGGGAGGCCGCGAACCCCGGGTCGACGATCGCCCAGTCGGGGACGAGCGAACGGTCCGCGATCTCGATCGGCGCACCCTCGCCGGTGGTGAGGTCGGAGGCCCACGAGACTTCCGCCCCGCTCCCGCTCGTCGTGGGAACGGCGACGAGGCTCACGGGAGGGCCGATCGAGGGGTCCAGCAGCGGGGGCATCGCGTGAAGAGAAACTTCCGGGTGCAGGAGTCGAAGTCGGATCGCCTTCGCCGCGTCGATCGTGCGACCTCCCCCGACCGCGAGGAGTACATCCGGAGGGGAGGGGCGGAGCCGGTCGACCAAGGCGTCGACCGCCGCCACTTCGTTCGGCGCGTCCGCGGCCACTTCGACGGTCGTGGCCGTATCCGATTTCGCGAGTTCCTCGACGAGGCGGTGGTGACCGTCCGCGCGGGCCACCGTCGGGTCGACCAGGAGGAACGTGCGTCGTGCGCCGAGTCCGCTCACCTGCTCGAGGGCCCCGGTACCCCACGCGATGCGGGGCGAGAGGAAGAATCCGCTCACGCCGTCCCTCGTCCCCATCCGACTAGGACTGCGAGGCCTCGCGGCAGCGGAGGCACGCGCCCGTGAGCGAGAAGGCGATCCCGTCGACGCTCCAGCCGTCCGGATGGCGGGAGGCGAGGGCGATGAGAAGTTCCCGCTCCGCATCGGCGAGGTCCACCGACGCGATCCGACCGCAGGTCCGACAGACGATGTGCGAGTGCGGCGGTTCGCCGAGTCGCATCGGACCGTCCGGCCGGGGGACCGGAACCAGGGTGGGCCGAGGGGGGACCCGACGCGGGCGTGCCCGGCGGGAGGGAGACCGTCGTGGACGTCGTGGGGCCATCGGATCGGCGGACCACGCCCGTCTATTTAGGAGCCCGCCGAGAGAGAAGGCCCGGAACAATCGGTTCGCTAGCCGCTCTCGTCCCAGGCGGGCCGGGGGATCGGCGCCGTGGGCGCCGGTACGACGGGCGGCTCGGGTGGGCGGCGCGACGCGACCGCCAGGATTGCGACGACGATGAGAAGTGCCGTGAGCACGGCCGCGAACACCCACACCGGGATTCCGGCGGCGTTCGCGGCCCCGTCCTCGGTCCCGGGGGCGGACGTGGTGGGGACGACCGGGGCGAATTGGATCGCTTCGCGGACCGGGCCGCCGGCCACCGTGAACGCCCCGTAACCGGGCGTTGCTGCGAAGGTGGTTCCGTTCACCTCCGTGAAAGTGGTCTGCGCCCCGAACGAAAAGCTGCCGTTCGGTTCGTTGAACGCCACGGAGGTCGACGACGACGACGCTCGGACCCCGTTCGTCGTGACGGCCCAAGTGGCACCGACGGGTAGGCCCGTCTCGGTGTAGGTCACCTCGTAGGTCGTGGCGGGGGCAAAACGGGCCTGTTCGTTCACGGGGGAATCGAGCGTGACCAGGGCTGGGTTCGCGGGCCCGGAATAGGAACCGATGCCGGCGCCGGTCCAGTCGACGAACAACTCGCCCGGAGCGGCGAGGGCGCTGAGGTTCACGGTCGACCCGTTGAGGAACCAGCCGCCGGCCGGGTTCACGACCCCGGTGCCGGGGGAGGCGGCCGTGGCGGCGAGCTCGTACTCGGGCAGGTAGGAGACGCTCACGCTCGCTTCGGCCCCGGCGAGGTTGAATGATCCGGAGGCGGGGTCCGGGATGTATTGGGTTTGCGGGCTCCCCGGAACGGGGCCGAGCACGGTGTAGGTGAAGCTGCCGTTCGGTTCGTTGAACGCGATCGCCGAGCCGGAAGCCCCGTTCGAAACGCCGTTGACCGTCACGCTCCAGTTCGTTCCCCCGGGAAGGCCGTTCTCGGTGAACCAGGCGGGATACGTCGCAGAGGCCCAGAACGTGGCCCGCTCGATGATGGCCGAGCCAATCGTGATGCTCGCCGGGTTGTCGGCGCCAGAGTAGGAACCGGCGCCACTGCCGGTCCAGGATTCGAACTGGTAGCCCGCGTTGGCGAGGGCACTTAGCGACACGAGCGATCCCGCGTTGAACCAGTTCCCTCCGGGGTAGACGGTGCCGCCGCCGAGGGGACCGGACGACGAGGAGAGTTGGTACTGGGGGACGTAGGCGAGGTTCACCAGCACGTCGGTGGAACCGACCGTGAACGTCCCCGCGGAGGAGCTCGCGAGGTAGCGGATCCCCGGGGCTCCCGGTAAGGTGGCCGGCAGCGTGAACGTGTACGAGCCGTTCTGCTCGTCGACCGTCAGCGACGAATTCGTCGAGGTGAAGAGCTGGCCGTTCACCGTCACGGACCAGGGGGTCGCCAACGGAAGACCGGATTCGGCGAAGGTGACGGGTACCGTCGCCCACGCGGCGACCTGGTTCACCCAGGTCTTCCAGTAGTTCCGCGAGGAATTCTGGGGCGCGTACTCGCCGACGGCCCAAAAGTGGACGTTGGTCGACGGAGTGGAGGCGATCGCGAAGTCGCTTCCGAAGGGGCAGACGCCGGCGGAGCAGCCGGCTGCGGGGTCGTACGGCCCCGTTCCGTTGTGGAGGGTCACGGGGAGCTCGAGGGTGGACGCAGAATCGGTGACGGCTTGACCCGTGGCGAGGAAACTCGGGTAGAGGGTCGACGACGACTCGCCGAACACGAGGGCGACATCCCCTCGGGTGGCGATCGAGAGCGCCGGGTCAAAGTCGTAGGTTCCGGGGCCGCTGCTCCAGGTGAAGTCCTGCTTCAAGGAGTCGGTCGCGGTGTTCACTTCCCACACGTGCAGGCAGGATCGCGCCACGCTGTCCCCGTTCGGGGTACACGCACCCGTGGCGACGGCCCAGAGGGTGCCCGACCGCCAGACCGCGCTGTCGATCCGTCCGTCTCCGACCCCGAGCAGACTCGTCGTGTTGGCTTGGATCGCGTTCGGGGGCGGGGCGGTGCTGGTCGAGAAATTGGTGGGGCTGGAGAGCGCCACCGTCCCGGGCGGGGAACCCACAAGAGAGTAGAGGTGCACTGTGTTGTTCCCCCCGAGCTCGTCATCGACGAGGTAGAGGACGGTCGAACTACTCAGCGGGGTGACGGGGACCAGCCCTTCGGCTCCGGGGTCGGGAGCGTCCACGGCGACCGGAACGGCGGACCCTCCTTCGAGGAGGGCGGTCTTGTTGGCGGCCCACACCTGAGCCCCCTGGAAGCTACCGTTCGCGCTGAATTCGTTCGCCGTCAGTACCACATCGACCGCGTCGACCGCGAGCAACGGCTGGCGGGGGACCGACCCGCTGTTGGGGACGATCGATTGGAGGTTCCAGGTCGCCGTCGGATCGCTCGACTGGCTGGCCCCGAGGAGGATCTGGTTCGTCGTGACGTCGTCGGCCGAAATGAACCAGCGGAAGGACGAGAGGTCGAACTGGACCTGGGGGCTCGAGAGCACGTCTGTGCCCGCCCCGAACAGGGCGTTCAGGCTCCCATTGAACACCTGGGTCCCGTTGATGAGCCACAGTCGTTCGGTGCCGTTGGTGAGTTCGAGGACATACCCGGCTCCGACGGCCAGCTGGGGGTCCGCCGGGACGCATCC
>JAKIVW010000011.1:21404-26808 GCA_022750355.1 Thermoplasmata archaeon
GAACAGCTGTTCCGGTAGTCGATCCCTTCCCAGCCCATGCCGGAGGTGATCTCGCCCGGAGGATGGTGAGAGCCGGCGTCGTGGATGGCGCCGGCGCTAGAGCCAGCGGGAGCGCTCTCGGTCGCAAAGGCGAGTGCCCCAGGGTCGGGCACCGCCGCGATACTCTGTGCCGGGGCATTCGGGCGAGCGAGCGTCGACCCGACCGGCCCGAGGACCGCGAGCGAACTCGCGACGACGAGCACGACTACGATCCAACCTGCGGTCGCCCTGGGAGGAGAATGGCCGATCAACGTAACCCCCGCCGAAGCGGGTAGAGGGAGTGTACGTTGGTCGGTGAACAAACTATTTCAAGATGCGCATAAGTGCGGATTGCTCCGCGAGCGTCCGGGGCGATGAAATTTGGCCGAATGCCCCTTCGAGGTGGCCCGACCGGCTCAGTGGGAGGCGGTCCACACGATCGCCCCGAGGCCGGTCGCCTCGCACAGGCCGATCGCGAACAGGAACGGCGCGAAGGAGTCCGGGATGAGGGGCATCGCGGCCAGGTACGAGTACACGGTGAGCCCGCTCTGTAACACGAAGGCGCCCGCGAACACGAGGAGCGCGAGCCCGAAGCCGGTTCGGGTCTGCGCGTAGACGCGACGGTACAGCGCGAAGAGGGCGGCGGCGAGCACGATGCTCACGAGGCCGAGCGCCACGCTCGCCTCCATCAACAGGCTGCTCATCGGTCGCCTCCGAAGGATCGCACGAGGTTCGGCCGGGTGGTCGGACGCGCCCCGGAGGACATCCCGGGGCGGCCACCGCCGACGGGAAGCGCCTCGAGGTAGGCTTCCGTCGCGCCCGCGAGCTCGTAGGGGGCCGCGTAGGCGTCCCCCACGGGCCGGTAGATCGCGCCGTTCCGTTCCAGTAGCTTCAGGTGGTGACGGACGGTCCGGTAATCGAGAGAAAGGGTTGCGGCGAGCTGGTGGGCGTTGGCGGGGGAAAGGACCAGCGCGTCAAGGATCCGACGGCGGTTCGGGCCCCCGCGGGTGCCGAAGAGGAGGTACCACATGAGGGAGCGGAAGCCGGGACTCATGGATCGTCCCGACCGAGTCGGCCGCTCCTTATCAGTCGAACCCCCTCCCCGTGGGTCGGGCGTCGTCCCCTCAGAACGCCGCCATCCCCTCCGCCGTGGCGGGCAGGGAAAAGACCGCCGAGAGTAGGGTCAGGCTACCGCCCGACCCGATCGCGAACTGTTCGATTTCGCCCGCCCCGGCGTCGTACACGAACAGGTACTGGCCGTGCGGTCCACCGACCGCCATGTCGGTGTCGGCCGCACCCGTCGTGGCCGCGACCGCGCTGACCAGCGTGAGGGTCCCGCCGGTGCCGACCTGGTACGTCGAGATGGTGCTGCCGTGCGCGTTGGTCGTGTATACCCACGTGCCGCCGTGGGCGACGGTCACCCAGCACGGGGCGGCTCCGCCGTCCGCCACCGAGCCGCTCACAACCGTGAGCGCGCCGTTGGAGGCCACCGAGTACGAGGAGAGCGCGCCGATCGCCGCGTCGCTGACGATGAGCGAGCCGCCCTTCCCCCAGGCGAACCCGTAGGGGGTCGTCCCGTTGGACACGGTCACCGTGGGGGCCTGGGCCAGGCCGCCGGTTCCGACGACGTACGTGTCGATGAGATTCGTGTTCTTTTCCGTAACGACGAGGACGTGGCCGCTCGGGTTGAAGGAGATCTGGGCCGGGCCCGTCGGAGCGTTCGTGCTCAGGGGTTCGCGCGAGCCGATGAGCGGCGTGAGCACCCCGCTCGTGCCGAGTTGGAAGCCCGCGATGTTGCCGCGCCGGCTGGAATCGCCCGCGTTCAGCACGTACACCAACCATCCGTGGACGGTGATGCTGACGGGGACCTGGCCCCGGGAGTGGGTTTGGTCGACGAACGTCAGCACCGGTCCGGGGGCCGCGTTCACGTGGAAGACCGAGATGGAGTGGCTGCCCGCGTTCACGACCAAGAGGAATTCATGGTTCGCGGTGAGGGCGAGCGCCCCCGAATCGGCGAGACTTGCCCCGGTGCCGAGACCGTGAGTGGCAAACGTTCCCGCCGGGATGAGCGCCCCGCCGGAACCGATCCGGTAGGCGATCACCGAGTTGCCGGAGACGGCGTTCGACATCGTGAACACCGCACCCCCGGCACCGTGGGACGGGACGGAGGGAGTCGCGATCGGCGCTTGGGCGGACGCGGCGGCCGGCACCAGCAGCAGGAGCGCTGCCGCTACCGGGATCAACCATAGCGGGCTGGGTCGCTTCATCGCCCGCCCAGCCGGCCGACCCGTCATAGCCATAGGCCGTTTTCACGGCCGAGTCACGCCCCACTCTCACCCCAATTCGGCCCCAACCGGCCGCCGGATGATTCGGGTGGAGGAACCTTGGGCTCAGAACGGCACGAAGCGCCCTAGCCGAGCCAGTTCCAGAAGTCGTCCCGCCAATAGTCGGCCGCCTCATGCACCGTCCGAACTGGCGCCGGTTCGAGTCCGGCTTGTCGGGCCCTGTCGAAACGGGCGCGCAACTCCTCGACCGATTCTTGGGACAAAGAATCGAGGATCGGTCGGAGATCGTTCTTAATCCCGAGGTCTAGGACGCGGTCCGGATGCCGGATCACGATGCGAAAGTGGTGGCTGGAGGAACCTTCCACCCTCAATACCTGCCAGGCCAGCGTCTCCCCACGTTTGCGTTGCAGCTCGTAGGCCGCCAAGTTGCCCAGTGCCTCCGCGACGAAATTCTCGTCGGTCAACCCGGGCGTGAGATGCAGTCCGACCTCGAGTCCGCGGTGCGTGGAACCCCCACGCCTCGCGGGCGGAAATCCCCTACGAAGCACCGAATCACGCGGAGAACGGAGCGGGGGTCCGGGGGACACCGGGTGCTACGGAGGGCCGGGGCGCCCGACCGCGGAGCGCAAACGCGAGACGAGTTCGGCCACCTGAATAGGATCGCCGTGCGGAGCGCCGGGCCAATCCGCGATGGCGAGCCGAACGTACTCCTTCGGCATTCCCGGGTAGCGGGCCGCGATGAGCATGTGCACATGCCGGACCCCTTCGGTGAACCCGAAGCAGTAGGTCCATTCCGCCGGTGTGCACATCCCGAGCGCCCGGCTGAGCCGACCGATCAGCCAACCCAGCCGCTCCGATTCTGAGTCGGAGAGCGCGGCCAGGTTCGGGACGTGGCGCTTCGTCTGAATGAGGATAATGCCGAGGTAGCTCGGCCCGTCCTCGTAGATCTGATGGGAAGCGTGGAAGGACGAATCCTCGTAGACACACCGGTCCGAGAGCGGTCCAAAATCGGTCGCCCGTTGGCAGAACATGCAGTCGACTGTCGGTCGATGCGAGGGGGAGGTCACGTCGGCAGAGGCGTTCGGAAAGCGCGCCGCTTCGGTCGGGTTGGTCATACCGAATCGAAGGACACGAACGCAGATGAAGCGCGTCTCACTTGGAACTTTCTTCGAGGTGCTTATTCCTGTGCTACGGCAGGCCGCGGCGGCCGAGACACAACCGGGAGTCGGTTCTTCGGTCGGCGCATGGGCACTAGGGCGGGGGCGTGGGACGAAGGGCTGCGCCCGGCTCGGGCTCACCGGGTAGGGCCGAGGCAGCGGCCAAAGCCTCCATGAATCGGATCATGATTGAAAAGTCCTCATTGGCTCCCCGGGCCATCGCGGCGGCAGACATCTGTTGGGCCGCCGCCGTGGCCGGCATGGCGACCGAGAGCTCGTGGGCTTCCCGGAGCACCAGGTCGAAGTCCTTGTGCATGAGCGAGAGGGCGAAGTTGGAAGGATACCGATCTTGCCGGACGTTTTCCAACTTGGACTTCTGACCCGGAGTGAGTACCGCCGTCTGTCCGAGGACGTCGAGCAACAGTCCCTTCTGGATGCCGGCCTTGAGACCGAGCGCGATCGCTTCGGCCAAGGCCTGCATTCCGAGGCCGAGCAAAGTGTTGACCACCAGTTTCATCGTGGTGCCCATGCCGCTCGGGCCGACATGGAAGCTGTGGGATCCGAGCACATCCAGGATCGGCCGGCACCGTTGGTAGGTCTCCGCCTCCCCTCCGACGAAGATGACGAGACTGCCCTGCTCGACCTGGGGCACACTTCCCGAAACCGCCGCATCGATCATCGGGACGCCGTGCTCCGCGGCCGTTTGATGGAGACGACGGGAGGCACCCGGGGAAACGGTGCTCAGGTCGATGATGGTCGAATTCGAATGCACTCCGGCCAGTGCGCCGTCGGGGCCGAACATGACGTGGTGTTGGGCCTCGTCATTCGTGACACTCGCCAGGACCAGCTCGCAATTCGCCGCCAACTCCTTCGGCGTAGCGGCGGTGGTCGCCCCCCACTCCACGGCGGCTCGTGTCGTCGCCGCGGTGCGATCATAGACCACTACAGGGTACCCCGCGTTCAGTAATCGATGGGTCATCCCACTCCCCATGTGGCCCATGCCGATGAACCCGATTTTCGTTTCCAACCTGCGGGTTTCCGGAGTCGTCATGACTACCTCCTATCGGACCCGACGATGGGCCCGCCTTCAGTAGCGGAACCGGGTAGTTCATGCTGCTGGAGCCCTCCCATCGTGCAACCGGAGGTGGACGTACCCGGGAGAGGGCCTCCGGGGGCTAATGTTCCCTAACTCGGTGTCCCGGTATGGCCGCGACTCGACAACTCGCCGCCATCATGTTCACCGACACGGTGGGCTTCACCGCCTCCGTCCAGGCCGACGAGGCGCTCACGCTCGGGCTGCTTCAGGAGCAGGCCGAGCTCGTCGCCCCCATCTTGGCCACCCACGAAGGTCGAGTGATCAAGTCGACGGGAGACGGCTTCTTGGTGGAGTTCGAGAGCGCCCTCAAGGCGATCCGGTGTGCCATCGCCGTCCAGCAGCGGATCCATGACCGAAACGCCGGGGAAGAACGAGTTTCCTTTCAGATCCGAATCGGGATCCATCTCGGCGACGTCGAACGGAAGGCGGGGGATATCCTGGGAGACACGGTCAACATCGCCGCGCGGATCGAACCGATCGCCGAGCCGGGCGGGATTTGCGTGTCGGGCGCCGTCCGCGATCAGGTCTGGAACAAGATCCCCGACCGGCTCGAGAGGCTTCCGACGCGGTTCTTGAAGGGGTTGAAGGAAGAGACGGAGCTCTACCGGGTCCTCCTTCCCTGGACCGGTCCCAGTCCGGAGGTCGCCGTTCCGAAAGCGACCGGGCTCGCGATCCTTCCGTTCGCCAACATCAGTCCCGACCCGACGGACGAATACTTCGCGGACGGCCTCACGGAGGAGGTGATCACCGTGCTCTCTCAACTTCGGTCCCTCCGGGTCATCGCGCGGACCTCGGTCACCCCCTACAAGTCCACCACCAAAGGGATCGCACAGATCGGGGCGGAACTG
>JAKIVW010000102.1 GCA_022750355.1 Thermoplasmata archaeon
TTCCGTACTGCGGGCGACACGGTCCCCCATCGGTCCGGTCCCATAGGAACCTATCGGTCCCCGAGGGAGCCCCCCGAACGTCGCCGGGCGGAGCCGATCGGACCTACGCTCCGGGGGCGAGCCCCGCCCGGGCTCGCAGGGCGTGGTAGAAACCACCGAAACTCGTGGCGGTGGGAGTGCGCATTCCCTGATTCCGGAGCTGCTCTCGGACCTCGCGCGGACCCTGGCGCAGGTCGAGGATCTTGGCCGAGTCGAACTTGTACTGGAAGGTGCCCGCGGGTCCGCGGGGGAACGGCTCCCAGTCGCGGGGCGTGGTGGTGCGGAGGTCCTGGGGTCGCTTTCCGTCGGACGGCGCGAAGCCCGGCAGCGTGAGGTGCTCCTCCGTGAGCCAGAGCATCGTCGCGTCGCGGATCGCGTCCTCGGTCGTCGCGTCGAGGGCCCCCGGCGACACTTGGGAACGAACCCAACCGACCAACGCGTCGAACGTCTTCTCGGTGTTCTCCTCGAGCATCTGCAATACCGCGAGTCGGATCGCGCTTCGGCGCAGCTGTTCGATGCCGGTATCGCTCAGCCGGAACTCGGCCGTGAGACCGAGCAAGCTCTCCGAATTGTCGGCGAGCTGCTTGAGGGAGAGCACGGCCAACGGGGCCGCCGGTTCGTCCTTGGACACGTGCCACAGGGAGAATTCTCGCCCGTTCGTGAGCAGGACCAGGGGAACTTTCGCGTGCTGAGCCTGCTCGGCCACGCCTCCGATCTCCGAGACGGAGGCCGTGCGCTCGCGGACGTCCAGGAACAATCGAGCGTGACCCTCGGCGTTGAACAGCGCATAATCGACCGGCCCCTCGCCGGGTTTCGCCTCGAAATCGAGGTAGACCTGCTTTTTGTCGTGCGGATCCCAACCCAGGGCCACGAGGAACGGGTTCACGATCCAATGCCGGACCTGCTGCTCGGTGACCTCGGGTACATCCCGGAGCACCTCCTGCGCGACCTGGCTGAAGTCGGAAAGCCGGCGGCTCAAGTCGACTGCTTCCATCGCCGGGACGATGGGCGGGTCTGTGCCTTAAATCTACCCGTTCGGACGGTGGGACCGGAGTCGCATCCCCTCGCCCCGCAGGAACGGTTCGACCGGCTCGAGCGGGGTCGCGAGTCCCTCGTAGGGAGGGAATCCGAGCCGGTCGGAGACCAGCCATTCGACCTCGTACGGATAGAGCAGAGTCGAGCCCAAGATCTCGAGCCATCGTGCGAGCCGCTCGCCGGCCCTCGCGGAAAGCTGGAAATAATGAGGGGACAGGCCCAACGTCCCGAACATGAAGTCGGTCAACTCGCGGTAGCCCCACGTCCGGGGGCCGCCGGCGGTGAGAGTGCGAGATCCGTCGAGCCCCGCCTCCCGCCGCACGATGCGGGCCAGGTCTCGGACCGCGATCGGGCTCACGTGGTAGCTGCCGTCGCCGAACATCGGGAAGCGGTGCCATCGGCGCATCGTGCGCAGCATCACCGTGAGCAGCTTGTCCTGCGGACCGAACAGCATGGTCGGCCGCACGATCGAAAAGTCGACGCCGCTCGCAATCAGGGCAGCGTCGACCTGCCGCTTTCGCAGCATGTAGGGCAGGGTCGACTCGATGTGGTCGGTCGCCACCGGGACGCTGATGTGGACGAATCGTCGAACTCCCGCGGTTCGACAGTCGGAGATGAGTCGGCTGAGACCTTCGGCCAACGGTCGGAATCGGCGGTCCGGACCGGATCGATACCACGCGACGTTCACGACCACGTCGACCCCGTCCAACATCGGTCCCCAATGGGGAACCGTCGCGACGTCCGCCGGAACCCACTCCACGGACGCGGCGGATTCTTCCGGAGCGAGCGTCCGATGGACCGACCGGATGTCCCAATCTCCTGCGAACTCCTGCACGAGAGCTCGCCCGGCCAGACCACCGCCGCCGCCGACGAGCAGCATCCGAGGGCGGCGAGTCCCGCCCCCGTTCATGCGGCGGGTGCGGCGGCGCGGAGCGGCCGGTGGCTCAGTCGTTCGAAGGCGCGTCGGACGTGCGGCTTTACCTCGTCGACCGAGAGGGAATGTCCGACTTCGCGGGCGAGCGAAGTCATGACCGGTCCGTCGAATCCACAGGGATGGAATCGGTCGAACGGAGCGAGATCGAGGTCTACGTTGAGCGCGAATCCGTGGTAGGTGACCCAACCCTCGACCGCGATCCCGACCGAGGCGATCTTCCGAGTTCCCGCCACCCAAACTCCCCGGCGACCCGAGACGTGTCCCCCGGTCACCCCGAACGGGGCGATCGACGCGACCACCGCGCGCTCGACCTCCGTGACGAACCCTCGGACGTCGTGGTCCCACGGTGCGAGGTCGACGATCGGATAACCGACCAACTGACCGGGAGCGTGATAGGTCGCTCGACCGCCGCGCTCCACTTCCACCACGGGCAAGCCGCTCGCCCGAGCAGCCCCGTCGTCCCCTTCGACCCCGATCGTCACGACCGGCGGGTGTTCGACCAAGATCAGCGTGTCCGGGATCCGAGCGGCCCGACGTTCCCCGACGAGCGCGCGCATCGCCGCGAGGGACTCGCGATAGTCGCGCAAGCCCCAATCAACGACCGACAGCATCCGTCCGCCTGCGGGCCACGTGCATCGGTTCCCCGAGCCACAGGAGCGCCGCCTCCTGGAGGGCCTCGGAAAAGGTGGGATGGGGATGGATCGTGAGGGAGACGTCCCGAACGGTCGCGCCCATCTCGATCGCCAACGCCGCCTCGGCGATGAACTCCCCGCTCGCTTCTCCGGCCACGTGGACCCCCAGCAAAAGCCCGCTGACCGTATCGCCGAGGATCTTTCCCCAGCCGCCGGTCGCGTGGGCCGCGTGGGCTCGGCCGAGAGCCGCGAACGGAAACCGGACCTCCCGTACGGTGTGGCCGAGCTTTTCGGCGGCCTCGCGAGTGAGACCGACGGTCGCGAGCTCGGGCGTCGTGAAGACGACGGCGGGCATCGCTTCGAACTGGAATCGGGTCGTCCGGCCCGCGATCGCCTCGGCGGCGACCGTGCCCTCGCGGTAGGCCTTGTGCGCGAGCATCGGGGGCCGGGCGACATCCCCGACCGCGTAGATGTGGGGCACGTTCGTGCGGAGCTGGTCGTCGACGCCGATGAATCCCGATTTCGGGTCGCTCACAATACCCGCTTCTTCGAGCGCGAGCTCGCGGGAGGCCGGCCGTTTTCCGATCGTGACGAACAGCCGCTCGGCTTCCAGTACTTCGGGTCCGTTAGCTCCCTCGACCTTGAGCGCCACCCCCTTCGGTCTCCGTTCGAGAGCGAGCGCCTTCGTGCCCACCCGCACCTTGACCCCGAGGCGCTCGAGGGAGCCGGTAAGCTCCCGAGAGAGGTCGGGCTCGATCCCCGGCAGAAGTTGTGGGAGCAGTTCGACGATGGTGACGTCGACCCCGACGCGAGCGAGAAACTCGCCCAACTCGCAGCCACTGACACCGCCGCCGAGGACGAGGATGGATTTCGGGAGGGAGGTCATCCGCAACAAGTCCCACGCGGTGATCACCGTCGTACCATCGGACTCGAATCCGCGGAGCACGGCCGGTACCGCACCGGTCGCGATGATGGCGTGTTCGAAATCGATCCGCTCGTGCCCCCCGTCCGGCGCGGTGAAATCGACGGAGTGGGGGCCCGTGAATCGGGCCTCGCCCTTCAGGACGACGACGCCCGCCGATTTGAGCAGCGAGGCGACTCCCTCCCGTTCCTTGGCCACGACCGAATCCTTCCATCGCATCGTCTGCGGGAGGTCGAACTGAACCTCGGTCGCTCGTACGCCGACTTCCGGACCCTCGGTGCGCAGGGCCTCGTACAGGAGGGACGCGTGGATGAGGGCCTTCGAGGGGATGCAGCCTCGGTTGAGGCATTCCCCGCCGAGCTCGTCCTTCTCCACCAACAGCACTTTCAGTCCGAGCTGACCCGCTCGGATCGCCGCGACGTAACCACCGGGTCCGCCTCCGATCACCAAGACCGGGGTCGAACGCGCGTAAGTTCCCGCCATCTAGTGGTTCCCCTCCGGGGGGTGAGCGCCCCGAACGGAGCTCGGAAGGGCATAGACGTCTTCGGTGAGCGATGCCGGGGTCGGGGGGGCCGTCTCCTCGGCGATGCGGACGGCGGCCCGCACCTCCTCTTCGGCCGCGGCGGTCAGTTGCACCCGAGCCGGGTCGCTCAGGAGATCGTGCGCCGAGAGCCACCCCGCGAGCCGCAGGAACGGGTCGTGGCTCAGGGCGCGGTCGGACCAGTCCTTGGGCTGGTAGCGGCCCGGGTCGTCCGAGCTCGAGTGGGGCGTCATCCGGTACACGAGGAACTCGAGCAGCGTGGGTCCTTCACCGGCCCGAGCCGCGTCCATCGCTTCCCGGAGGGATCGGTGGACCGCGATGACGTCGGTCCCGTCCACGCGACGGCCCGGCATCCCGTACGAGGGGCCCTTCTCGGCGAGGGTCGCGACCGCCGACTGGCGTTCGACCGGAAGCGAGATCGCCCACTGGTTGTTCGTGCAACAGAAGACGACCGGCAGTTTCCATACCGCCGCCAGGTTGAGCCCCGCATGGAAGTCGTTCGCGCTGGTCGCTCCGTCCCCAAAGAACGCGAGGGCGACCCCGGGGGACGCGCGGGACCGCATCCCGTACGCGACGCCCACGGCGTGCGTGATCTGCGTGCCGATGACGGAGGACATCGACACGTAATGGACCTCCGCTGCGCTCGGGTGGCAGGGCATGTTCCGGCCCCGGGCCGGGTCCCGGTCGTCCGCGAACAGGTGGTGGGCATACGTGACGAGGGAGTGGCCCCGAACCAGGGCGACGAGCTGCTCTCGGAGTCCGGGAAAAATCCAGTCGTCCGGGCCGGTCGCGAGACCGGCGGCGACGCTCACCCCTTCCTGACCGGTCGCGGCCCCGTAGAACCCGACGCGCCCTTGCCGTTGTAAGCCCTGCATCCGGGCGTCCAGCGCCCGGCCGAGGGCCATCCAGCGGTACATCGCGAGGAGGGTCGCGCGCCATTCCGGGCCGAGCGCCGATTCCACCTCGGCCGGCGAATAGGGGAGAGGAACGATCGCGCTCGCCGCGCTCATGCCATCTCAGCGAACATCTGGTGGGGGTCTTCGAGGTACGATTTGACGGTCGCGAGGAACTGGGCGCCCACGATCCCGTCGAGCACCCGGTGGTCTAGGGAGACGGAGAGGTTCATGAGGTCGGCCGGCCCGAGCGTGCCGTCGGGACGGTAAACCGGTCGGCGCTGGATCTTGTGCACGCCCATGATCGCGACCTCCGGATAGTTGAGGATCGGGGTCGCCAGAACTCCGCCGAGCGCCCCGAGGCTGGTGATCGTGAACGTCCCTCCCGACATTTCGGGCCGGGTCAATTTCCCCGCCCGACCCCGTTCGGCCAGGTCCGCGATCTCTTTCGACAATTCGAGGATGCTCCTTTCGTCCGCGTGGTGGACGACCGGGACGATCAACCCCTCGGGGGCCGCCGTGGCGATCCCGATGTTGAATGCCGAATGCAGTACGAGCTCCATCCGGGCGTCGTCGATGGTCGCGTTCACGCGGGGGTGCGCCCGCAAGCCGGCGACGACCGCTTTCACGAAGAACGGTAGAAAACTCAGTTTGGAGCCCTGCTTCTCGACGTGCTTCGCCATCCGGTCCCGGAGGAGCACGAGCTCGGAGACGTCGACCTCTTCGACATACGTGAAGTGGGCCGCCGTGTGGGTGGAGAGCGTCATGTGATCCCAGATCGCCCGTCGGATCCCACGGATCGGGACCCGCTCGGTCGAGTCGGACGAGTCCCCCCCGGCCGGGGCCGTGGGTGCGGGGGTCGCCGGCGAGGGCGGTAGCGCCCCGGGGACCCCTGCCGTTCCGGGGGCAGCGCCCGAAGTCGGTGTCGCTCCTCCCGTGAGGTCGGCCTCCGTGACCCGGCCCTCGGGCCCGCTCCCGCGCACCGTGCGCAGGTCGATCCCACGCTCGGCCGCGATTCGGCGTAAGTAGGGGGAAGCGAGGATCCGCGCCGGGGATTCACCGGTGGCAGCGGCCGGTCCGGCCGCGGGAGGCGGGGCCGCGTTGGTGGGCTTCGGGCTCTCGGATCGTGTTTCGGTCGGGGCCGCCGCCGGCGGGTTCGGGGGGGAGGTCGAACCTCTTTCGGTCTCGATCGAGACGAGAAGACCTCCGACCTTGACCTTCTCACCGACCTGGGCGTGGATCCGGGAGATGCGACCGGCCTTGGGCGAGGGGATCTCGACGTTGGCTTTGTCGGTCAGAACACTGACGAGCGGCCCATCCTCGAGGACCATGTCCCCTTCCTTGACGAACCATTGGACCACCTCGCCTTCGGCGACCCCTTCCCCGATGTCGGGCAACCGGAAATCGAACGCCATGTCGGTTCCTTACCCCGAACGGACCGTCGTCCGCACGGCGTGCACGACGCGGTCCACGGTGGGCAGATAGAGGTTTTCGAGCGCGTAGGGGAACGGCGTGTCGTATCCCGTGACTCGAGCGATCGGGGCTTTGAGGGAGTAGAACGCCTTCTCGGCGAGGATCGCGGAAAGCTCACCTCCGAACCCGCAAAAGCGGGCGGCCTCGTGGACGACGACGGCACGTCCGGTCTTCTCGACGCTCGCCAAGATCGCTCCTTCGTCGAGCGGCACGAGCGTTCGGAGGTCGATGACCTCGGTCGAGATCCCATCCTTGGCGAGGACGTCGGCCGCTTCGGTCACGAGGGGGATCATGGCCCCGTAGGCGAACACCGAAACGTCCGTCCCTTCGCGCACGAGTCGCGCCTTTCCGAACGGCACGCGATGGTCGCCGTCCGGTACCTCGCCCGTGACCGACCGGTAGATCCGCTTGGGTTCCAGGAACATCACAGGATCCTCGTCGTGGAT
>JAKIVW010000214.1 GCA_022750355.1 Thermoplasmata archaeon
CTAGGCGGGACGAGGGGATTTGGTGGAACAACTCTCCTCGGGAAGTGAGGTCGACGACCGATCTCTTCCGGCATTGGTACCATTCTGATTCCGAAGTCCACCGCCACTGGTCGGAACTCCGGCAACGTACGGAATCGAACGTGCTGTTCCGGCCGAGCCACCTCGAAATTCCGGTTCCGGGCGATCGGACGCAAGCCTAACGTCCGTCAGCACGCTCGCGATGGGCACGAGCTCGAGTGTTGACCGTGGGGCAGTCCCCGCCGGGCGCGAACGTTTACCAACGGTTGGAACGTTGGCGAGAATGGCCGACCCGACTGCGGGAGTCGGCAGGTCGTCCCTCGCTCCGTCGGTCCCGGCGTCCGGAGGGCGGTCCGCGTCCCCCTCGCCCTTGATACCGGTCTCGGCCCTGCGAGCCGCGTCCGCGACCCTGTGAGGACGGGGCCGAAGGAGGCGGTGGTGCCGAGTAGTCCCAGCCGGGGAGCGTGGCGCGCGGGATCGTCTCTCCGAGGAGCCGCTCGACTCGGGAAAAATCGTGAGCGTCTTCGGGAGCGATGAGCGAGATCGCTTCCCCGCGGCGCTGGGCGCGCGCGGTCCGGCCCACCCGATGAATGTACGTTTCGGGCTCGTGGGGCACGTCGAAATTGATCACATGGGAGACGCCCTCGACGTCCACCCCCCGTGCAGCGATGTCCGTCGCCACGAGGACGCGGTGGTTTCCGCTTCGGAAACTTTCGAGCGCGTGCACCCGTTGACTTTGGCTGCGGTTCCCGTGGATCACTCCGGCGGAAACGTTCGAGTGCTGAAGGTCGCGGACGAGCCGATCCGCCCGGCGCTTGGTCCGGACGAAGACGAGCACGCTGGACATCGTGGCGTCCTGCAGGAGCTGAACGAGGATCCCGGTCTTTTGCGCCGAGGGGGCAGCGACCGCCAGATGCGACACCCCGACCGCGGCCACGGTCTTCGCGGCGACGTGGACCATGCGGGGGTCCCGGAGGAAATCGCGGGAGAGGCGAACCACTTCCGGTGGCATAGTTGCGGAGAACAGCATGGTCTGGCGGTTACGGGGCAATCGGTCGTGGATCCGTCGCACGTCGGGGAGGAAGCCCATGTCGAGCATGCGGTCCGCCTCATCCAGGACCAGGATCTCGAGCGAACGCAGGTCGACGTAACCCCGACTCATGTGGTCGAGCAGCCGGCCGGGCGTCGCGATGATGATCTCGGCGCCTCCGCGGAGCGCTTCTTCCTGGGGGCGCATTCCAACCCCGCCGTAGACCGCACCGCCTCGCAGGCCGGTGTGCCTTCCGAGCTGCTGGAGGAATCCTTCGGCTTGGATGGCCAGTTCGCGGGTCGGGGTGAGTACGAGGGCGTAGATTCGGCCTCGGGGCCGGCTCATCAACCGCTCCAGAATGGGCAGTAAGAAGGCGGCGGTTTTTCCTGTGCCTGTTTGGGCCGTGCCGATCAGGTCGCGTCCGTGGACGGCATCCGGAATAGTGCCTTCTTGAATTGGAGTTGGCTCGGTGTATCCCATTTCCCGAATCCCCGCCCGGAGGCTCGGATTCAGGGGGAGGTCGTCGAAGGTTGCTCGGTGCTTGGCGGTGACGCTCGCTGTGCTTTGGGGGTCGCTCATGTTCGCTTCGGGCGCCCCGATCTGGGTAGGTCGATGGCGGG
>JAKIVW010000215.1 GCA_022750355.1 Thermoplasmata archaeon
AGGGTTCCCCCGCCCTCGAGAGACGAATCGTCCGGCGGACGCCCCGGACCTGATATAGAAGGCCCGGCTCGCGCGTCCGTGCTCACGGCTTCCGACCTCGAGATCAACGTCCTGGAGTTCCGTCAACGCTCGTTCCAGTTCGACCGGCTCGCCACCTTGGACGACGAAGAGTACGCCGTTTTCTCCCGCACGGAAACCGAGAGCGAGAGCCAGTTCCGTCCGCGGCTGGTCCATCTCCATCTGGTGGTCCCGCTCGCGTGGGTGGTACTGGACGAGGCGAATGACTCCCTCCGCATCGCGAAGGACGGCGTCACCGCGCCTCCCCATCTGATCGAGACCGTCGTCGAGGTCGGAGCGGAGCCCCCGCAGTTCAAGGAGCAGGGGATCGAGTGGTCGCGGACGAGCGGGCCGGCCGGAGCCCATTTCTACGGGCCCTCTGACCGCTCGGAACGGCTGTTCAGCCCCGAGGGTCACGCCGCGCTTGGCGTCTGACGCGAGGGCGCGGCTCCGCGACTAGGTCGCGTGGGCGCGCGGACGGAGGGCGCGGTCGACCACCGCGGCGAGGATACCGCCGACGATCGGGGCGACCCAGAAGATCCAATCCTCCTTGATCGCCCACTGACCGGAAGGCCAGAGGGCGGAGAGGACCGCGGGTGCGAAGCTGCGGGCGGGATTGATGGACGCGCCGTCTACTGGGATCGCGACCAGGTTGGTCATGAACAACGTCATCGTGATCGCGATGGCCGCCACGTTCTTCGAAGAGTTCTCCGATCGCGTGACGAACAGGGCGACGACGACCAGGAAGAAGGTCATCAGCACCTCGAGGAGGAACACGGCCGAGGCGCTGTAGAGGTAGGGCGCGCCATTGCCCGTGTACCCCTGGGAGGCCAGCGCAGCGCCTTGGACAAACGAGAAAGATCCGGCGGGACCGCCATACGCGATGGCCGCGATGATGCCCGTCGCCGTGATTCCCCCCGCGACCTGAGCGAGGATGTAGGGAACCACCTCGCGTCCCGAGAATCGTCCCGAAGCCCAGAACGCGATCGTGATCGCCGGATTGAAGTGACCGCCGGACGTGTCGCCGAACGCGTACGCCATTCCGAGGACTCCGAACCCGAGGGACGCGGCGATCAGGACGACCCGCGCGGCGCCGCTCTCCCCGTCCAATCCGGAAAAGATGGCCGCGCCGCCCACGGAGGCCAGCAACCCAAAGGTTCCGAGGAATTCGGCGAGGTACTTTTGACCGGACGTCCACGACATCGGTGGGGCACCACCTCAGTGAATTGTTAAACCTTCCGGTCGGGGCGAACGTCGGCACCCGCGGGAGAGCGTTCGGGGCTAGAGCCCTTCCCGGTCCACCGCGAGCGACAGTCCGTTGCCGCCCCCCATGCAGAGGGTCGCCAAACCGAGTGACGTGTGCGAACGGATCAACTCGTGGACGAGCGTGACGACAATCCGCGCCCCGCTGGCACCGATGGGGTGTCCGAGGGCGATCGCGCCGCCGTGCACGTTGAACTGCTCCTCCGTGAATCCGAACGTCCGCTGTACGGCGATCGAGGCCGAAGCGTACGCTTCGTTGTGCTCCACGCGGTCAAAATCGCTCGGACGAAGGCCGGTCTTCTCGAGGTGCTGCTTCACCGTCGGGATCGGAGACTCCATGACATCCC
>JAKIVW010000216.1 GCA_022750355.1 Thermoplasmata archaeon
GGTGCCGCTCGCGACCCGACCGCCGGGAACAGCCAAAGACGCCAAGAGCCGTGGGAGGCTCGGTCGGGTATGAGCATCGCCGACCCCCTGAACGTCTCCGAGGTCGTTGACCTCGGCGGCGAGAGCGCGACCGTCTTTCGGATCGAGCGGTTGGAGGGAGTGGACGGTGCCCGACTGGCCCGTCGGCCCCGAACCGTCCGGGTCCTGCTCGAAAATATCCTGCGTCATTTCGACCCGCACCACGGAGACCTGCGGGACCTCCGCGCGCTCGCGAACGGCACCGAACTCGCCGAGCGCGTCGAGTTCGCCTACTACCCAGAACGGGTCCTCCTGCAGGACTTCACTGGGATCCCGGTCCTGGTCGACCTCTCCACGCTCCGGAGCGCGGCGGTGGCTCGTGGCATCGCTCCGGAACGCGTGAACCCGACCGTCCCCGTGGACCTCATCGTCGACCACTCGGTGCAGGTCGACAGTTACGGGACCGCGCGCTCGCTCCTCATCAACCTCGACCGCGAGTACGAGCGGAACCACGAACGGTACCGGTTTCTCCAGTGGGCGAAGGAAGCCTACGCCAATTACCGGATCGTCCCGCCGGGGAACGGGATCTGCCACCAGGTCAACCTCGAACACCTCTCCCAGGTCGTCGTGCGACGCATGGCGGACGGGGGGGCGGTCGCCTTCCCGGATACCCTCATAGGTACCGACTCCCACACCACGATGGTCAACGGGGTCTCTGTGCTCGGCTGGGGAGTGGGCGGGATCGAGGCCGAGGCCGTGCTGCTCGGCGAGCCGTACTTCCTCCCCCGACCGACCGTCGTCGGAGTCGAGCTCGTGGGCGAGCTCCCCGCCGGCGCGACCGCGACCGACCTCGTCCTGACGGTCACGCGGATCCTCCGTGAGAAAGGTGTGGTCGACAAGTTCGTCGAGTTCTACGGTCCGGGCGTCTCGCACCTCTCGGTCGCAGACCGGGCGACCATCTCGAACATGTGTCCCGAGTACGGCGCGACCGCGGCCTACTTCCCGATCGACGAGTCGACGCTCGAGTACCTCACGTTCACCGGGCGGGACCCCGCCCTCGTCCGGCGGGTCGAGGCGTACGCCCGGAACTCCGGCCTGTGGGGCTCTCCTTCCCCCGGGGCGATCGACTACGACGACGTCGTGCGCGTCGACATCAGCCGGGTCGTCCCCACGATCTCCGGCCCCCGAAATCCCGAGGAGAGTGTGGCGCTCTCCGACGCCGCCCGCTCGTTCGGTGCGGCGCTCGGCTCTTACCGTACCGGCCGACCGGCCGCGCCCGAGTCGCCGACCCGCCGGCCCGTCGACCCGCCGGTGGCCGACGGCTCGGTGGTGATCGCGGCGATCACGAGTTGCACCAACACCTCCAACCCCTACGTGATGATCGGGGCGGGCCTGATCGCCCGGAAGGCCCTCTCTCTCGGCCTTTCCGTCCCGCCGCACGTCAAGACGTCGCTCGCCCCCGGCTCGAAGGTCGTGACCGACTACCTCTCGAAAGCTGGACTCCTCGTCCCCCTCTCCGACCTCGGGTTCGCACTGGTGGGGTACGGCTGCACTACGTGCATCGGGAACTCGGGTCCACTCCCCCCAGCGGTTGCCGCCCAGGTCGTCGACCGCGACCTCTACGTCGCGGCGGTCCTGAGCGGGAACC
>JAKIVW010000103.1:0-6621 GCA_022750355.1 Thermoplasmata archaeon
CAGTACGGTCCACGATCTCGGCCAGAATCTCGGCATTTCGAGACAGGTCCGAGCCCTTGCGGTCGGCGGGAAGGTCGACGGCGAGATGGATGGTCGCTGCGAGCACGTTGACCCGGTCGGGGCGACGCACCGACAGCGGTTTCCGGATTCCCGATAGGCCCACGGACCGAAGTTGGAGGCGTCCCCGCGCGGGAGACATGGCGTGGACGTCCTTCATCGCGCGGACCACGAGGGCGTGGCTTAATTGGGTTACCTCCGAGCAAGCGACCTCTGCCTTCGGCCCCTACCGGTCCCTACTCCGAGCGCGAACGACTGATCACCGAGAATCTCAAGCAGATCTACGACCCCGAGATCCCGATGAACATCGTCGACCTCGGCCTCATCTACGGATTCGAGTGGGCCGGGGACGATGTCACCCTCAAGATGACGCTCACGGCCCCGGGGTGCCCGGTGGCCGGAATCCTCGCGGAAGAGGTCAAGAACGCGATCGAAAAGGTTCCGCTCATCCACGGCGCGAAGGTGGACCTCATCTGGGATCCCCCGTGGACTCCCGAGCGGATGAGCGAGTTTGCCAAGCGCCAGTTCGGCTACATGTAATCGGGCGGGTCCGGGGTCGATCCAAACGGGTTAGCCCGTTGACGAACGGGCTACTCAGGACAGCAGAATGGGAGAACTGTCGGGGTCGCGAGGGGTCGGTCCTCGGGCTCCGCAAGAAACCTCCGAGGAAGCATTCCTCAGTCTGGGGGACCTGGAGGAAGCCGCCTCGCGCAAGGTCGCACCGGCTTTCTGGAACTACGTCCAGGGGGGCGCGGCGGAGGAGATCACCCTGCGCGATAACCGGGCCGCGTTCCATCGACGCACTCTCCGCCCCCGGGTGCTGGTAGATGTCACCGAGCTCGACCCCACCACCACGATCTTGGGAAACGCGGTTCGGGCCCCTTACTTCGTGTGCCCGACCGCCTACCACGGTTCGATCCACCCGGATGCGGAGATGGGCACGGCGCGCGCGGCCAGCGCGGCAGGGATCCTGGCGGCCTTTAGCACGCTCTCAAGCGCCTCGCTCGAGGAGATCGCGGCCGCGGCCCCGGCCGGGCCCCGCTGGTTTCAGCTCTACTTGCAACCGGAGTTTTCGGCAACCCGTCGCTTGGTCGAGCGCGCGGTTGGGGCCGGATATTCCGCGATCGTTCTGACGGTGGATCTTCCGGTGCTCGCCAACCGCGACCGGCAAGCCCACGGAGGCTTCGCGCTCGCCGCGTGGCCCCCGCTCGGCAACGGAGCCGACATCTCGGCCCCCGCCCGCGGTTTCGGTACCCTCGAGGACCACTTCACGCTACGACCCGACACTGGGGTCGGATGGGAGATCATCGATCGACTCCGCGCGCTCTCCGACCTACCGATCGTGGTCAAGGGGATCCTGACGGCCGACGACGCTTCCCGAGCGGTCGAACACGGTGCTCGGGCCGTGATCGTCTCGAACCACGGGGGCCGTCAACTCGACGGGGCACCGGCGAGCTTGGACGCGTTGCCGGAAGTCGTCGCGGCGGTCGGTTCGCGGGCCGAGGTCTACCTCGATGGAGGTGTCCGACGCGGCAGCGACATCGTGATGGCGCTGGGCCTGGGCGCCCGCGCCGTCGGGATCGGTCGACCCATCCTCTGGGGACTCGGGGCCGAAGGGGAGCGAGGGGTGCGACGGGTCCTGTCCCTACTCATGACGGACCTCCTGACGACGATGGCCCTGACCGGGCGTCGACGTATTTCCGAGATCGATGCGAGCGTCCTGGGACCCATGCGGCCCACTTGAGCGGCCTCTCGAACCCCCAGGGCAAGTTTCAAAATCCTAGGCCCAATCGCCCCGCCCCATGATCGTCCGCGAGCTGCGATGGAACGATTTCGAGCCGTTGACCGAGATGTACTTTCACCTGTATGAGGAGCGAGCGGCGGGCGAATCGATCGGGATCAGCCTGTTCGCCGAGCGCCCGAGCACGGTCGACGAGGTGGAGTGGTTCGCGAACCTGTATCGGAAATGCCTCGAACGGCAATGGTTCACCTCCATCGCGGAGGAGGACGGCCGAGCGATCGGGAACTGCACGATCCAGCCCCAGACCGTGCGAGCGGACAGCGAGCTCGGCCACATCGGGGTGCTGGGGATCCTGGTCGACCATCGCTTCCGGGGAAAGGGGGCCGGACGCGCCTTGATGATCCACGCGCTCGAGCAGGCCCGCGGCCGCTTCGAGATCATCCGACTGAGCGTCTTCGCGGACAATCTTCGTGCCAAAGAGCTCTACCGTCGGCTGGGCTTCGAAACGTACGGGCGGCTCCCGCGAGCGATCCATCGCGGCGACCGGTACATCGATGAGGAGTTCATGTTCCTCGACCTCGGGAAATGGGCGGCGCCCCCCGGGGCCCCGAATCGTTAAACCCCGAGGGGCCTCGCTCCGCCCGATGGGCGAAAGCGACGTCTGGAAGAACGAGCTCGATGAGGAGCGTCGCCACAAGGATGACTTCATGGCTCGGCACCGTGAGTCCCCGTTCATCTCGGCCCGGGTGCCGTTCCACGAACTTCGCTACTTCCCCCCCGACACTGCCTTTCGCGTGCGCGCGCGACTCGAGCGCCTCCCGGTGCCTGCGGAAGCCTACCTGCGAACGAGTCGGGACGGCTCGGCGGTCATGCGATATCTCGGGGAGCTTCACTTTACGATCGGGAAGTCGGCCGTTCACCTCCGGCTCTATCACGCCGGTGAAGGGGTCGGCACGTCGGTCTTCGTTCCGTTCCGGGACTCGACCAGCGGACGGGACAGCTACGGGCCCGGACGGTACTTGACGCTCGAGCTCAACGAGTCGGACGAGTACGACCTCGATTTCAACCGGGCGTTCAACCCCTATTGCGCCTACACGGACGACTTCGAGTGCGCTTTTCCCCCGGCCGAGAACGACCTTCCGGTCGCCATCCGGGCCGGTGAAAAAGTATGGGCGGCCGACAAGAACCCCGCTGCGCCCTCCTCGATCATGATCGAAGCCGTCGCCAAGTACCGGGCGGCCAAATCCGGCGGCAAGCCGGCCCCGAAGCCGTCCATGAAGGTGTCTCGTTCTTCCCGAGCCCGACCCCGCGCCCGGCCGGCAAAGGCGGCTCGCAAAGCACCGGCGTCGAGGGCCAAGTCCCGGTCTAAAGGTTCGGGAAAAGCCCCAAGATCCCGATAGCCACGAACTGGACCCCCACGGCCGCGAGCAGGAGTCCCAACACCCGGGTCATCGCCATCACGCCGACCCGTCCGAACGCTCGCAGGATCCGCTGACCGTAGCGGAAGATGAGATAGGAAAGGATGGTCACCACTCCGATCGCGACGAACGTGGCCACGATCACGAACGGGTCGCTGCCGGAGTTCCCCTCGTAGATCATCACGGTCGATATGGCACCGGGTCCCGCGAGGAGAGGGATCCCGAGCGGCACGATGCCGATCTCACCTCGACGGGAAGGGTCGTCCTCCCCGGGGGAGAGTTTCGTTCGGGTCACCTCCCCCCGCAGCATGTCGTAGGCGACCAGGAAGAGCAGGATGCCGCCGGCGACTTCGAACGCCGCGAGGGTGAAGCCAAAAGCCACGAACAGGAAGCGTCCGACCAACGCAAACGTGGTGAGTACCGCGGCCAGGGTGACGATGGCCCGGCTGAGTACGACTTGGCGGTCCTTCGCATCAAAGCCGTCGGTCAACGACACGAAGAAGGGCAATGTGCCGATAGGATCCACCAACGCGAAGATCGTGACGATGATGGCCGCGTAGACTGCGAGGTTGAACATCGGAGGGACCCGGCGCGTGCGGGCAGGGACTCCCCGAGCCCATGAAGGCTTCTATCCTGCCGGGAAAGCCGCTATCGAACGGCGGCCAGCACCCGGCTCTCCCCCGAAGACCACACCAGATCGACTTCCCGAAAGCCGGCGCGCCGGAGCCGGACCCGATGCCCCGCGAGGTCCGGGGTCGGGGTTCCCATGTGTTCGTGGGGGAACCGTCGCGCCCGAAGCGCCAACTCTCCACGAAGGTGCGGTTCACGGGCAATTGCCGTCCACCATTCGGTCCAATCCTCCGCGCGTGAGGACCGCGGTCGGGGAGGGGAACGACTGGAAGGGCGGCGAAGTTCGCGCGCGGCCGCGCGGAGCTTTTTGGCTCCCGCCGGCATCGAGATCTGGTCGGCGTTCAGAAGGACGCCTCCGGGCCGGAGGATTCGGAAGAGGTCTCGGTAGAAGCGTCCCAGTTGGGGTCCCGTGAGCCAGTGAAGGGCGGTCGAGGAGAGGGCCGCGTCGTAGCGTCCCGACGGAAGGCTCGAGCTCCAACCTCGAGCGCGGAGGTCGGCGTCGACCCAGGTCATCCGACCGGCGACCGAGCCAAGCCCGCTCGCCCCCAAGCGGAGGAGTACGGGGTCGAAATCGACCCCGACAGAACGCGCCTGAGGGAAACGGGCGAGCAGACGCTCGGACACCGCCCCCGGCCCGCATCCGAGATCGAGGCATCGGGGCCGTCGGCCCACCAACGACTCGACCCAATCGAGCATCGCCGCGAAACGGACCTCCCGCTCCGGTAGCAGGAACGATTGCTGGGCATCCCATCGGAGCCGCCACTCCATCGCCCGGCCGCGCGTCCACGGGCGCGAAGGGATCGTCATGGCGTTCTCGGGACCACGAGCCGATCACGCCTCCGGGTCGGTCGGAGGGCCCGAGGTAGGACGAGCGCTCGCGGATCGTTTCTTCGAGCGGGGCATCGACGTCACCGTGGGGCGTTTCACGGTGGAAGCGCGGGTCCCCGGGCCCGAGCGTCGGCGTTTGGCCGACCGCTTCGCGGAAACGAGGTCCCGCGCCTTCAATCGGAGGACCAGCGGCTCTCGATTCGGGTTGGCCAAGAGGAGGAGGTATTCGCCGGGGGCTTGGGGGTCGAAATGGATCCGCGCCCGGCCGGAGAGACGGACGCGCTGGACATAGGGTCCCTCCTTGTGGCCGATGAGGAGGACGAACGAGCGCCCGGGCTTGGGGTTTTCGAGTTCCACGTCGATCTCGCAGGCGGGGGACTCGAGGAGCATTTCGAGCCGAACCGTAGAGACTCCCGAGAGGACGAGGTACTTCGGTAGGTCCCGCAGCGCGGTCGCCATGCCGGGGCAAAGGCCGTGGCTATCAAAACTTGGGCGGTCCACCCGCGGGCGCGCGTCCGGCGTGGGGTTAAATCGACCGCCCGGCTGGCACGCGTCATGGCAGCGACGCGCACCGCGAATGCGGTTTGGGAGAACGACCTTTTGCACGGACACGGGACAGTTCAGGGCACGAGCGGGGCCCTGCCGGCCCTAGCAGTCTCCTGGTCCGCCCGAACGGAAGCGTCCGGCGGAAAGACCAGCCCGGAGGAGCTTCTCGCCGCCGCGCACGCGGCCTGCTACTCGATGGCGCTCTCGGGGGCTCTCGGGCGAATGCAAAAACCTCCCGCGCGTCTCGAGGTGCGCGCGAGCGCCACCTTCGACAAGGTCGGGGAAAGTTGGAAGGTCACGACCATGGAACTCGCGGTCACTGGGCACGTTCCGGGGATCACGGCCGCCGAATTCGAGACCGCGGCACAGGCGGCGGGTCAGGGGTGTCCGATCTCGGGCGCCCTGAAGGGAAACGTGGCCGTCACCGTCCGGGCCACGCTCGCCTAGGATACTTCGGGAACGAGTTCCAGATCGGCAAACACAAATCCGTCGCGTTCGACGACCGCACCCGCTCGCACCGTCACGGGGTGGGAGAACATCGGTCCGGCCGTGACGCACGTGTGAAACTCGCCCCGCTCGCCGCACGGGTCGACCCCCGTCGGGAGCTCTGCCAGGAAACGAGGGTCGAACGTCCGTCCTGCCAGGCGGCTCGGGAGCCGCCGAGGGTCCAGGCAGACGATCCTCGCCTCGACTCCCTCGCGGATCATCTCCTCCGCCAACGCGTGGGTCGGCCGCCCCCAGAGGGGGAAGGTCGGTCGGATCCCGGTACCGGTCATCTTCTCCTCCCGATACTTTCGTACGTCCTCGAGGAACAGGTCGCCAAACACCATCTCCGACACCCCCTCGGAAGCGAGCCGCGCAAGGGCCTGCTCCATCCGGGTTTCGTAGACCTCGTTCGGGCAGGGATACGGGATCGAGACGGTTTGGACCGGGAGCCCGAGCGCTCGACCTTGGGCGAACAGGATCTCCGAGCGGACCCCGTGCATGGAGACTCGGTCGAAAGGGCCGGTGACGGTCGCGAGAAGGCCCACGATCTCGGCCCGACCTTCCGACCGAGCGACGTGGAGCGCCCAGGCGCAGTCCTTGCCGCTGCTCCACGCGACCACCGCGCGCGGTCGCGAGGTCACGCGCCGAACTCCGAGAGGGACCGTTGGCCTTTCTTCGCGGCGCCCGCCCCCGGGCTCGGGGTGGAGGGTCCGCCGAAGGATCCGTCGTAGTTCGAGGTCGAGACTGGCTCGGGCGGTGGAAGGGTCGACCCCGGGCGCTCGAACAGCGACGTCACTCGCGGGGACTCCGGGTCATCTCCGATGAGGTACCCCACCTCTTCTCGGGTGAGGTCGAGTTCTCGGACGAGTGCGCGGGCCACGACCCTCAGATCGGTCGCGGTCGCCCGTTGGGTAC
>JAKIVW010000103.1:6631-6870 GCA_022750355.1 Thermoplasmata archaeon
TACTGATCGAGACCATTCGCTCGAGGAACGGCAGCGTATACAGGCGGGTTTTCTCTTTCGAGAGGTGGAACCGTTCGGCGGCCTTGACGACGACACCGTCCCGGAGGGCGCGCCGTCCTCGCGACTGACCCATTTCGATCAAGAAACGCGGGAACGCGGCCCCCGCGCGGACCGGTACCGGTTGCTCCCGGATCGCAAACCCCACCCCTCCCGTGAGCAATTCGGAAGAGTAGCTCCAC
>JAKIVW010000104.1 GCA_022750355.1 Thermoplasmata archaeon
CCTCGTCAATGTCGAAAGTCCAGAACACCAGATAGACGCCGAGAAGGATCGACAGGCCGATGATCCCCCAGAAGAAGACCCCGCCCGCCGCCGCGATCCCGAGCGTGAGCAACACGAGGGCGAACGGCAACACCGTCTTGGCGCGCAGCTTCGGGTCCTTCAGCGCACGGACGACCGTGTAGTACGTCGATTCGATGGACGCGGATTGTCGGATGTAGACGCGGCGGACTCCGTCGACGCGCACTCGGGAGGCGAGGATCGGGAACAAGTACTCGTCCTCGGCCCCATCGCTCACGAGGTACGCGGAGGTCGCTTTCACTTTCGCGAGGACATGGTCGAACTGGTCGGCGACGCGCCGGTCGGAAAGGACGCCGACCTTCGGAGAGCCGGTCAGGATGCAAACTTCGCAATCCTCTCCGGCCCCACGGAGCTCGTCGAGCAGGCTGACCGCTGCAAAGATCGCATTCGTATCGGAGTCTTCCGGGTCGACGATCGCGAGACGGGTCGCCGCGTCGATCGCGTCCTGGCGACCGACGATCGGCCCCTGAACGCCAGCCTTCCGGCCCAGATCGTCATCGCGGTCCACGCAGACGACAAGGCGCATGGCCCTCCTAGCATGACCGGACCGTGGCTTAACGGCTCGGGTGAATCGCACTTGGGCGGCGGCCTCGTCGCGCCCGTCGTTCGCGAGGTCGGGTCGACCCGGACCCCGTTCCGAGAGGCTTAAAGGCCCCGGCTCTCCCTCGGCGTTCTCTATGCCCGCGCTCCCGGACAAGCGGACCGACTTCATCGAGTGGTACCTCGCCGTCGTCGAGGCCGCCGGACTCTCCGACAAGCGCTACCCGGTGAAGGGGATGAACGTCTGGACCCCGTACGGGTTCCGGGCCCGACGCAACCTCGACCGGGTCCTGATCCGGGAGATCGAGGCGACCGCGTCGGAGGCGGTCGAGTTCCCGACCCTCATCCCCGAGACGGAGTTCGCGAAGGAGAAGGAACACATCAAAGGGTTCGACGACCAGGTCTACTGGGTGACGAAGGGCGGGTCGAACGACCTCGACGTTCGGCTCGTCCTCCGTCCCACGAGCGAGACCGCGATGTACCCGATCTTCGCGCTCTGGGTCCGCTCGCACCAGGACCTGCCGCTCAACGTCTACCAGATCGTCAACACGTTCCGCTACGAGACGAAAACGACCCGCCCGTTCATCCGAGTCCGCGAGATCCACTTCTTCGAGGAGCACACCTGTCAGGTGGACGAGGCGGCGGCGACGGCTCGGGTCCAGTCGAACCTGACCGCCTTCGGCCGGATGGCCGCGGCGTTCGCGCTCCCGTTCGTCCCGATCCGCCGCCCGGACTGGGACAAGTTTGCCGGAGCGTACTACTCCGTCGCCCTCGACATTCCGGTCGGGGAGAGCCGGACCCTTCAGATCGGGAGCGTTCACCACTACCGGGAGAACTTCTCCCGCCCGTACGCGATCCAATATGAGACGCCCGAGGGGACGACCCAGTTCGTGCATCAGACCACGTTCGGGCTCTCCGAGCGACTGTTGGGGGCCGTCATCGCTCTCCACGGCGACGCGAAGGGGGTCGTGTTCCCGAGGGAGATCGCACCGTTCGAGGTCGTGGTGATCCCGATCCTCTCCGCGTCGTCGGGGGACGCGCCGGCGAAGGCGGCCGCGGAGATCGTCGCCCGCCTGACCCGCGGCGGGTTCCGGGTCCACCTGGACGATCGCAACGACCGGCCGGGCGCGAAATACTACTACTGGGAGATGCGGGGCGCCCCGCTCCGCCTCGAGGTCGGAGGGCGTGAGGCCGCCGCGCGGACCGCGAGCTCCGTCGACCGGCTCGGGACCCGAGGCAGCGTCACGCTGGACACGCTCGAGGCCGACGTGGAGCGGGCACTGGCCGCCTTCGACGGGGCACTCTTGGCGAAGGCCCGGGTCGAGTTCGCGGCCGCGTTCGCCCTGGCGGGCTCGATGGAAGATCTTCGAGATTCCAAGTACGTTCGACAGCTCGCCTGGTGCGGCAGCGAAGCGTGTGGCCACGCGATCGAGCAGGCGATCGACGGGGGGCTCCTCGGCACTCCGGAGGGCTCCCCGCCCCTCGAAGCGCCGCTGCCCGCGGGCTGCCTGGTCTGCGGCGAGAGCGCGGGACTTCGTTGGGCGCTCGCGGCGCGACCGCTCTAGAACGAGTTCCCGAGATCAGCGCGGCGGGGCCGGCGCCGGCGGGTTCGGGAGCACGAGCCACATGCCCGCAAGACCGAACAAGAGCAGCGTGATCGTGACGGCGTAAACCCCGTTGTCGAGCCAAACGCCGTAGTTGAGACCCCATCCCACGAAGAACAGGACGGCGAGGACGACGAGGGAGGCGAATCCCCAGAACGTCAACTGCCGGGTCAGCGACATGTCCCGTCGGGCTTCGATTCCGGAGACCTCCGTCTCGTCCAACGGCATCGCGGGCCGCCGAGCCGGGGTCCGTTAGATAACCCTTACGGACGGCGGCGGCCGCACCGGCCTCTCGACTCGCGGCGCCCCTTCGTTCGGGGGCGGGCTTTAACTCCGCCTCCGCCCTAGAAGCCTTCCGATGCCCGACCGGGAGGGCGGAGGCGACCGGGTCGAGGAGCGTCCGACCCGGTCACCGCCCGTCGACTTGACGACGGAGGAACACCGGATCCTCGCGTACGCGAGCGCCATCGGTTCGGATTTCGACTTCCAACTCCTGGTCGCGGCGATGGCCGCGAACGAGGAGGAACTCTCCGAGCACCTGGAAGCGCTCGTCCATCGCGGGATCCTCATCGAACGGCTCGGTGGGGACCGGTTCGGATTCACGGAGGAGGAGTTCCGAGCCCGGATCTACCGTTCGCTCACCGAGAGCCGCCTCCGGGTCCTCCACCGGAAGATCGCCGAAGCGCTCGAGTCGATCCGGCCCGGCCCGCCTCCGGAACTCTACAGCGACCTCGGTCGCCACTATTTCCTGGGAAAGGTGACCCCGAAATCGCTCGATTTCAATCGCCGCGCCGGCGAGCAGGCGCGCCGGGCCGAAGAACCCGAGCGGGCGATCCACCATTTCGAGCGGGTGCTCCTGGACCTGTCCGCGACGCCCGAGAACCACGACCGGGAAGATGCGTCGATCACGGAGGCGTTGGGGGACCTGTACTACTCGATCGGAAACTTCCCGGCCGCGGACCGGTACTACGGTCAGGCCCTCGAGAAGGCCGGTACTCGGGAACCCGGTCTCACCGCCCGGCTCCTCCTCGCCCGGTCCGAGATCGCGCGCGACAATCTGGCGGTGGAGGCCGCGGCCCGGGGGGCGCTCGAGGCGCGGCGTCTGTTCGAGAGCGCCGGCGACCCGGTCGGGGTCGCCACGACCCATCGCCTCATGGCGCGCCTCGCCTTCCACCGCGGTGACTACCAGGGCTCGCTCGACGAGAACATGTTCGCGCTCGAGCTCCTCGAAGGGAACCGCGACCCGCGCCTCATCGGCCGTCTCGCGATCGACATGGGCAACTCGTTCGCGCAACTCGGCCCCGACGTGAAATCCGTCGCGATCGAGTGGTACGAGCGAGCGGTGGTGCAGCTACGCGGCGTCTCCGACTGGCTGGAGCTCTCCCGAGCCTACCACAACCTCGCGGTCGCGGTCGGGGAGAACCACCCTCAGGACGGACTCGATTACCTCACCAAGGCGCGCGAGGCCGCCGACCGGGGCCACGACCCGCGCAGCGCGGGATGGTCGCTCCTCACCGGCGTCGAAATGCGGTTGGCGCTCGGCCAGATGGACGAGGCCGAGCGGGACAACGAACAGGCGTTCCGGCTCCTGCAACGACTCGCGGATCCCCTGGGGTTGGAGCAGGTCGAGTTGAACCGGGGCGAGATCGCCGAACGGCGCGGCCAATGGGAGGAGGCCGAACGGGGATACAGCGGGGCCGTCGAACGGTGCCGGAAGTTCTCCCTCAGCGCCGACGAGGCAGAGGCACTGTTCCGCCTCGCCCGCCTCCGATCGAAAGTCCGGGACTGGGGCGGCGCGCGGGAGGCGTTCCTCCAATCGGAACGTCTCGGTCTTCCCGAAGTTCGACCGAACCTCGCGAAAGCGTTCGGAGAATTGAAGCGAGCGCTCGCCCTCGCGGAGGCGGCGAACGATTCCCTCGCTTCCAAGCCCGCCGAGGACGCGTCCGAAGACCCACCCTTATAAGGGCCGAACCGACATCATTCCGCAATGGCCGTGGGCACGACCGGGCCCACCCGAGGGACTGCGCCGGTCTTCGGGAGGGAGGAGGCCGTGGGCGAGATCCTCCGCGTCCTGGACGGGGCGCGGGAGGGGGCAGGACAGGGGCTCCTCCTGCTCGGACCCTCCGGGATCGGCAAGAGCTACTTCTTGCGCGTCGCGACCGACCGCGCTCGAGAGCGGGGCTACCGGATCTTGTCCGGCCGCGCCCTGCCCTCGGAATTGCCGGCCGCCCTGACCCTGATCCGCGAGATGCTCGGCTCGGAACGATCGGCCCCCATCGAGCCCCGAAGTTCGCTCGCCGATCGAGGTGCTCCGGGCGACCTTCCGATGTACCTGGCCCCGTTCCTCTCCTCGGACGCCGACCGACCGCCCGACGCCCCGGTCGAGAAGGGTTGGGAAGTCCGGTCGGAAACGGAGGTCGATCACATCCTCTTCCCGTCCGGGATCGCCGCGGGGGAAGCGGTCGGACTCGGCCGCCAAGAGTTGATCGGCCGGGCGGCCGACTACTTCCGGGAAGAGGCACGACAGCGGCCGCTGCTGCTCGCGATCGACGACCTGCAGTTCGCGGACGGCTCGTCGTTGGACGTCCTCCGTCGGCTGGCCGCGGAACTCCGGGGGGTTCCGATGGCGATCATCGCGAGCGTCGCGGAGGGTACGTCTGTCCCGGATCTCTCGCGCCCGGCGATCGAGGAGTTGCGTCGGGCCTCCGCGTTTCGCTCCGTCTTCCTTCGTCCGTTCGGCCCCATCGAAGTGGGGGAGTTCGTCCGCTGGGTTCGGGGCGGTCGGCCGGCGCCCCAGACCGACGTGTTGCGCTGGCACGCCCAGACAGACGGCAACCCGTTGTTCGTCGAACAGATCGTCCGCTCGATGAGCGGTTACGGGGGCGGCGAGCCGGGCCGGGACGAGCCGGTCGGCCGGGACGTGGCCGAGATGCTGCGCGCGCGCTACGCCTCGATGGGCGCACCGGAGCGCCGGCTGCTCGCCCACGCGGCCGTCCTCGGTAAGGAATTCTCGTTCGCGGACCTGGTCGCCGTGGCCGGGACCCCCGAGGAACTGGTCACCGAGGAACTCGACCGCCTCGTACACGGGGGACTGCTCCGGGGGCGGGGCGGCGAGGTCTACGAGTTCGTCAGTGAGGCGATGCGCGCGGCGGTCTATTCGGAGCTCACGGAGACCCGGCGTCGGATCCTCCACCAGAAGGCCGCCCGCGCCCTCGAACAACGCGGCAGCGCCAGCGATTCGGAACTGGCCCGTCAATTCTACTTGGGCCGGGACGACGCCAAGGCGGTCGAGTACAACGAGAAGGCCGCCCAGGCCGCGACGCGGGCCTACGCGTTCGATACCGCGGTGTCGCACCTCGGTCGTGCCCTCGAAGCCGAGCGACGTCGGCCCGATTCCAGTCGGAAGACGCAGATCCGCCTGCTCACCGAACTCGGCCGCCTGCTCGTCGAGATCGGGAGCCTCCATCGCTCCGACGAAGCGCTCACGGAGGCGGTGCGACTCGCACGCGAGGAGCCGGCCGCCGGCCGCGAGCTCGGCCTTTCGCTACTCGGCCTGGCGCAATGCCGGGCCGAGATGAGCGACTACGGTTCCGCCTCGGGGCTGGCGCTCGAGGCGACCGAACTGTTGGACCGGCTCGGCACGCCTCGGGACCTGATCACCGCCCATCGCGTGTTGGGTCTCGTCTCCTGGCGGCTCGGGCGGCTGGACGAAGCGGCCGCTCACCAACGCACCGCGCTCGCGGTCGCGGAACGCGACGGGACCCCGTCCGAGGTGGGACACGCGCTCATCGATTTCGCGAACACGATGGTTCCGGAGGGGGCGCCCCGGCTCGACGCCGCGCTCGCCCTGTACGCCCGGGCCGCCGAGATCTTTGCCTCCGAGGACGACCAGGGGGCCCGGGCACGGGTGCTGATGAATCGGGGCATGCTGCACTACACGGCCGGCCATGTCGACGCCGCACTGGAGGACCTCCACGCCGCGATCGGCTCGGCCGAGCGTTCCCACTCCCCCGTGTGGATCGGATACTGCTACCTCAACCTCGCCCAGATCGAGGCGGAGCAAGGTCGCCCGGTCTCCGCACGGCACGCCCTCGACCGCTGCGAGGAGTCCGTCAACCCACTCGGGGACGCGCTCGCTTCCCAGCAGCTCGCCATGACCCGGGGCATGGTGGCCGAGTCGGAAGGCTCGCTCGACGCGGCCGAGATCCACTACTCCGATTCGCTCGAACAAGCGAAAACGCTCGGGACGACCGCGGAGGTCGCCGAGTCCCTCATCCACCTGGCGCAGGTCGCGCACGCCCAGGGCGACCTCCCGCGCACGCGGGAGCGCCTCGACCAGGCCCGCGCCACCGGATCCCTGGAACGCCGGGCCGACCTCACTGCCCGCGTGGTCCTGCTCGAAGCGACCCTCGCCGAACCCCCCGACCCCCATCGTTAAGCCGCGGGGCCGGGTCGTGGGCCGATGCCCGAGCCAGCCGCCCCGTCGCGGCGGGCGCCGGACGGTTCTCCGTACCCCGACCGGGCCGTACCCACGTTCGAGCGGGACATCCAACGGATGTTCGGTCACATCGCCGAACGGTACGACTGGTTCGACCACGTCGCCTCCCTGGGGAACGATTTCCTCTGGCG
>JAKIVW010000217.1 GCA_022750355.1 Thermoplasmata archaeon
GCGCGGGGCGATCCGACGGCAGGAGGATCGGGTGCGGTCGAGCGGGGGCCACATCACCTCCGACGATCTGCTCGAATGGTACGACTCTCTTGGCGTCCCTCCCGAGGTTGCGGTCGAGGAACTGAAGGAGCCCCCGTCGATCCCCGAGGACTTCTACCAGCGCGTCGCCGCCCGTCACGAATCGGAGGTCCCGGCCACCGACTACACGGAGAAGACCGAGGGACTCCCCGAGCCTCCCCCGAGCATTCCTCCGACGGAGGTCCTCTACTACCTCGACCCGTACACCGATTCGTTCGAAGCCCACGTCGTCTATTCGGACGGTCCGTTCGTCGCTCTCGACCGCACGTATTTTTACCCCACGGGCGGCGGCCAGGTCTCGGACCGGGGCCATCTCGGGGACCACGAGGTCGTCGATGTGGCCCGGAAGGGCCCGTGGGTCCTGCACCACCTGGACCGTCCCGCGAACTGGGCGGTCGGCGATCGGGTCCGGGGACGGATCGACCGGGCGCGTCGGTTGCAACTGATGCAGCACCACACCGCCACGCACCTGCTCAACGGGGCGTTGCGCGAAGTGCTCGGCCCCCATGTCTGGCAGGCCGGGGCGTACAAGGGCCCCGAGTCGGCCCGAATCGATATCACGCACTACAAGGCGCTCTCCAAGGAGGAACTCCACCGCGTCGAGCGGCGCGTGAACGAGGTGGTCCGTCAGAACCTGCCGGTGAAGAGCTACTTCGAACTGCGGAGCGAGGCGGAACGCCGCTTCGGGTTCACCCTCTATCAAGGCGGCGCGGTCCCCGGCAAGGAACTCCGCATCGTCGAGGTGGAGGGGATGGACGTCGAGGCCTGCGGGGGTACGCATTGCACGCACACGAGCGAGGTCGGGGCGATCGGGATCCTCGACGTCGAACGCATCCAGGACGGGATCGTCCGATTGACCTACGTCAGTGGGGACCGGGCCCTGGACGTTCGAGATGAGCACGAGGAGGTCCTCCAGGAGGCGGCCCGTCGCCTGGGAGTCCCCATCACCGGCCTTCCCCAGGGGATCGACCGGCTCCTCGGGGAGGTCGAAGAGGGGCGGAAGCTTGCGAAGGCCCGGACGAAGGAGGACCTCGGACAGACCGCCGAGCGCCTGGCGAACGACCCCGCCGCCGTCGACACCTTCGGGGACGTGACGGTCGTCCGGGCCCGGGTCGACCTGGACCGGTCGGGCCTGCAGGAGCTCTCCCGATTGTTGACCCGGGCCCCGAGGAAGGTCGCCCTCCTCACCGCCGAACGGGAGGGGAAAGGGATCCTCTTCGTCGGATCGAGTTCTCCGCTGGTGTCGGCGACCGCCGTCGTCGAGGCCGTCAAAGGGACCTTCGGGGGTCGTGGCGGCGGGAACCCCTCCGCCGCGACCGCGGTCGGTGAGCCCGGGCAGCCGTTGGCCACCGCACTCGAGACGGCGCGCTCGGAGGCTCGAAAGGCCGCCGGAGGCTGACTCCAGCGGCCTCTCTTGCGGAGCAAACCTTTACCTTAGGAGGGTGCCCATCCTGTCGATGGGATACGGAATGATATCGTGGGCGATGGGTCCCTCGGTACAGCCGTGAACCACAGATCACCATGAGTGCGAACGACGGTAGCACGGTCGGGGGAGTGCCTCCCGAGGTCA
>JAKIVW010000105.1 GCA_022750355.1 Thermoplasmata archaeon
ACTTCGGACGGCCCGGATACCTCTCCCAGACGGCGCAGCTGTACCTCGAGGCGCTGCTGGTCCCGAACGAACGGGTCTACGCGCTCACCCCGTCGTTCCGGGCCGAGAAGTCCCGGACCCCGCGGCACTTGACCGAGTACCTCCACCTCGAGGTCGAGCTCGCCTGGTGCGACCTCGCTGAAATGCTCGACTTCGAGGAGCGGATGGTCGTTCGCGTGTGTCACGCGGTCGCGGCCCGTCGCCCGAAGGAGCTGACGGCCCTCGGACGTCCGCCGGAAGAGCTGACGTCGATCGAGGCCCCGTTCCCGCGACTTCGGTACGGCGAAGCGATCGACCGCCTCGCCGCCCAGGGGTTTCCCGTTCACTGGGGGAGCGACCTCGGGACCGCCGAGGAGCGCGCGCTCACGCTCGAGGCCCGCTCGCCGATCTTCCTCACCCATTTTCCGCGCGAGTTGAAGGCCTTCTACATGCTCCGTTCGCCGGACGACCCCCGCACCGTCGAGGCCGCGGACCTGCTGGCGCCGGAAGGGTACGGCGAGATGATCGGGGGGTCGTGCCGCGAAACGGACGCGGCCCTCGTGACGGAGCGGTTGACGGCGACCGGCGCGCCCGTGGCGGAGTACGAGTGGTATCTCGACCTTCGACGGCACGGGAGCGTTCCGCACGCTGGCTTCGGCCTCGGGGTCGAGCGGATCCTCCGCTGGATGCTGCGGCGCGAACACATTCGCGAAACGACCCCGTTCCCGCGGACCCCCTCCCGGCACACGCCCTGAACCCGGCCGGGACGGTTTGGACCGGCAAGGTTCAAGACCGACGGCGGTTCTCGCCGCGCTACGCTCCCTCAGCGTAGAACGTAACGTGGCAACGGAGCACGCGTCGGACCGGGACGATCACGGCCCGGGGGCTTCCGGAAAATCCGCCGAGAAAGGGGCCGGCCCGATCAGTGTGGAACGGGTCACGCACCAGGAGGTCCCGGCGATCTGTGCCCTCTACAAGAAAGTGGTCGACACGCAACCGGGCGGATTACCGGTCGAACTGCTGAAAGGCTGGCAACCGACCCCGCTCGAATTCACGAGCTGGATGGAGGGCGTGACCTACTTCGTCGCCCGCCGGGACTCGAAGCTCATCGGCTCGGTCGGATGTGAGATCCGGCACGGGGCCTGTCATCTCGTCCATCTCGTCGTCGATCCGGAGTTCCGTCGGCAAGGGGTCGCGACCGCCCTCCTCAGCACCGCGCTGGACTGGGCACGAAAGTCGAACGCGGCGGTCGTCTGGGTGGATCCGCTCGCGAAGCTCACTCCGGCCGTCGCGCTCTTGAAACATCTCGGATTCTCCGAGGCCGGCGTCCTCCACAAGCACATGTGGGCGGAGGATGTCCGCGTGTTCGAACGGACGGTCTAGTAGACCGGGCGCGCCGACGCCCGGGACGAGTGTCCGGGCGGCAGACCGTGCATCTCTTGGAGCGCGCGGAGGCGGCGCAATCCCTCCTCCGGCCGGCCCCGGAAGAAGTCCCGGGCGCCGCGGGCGAGGTCGATCGCCTCGCGTTCGGTCGCGATGCCGTGGGTCCGCTCCTCGACCAGGTAGTCGCCGTACTCGGTGATGTACCGGGGCAGGGCCGATTTCAATTTCCCCACCGCCTGGAGTCGGAGCGCGCGGATCTGCTGCTTCAACGCCGCGAGCTTGCCCGCGCGCAACTCGGCCTCGAGTTCGTCCGCCGTTTCGGCCGGATCCTGCGGCGGGTCGATCGCCAACGCCTGCATGTCCTTCAGGAGGGAAACGACCCGCTCGAGCTCCTCGCGCGCCTGGTCGAGATGTCGCTCCTTGATCGTGACGACTCGGTCGACCTGGCGGTAGGTCGCGAGGGCCTGCGCGATGTCGCCGGTCCGGGCCGTGTGCATCGCGTCCTCGATCTGGTCCCGCTCGAGCCGGCTGTCGACGGAGTACGCTTCGAGTCTCGTGAGACGAACCTTCGTGTTCTTGGCCCACTCCTCGAACGCCGTGATGATCCGACGCTGGGCGATCCGTTCGACCCCGCGCACGACCTCGGCCCACGGCTCGGGATTGGTCGCCTCGCGGGCGGCCTCCTCGGCCCAGGCTGGGAGGCGGGGGATTGAAACCCCGAGGGCCTCGACGCTCTCCGCCCATTGGTTGAGGCGCCCGAGGCGACGGGCAAAATCCTGACTGAACGGGTTGTTGGGCGGGGGCCGGCGCACCGGCGCGGTACGGGGGCGGACCGGGGCCGACGACGGTTCGGCCACGGGAGTGGCTGCGGCGACCGGCGCGGGGGCGGGAAACGGGGGCTCGGTGGGAGCCTCCGCCGGAAGCGCAGCTTCCCAGAGGTCTTCGCCGACCGGCTCGTGGCAGGCCGGGCACAGGAAGGCGTCCGTCGGCACCGCGGCCCCGCAGTTGGAGCAGCTCGTTCCCGGGGGGACCATCAGCAGTCCACGACTAGGCGCGGAGGTCTTAAAACGAGGGCCCGGAGGGCGGGCGGTCGGATTTCGGTCCGGCGTTCCGGAGCGCGGCGTCGTTCACGTCGGGAGGGGGAGGAGTGCAGGGGGTGAGATTTGAACTCACGGACTCCTACGAGACTAGGACCTCAACCTAGCGCCTTTGACCAAGCTGGGCCACCCCTGCACGGTCGTTCGCGCGTACGGGGGGGTACCCATAACCTTTGCGAAGCGGACCCTCCTTCGAGGGCCGCCCGGGCCGCGGGTCCGCAAAACCACTTGAGGGGAGGCGGGGTGTCCCTCCTCCCATGGCACACTCCTCGTCCCCGGAGATCACCGTCTACATCGGCCTCAAGCCGACCATGACCTACGTATTCCAGGTCATCACTCAACTGAACTCGGGGGCGGGGCCGGTCCTCGTGAAGGCCCGGGGGAACGCGATCGCCCGAGCGGTCGACGTGGTCGAGGTCGTCCGGCGGCGGTTCCTCGAAGGTCAGGTAGATGTCGGTCCGATCATGATCGGCACGGAGCGGCTGACCAACCACGGCGGACGGGACGCGAACGTCTCCTCGATCTCCATCCCGGTCATCCGGACGACGCCGGTGCCGACGGTACCGGCACCGGTACCGGGGCCGGCGCCGGCCGCGAAGGGCGGAGCGGCGTAGCGCGGAGCACCACCCAGGTCCCCGCGAGCAAGTCTCCGCACCGCTGTCGTTCCGAGGTCGCGGCGATCGCGAGGTACCCGATCACCCCGAGCAGTCCGACCCCGAGGATCACGAACACGGCGAAGAAGAAAGCGGTCAGGGCCCCCGGCGGGACGAGCAGCCCTCCGAACGAAACCGGGGACGACCCCCCCGGTACGAAGACGAATTCGACGGCGATCCCGAGTCCGACCCCGAGGATCGAGAGGGTCGGCACCCGGAACGAGTTCCGGAGGAGCAGGGGCAGGAGCGCGGGCCACCGCATCCCCCGCTCCCGGACCATCAGCCCCATGAGCCATTTGCCCGGGGTCGTGCCCACCACGCGTTCGAGGATCACGAAGTAGAGGAACGAGAGCGAGATGTAGCCGTAGACGGCGGCGTTGTAGGGCACGCTCGCCGAGATCGCCGCGTACCCCCCGCCGAGCGTCGCGGCGAGGTGGGCCCAGACGATCACAGCGGGAACGGTGACGATCACGAGGTCGATCCCGTAGGCGAGCGTCCGGTGGAACGCGGAGCCGAACCGGCGGGACCCGAGGTGGATCGAGAGCTGCACCAGCGAGCGCGCCATCAACCAGCTGCGGAAACTTTCGCGACCGTCGGTCGTGCCCACCCGGGCGACCGCTTCGAGATTGGCCTGGTCGGCCACCACCCAACCGGGCACCGGGAGTCCCTGCCAGGGGCGGTCCGGCGGTGGTTCGGCAACGGAGAGCAACTGGCGCGCCTGCGTCGCCGCTTCGCGGGAGGCGAGGGCCGCACCGGTCAACGAGGCGGAGAGCTGCCCCCGGACACCCGAGCGAAACGCCCGAGCGAGACGACCGACGGGAGTGGGGGACGATGGGCGAAACCCCCGGACCGGCTCCCAGCTCCGGGCGAGCACGCGGTGGGCGACGAAGGCCGTGGCCAGCGCGAGGAGTCCCGAGAGGTAGACCAGGTCGAACACTCCCGCGCCCCCGATGATGTAGAGGCCGGGCTGCGTACTCGGGTAGAGCGGGGGTTGGCGCAGTACATCGGCCCCGACCAAGACCCCGATGGTGCCGGCGACGAAGGCGGCCGGCAGGGCGAGCGCCTCCTGGCCCCGCCACGCCAAGGGGGCGGCGAGTACGGCGACGACACCCACTGCGATCGGGGGGAGGAGGTACTCCGGGAACGACTCCGTGATGCCCACCCCCGGGATCGCCGAGGAGAACAGGAACGTCAGGAGCACGACCCCGCCGGTGAGCGCCAGGAGGAACGCGACCCGGCTCCCGGACCCACCCGACGAGGGTGTAATCAGATACACCGCCACCGGGACGGCGGCCACCACGGCAAGGATCCCGACGGTCATTTCCCACGGCTTCGCCACGACCAGGACGACGAGCAGGCCGACGGCCGCGAGAGCCGCGACCGCGACGAGGTAGAGGCGGAGGGACTGTCGAGCGGGCGGAGCGAGATACTCGAAGGTGAGCAGGCCGACCAGGATCGAGAACAGAGCACCGGAGAGCCCGATGCCGACGATGTCGGAGCCGATCGGTACGAGCGGTAGATTCCCGAAGGTCGAGGCGATGGCGCCCGGGAGCAGCAGCCAGAAGGTCCGGCGACTCAGACCGATGGAAGCGGAGAAGGAGCCGTGTTCGAAGGCGAGCAGGAACACCGCCGCCCAGAGGAGTCCCGGGAGGGCCAGGGAGATCGCATTGCCCACGATATCGGTGGCCAGCTGACCGGGATCGATCACGACCCTCGCACGGGGACGGCCGATGACCGCAGTCCGCCTAAACGTTTCGTGGGAGTAACGCACGCGCTCGGTCGTTCCCCCACCGAGTCTCGATGGCAACCCGAGCGGAAGCTCTGAGCCGTTCGGCATGCTTATGGGTCGGGTGGGGCGTGCCACGGGTGGATGGCATACGGGGCCGACGGTCCTCGGACGGAGACGGACCTTCTGCTCAATTTGCCCCCCACCAACGATCCCGGAGTATTCCCTCGCAGTCTGCTGACGGGGGACGAACGGATCCTGTTCGAGACCCGTCCGAGCCTCGTTTCCCTCTACTGGGGCCGGCTCACGGTGCTCATCATCTGGTTCCTCCTGTTCACCGGCGCCACGATCGGGGACGGGTCGTTCAGCGGTCCCCTGCTCCTCGCGGTGGCCGCCTTCCTCGTTCTGGACGCACCGGCGCTTCTGCTCATCATCGTCTGCGTACTGCTGTGGCGACGGACCACCTACGCCCTCACGGACCGCCGGGTCATGCGACTCTCCGGTCTTCGACGGACCAACTTCGTGGACGCGCCGTACGACCAGATCCAGAACCTCTCGCTCGTGTCGGGTTCTTCGGGAGGGATCAAGTTCGACGCCACTCCTCCGAACGCCCCCACCCGACTGATCGGGGGTCGAAAGTTCGCGAAGACCATCTATTGGAACTCCCTCGTCGATGCGCCCCGGGTCTACACGTTCGTGCAACAGGCGTTCTCCCTACACGTCGTCTCGGCGGTCGAGACGGGCGCCCGCCAGGCGTTGATCGCCCGCCTCCACGAAGGACGGATCACGTGCGAATATTGCCGGGCCCTGGTTGAGATCAAGCAGGTGAATTCCACGTCCCCGAAGTGCCCTCGATGCGGCGCCCCGTTGGTCGCGCTGACGAAGTAGGGGCGGAAACGGTCCATGCGGCGGAGAACGGGAGGTCGATGCGCGTTCGATTGACCGGGCGCCGTCTCGCGATCATCGTGGTGCTCACGGCGACGGTCCTTCTCCTCGGGCCTCCATGGGCCAGCGCTACCCACCTCGGACCTGGGGTATCGTTCGCCCGCGCGACGTCCTACCCCACCACGGGAAACTCGCCGCCCCCCACCTCCTACGCGGCCGCGACGTTCGACGCGGGAGACGGGTACCTCCTCATGTTCGGGGGGAACGACGTCGACGGGAATGCGAATTCGTTCACCTGGAGCTTCGTCCACAACAATTGGACCAACCTGACCGGCAGCATCGGTCCGTCCCCGTCGGCCCGCTGGGCCTCCTCCATGGTGTACGACGCCGTGAACGGCACCGTCGTGCTGTTCGGCGGTTGTCTCAATCCGGCCTGCTCCCAACTCACCGACGACACCTGGACGTACGCCCACGACCGGTGGACGAACCTGTCGGGAGCGCTTCCGGTGTTCCCGCCGGCCCGGGGTCGGGCGATGATGACCTACGACGCCGGCGACGGAACGGTCCTTCTCTTCGGCGGGATCGGGGCCGGTGGAGTGTATCTCAACGACCTGTGGGGATTCAAGGACGGACGCTGGTCCCCGATCTCCACCGCGGCCGCCCCCTCGATCCGGGGCGGATCCATGATGGCGTACGACCCCACCTCGAACTCGACCATCCTGTTTGGGGGGAACGACGGACCGTATCGGTTCGGCGACACGTGGAGCTATTCGAACGGCACGTGGACCAATATCAGCTCGACCGTCGGACTCGCCCCCGCCCCTCGCTGGGTCGGAGTCATGACGTACGATGGTGCCGACGGGTACCTTCTGCTACTGAACGGGTACAACGCGGGGACGTACTTCGGGGACGAGTGGACGTTTGCGATCGGGGTCTGGTCGAGTCTCACCGCGACCGGAGGCCCCTCCGCCTCCTACGGAGGTCTGCTCGTGTACGACCCGTTGGACC
>JAKIVW010000106.1 GCA_022750355.1 Thermoplasmata archaeon
AGGCCGGCGCACTGGCCGGGACCAAGGGAACGGTTCGACTGGCCGAGATCCTTCGATTCGAGGATCTCCACCAGATTTCGAAACTCGCCTACCAGGGGGATATCGTCCTCCTCGACTACACCTCGATCGCGAACGACCAGATCGCGGTCAAACGGATGAGCATCGACCTCAAGAACGTCACCAAGGACACCGGTGGCGACGTCGCCGGGATCGCCAAGAATCTCATCGCCATCACACCCGCCGGGATCCGGATCGACCGCAACAAGATCCGCCCCTCGTTCTAGGGCGCAGGCGCGACCGCATGAAATTCGGCGTCGACCGTCGCGAAGCGACGTCGTCGTCCGCCGACGCCGTCGCGGTCGGAGTGTTCGAGGTCGAGGGAAAGGACGACCGGCTCCCGCCGTCCCTCGCGCTCGCGGACAAGGCCTCGGGCGGTCTGCTCGCCGCGGCCTGGAAGCGACGGGAAGTTCGAGGGAAGAAGCGCGAACTGACGGTCCTCCATCGGCCGGACGGTCGCGGGCGGATCCTCCTGGTCGGGTTGGGCGCTCGACCCCAGTTCACGCCGGACACCGTCCGGCGGGCCGCCGCGGACGTCGTCCGGAGCCTTCGGGCCAAGGGCGCCCGAACGCTGGCCTACCAGCTGGGTTCCTTCGTGGACGGGATCGTGACGGCCCCGTTCGCCGCTCGCGCACTCGCGGACGGTTCGATCCTGGGAGCGTATGAATTCCTGCGGTACCGCACCAGTACCGAAGGCGGGGTCGAGGAAGCTTCGGTGCACCTCGGCGAAGAGCGTTCGGCGGAAGAACGCAGCCTGACGGCCGACGTCGCCGAGCAGACGATCATCGCGGAGAACGTCCTGTGGACCCGGGACATCGCGAACCTCCCCGCGGATACCGCGACCCCCGAGCGCCTGGCCGAAGAGGCCCGCGCGTTGGGGAAGTCACTGGGCCTGAAGGTCACGGTCTTTGACGAGAAACAGCTGGCCAAGATGGGCTGCGGAGGTTTGGTCGCCGTCGGCGGAGGGTCGAGCCACCCGCCCCGGCTGGTCATCCTCGAGTATCCGGGAGGCACCCGGCGGGGTCGGACCGTCGCCGTCGTCGGAAAGGGGATCACGTTCGATTCCGGCGGTATTTCCCTCAAACCCGGCCCTCGAATGGCCGAGATGAAGTTCGACAAGTCGGGCGCGGTGGCCGTGCTCGGCATCGTCCGGGCGGCGGCGACCCTCAAGGTCGCACCCCGCGTCATCGGCGTGATGTGCTGCGCCGAAAACCTTCCGAGCGGGACCGCCTATCGTCCCGGGGACGTCGTGCGGACGTACAATCAGAAGACCATCGAGATCCTCAACACCGACGCCGAGGGGCGGGTCGTCCTCGCGGACGGCCTCGGCTACGTGGTCGACCAGTTCCATCCGGACGAGGTCATCGACCTCGCGACCCTCACGGGGGCGCAGGTCGTCGCCTTGGGCGACGACATGGCGGGCCTCGTCTCCACCGACGACCGGCTCGCGGGGGGCCTGCTGGCCGCCTCCGCAGCGACCGGCGAACCCGTGTGGAGGATGCCGCTCACCGATTACCACCGGGAGATGGTGAAGAGCGAACTCGCGGACGTGCGCAATTCGACCGAGCTCACGGTCGCGGGGATGCTCACAGCCTCGGCGTTCCTCGAGACGTTCGTCGGCAAAACCCCCTGGGCCCACATCGACATGGCGGGGGTCTCCTGGGTCAACCCCGTGACCCGCAAGTACCAACCCTCGTACCAGAGCCTCGGAGCGACCGGTTTCGGCGTCCGGCTCATCACCCGATACCTTCAGGACCTGGGTCGCAGCTGAGCCGCGGCTCGGCATCTCCGGGACGCTCGAACGCCAATTCTCCCGGCCCGTAGCGCCCATTAAACGTGGTCCGGAGTTCCCCGATACGGGTTCGAGGACGTGGCATCGAGAGCTCCGGGGCGAAGGGTCGGCGTCGTCGCGGGCGCGATCCTCCTCGTCCTCGTCCTCTCCGCGATCCTCCCAGGTTCGTCACCTTATCGGGCGCCCTCGGTACCGAACCACGCACTGGGGTCGGCCGCCCGAACCGCTCTCCCGGTCCCGCCCTCTTCGACCGTGCGATCCCACCCGGCGTCCGATCCCCCGCTTGCGTGGGTCAACCTCACGTCAGGCTCACCGTCGACGCCGCCCTGCGGGGGAGATCAGGCTCTCGCCTACGATCCGCTCCTATGGGAGTTCGTGAGCTTCGGCGGGGTCATCCCGTGTACCGGCCCCGGCTTCGCCGGTGGGTCCACCTGGACTTTCACGAACGGGACCTGGGCGAACATATCGGCGACCCTCCTCACGGCCCCGTCCCCGCGGTACGGAATGGCCATGGCGTTCGACGCGGCGGACGGGTACATCCTCGCCTTCGGGGGCGCCACATCCACGGGGGTCCCGTTCGACGAGACCTGGACCTTTAACGGAACGTGGTCCGACATCACGAGCGCGCAGACGGTCTCCCCTCCCGCCGTATTCAATGCGGGCGTCACGTACGACGGGACGACCCACTCCGTCCTACTCCTCGACGGTTTTGGGAACGCGGGAAACGAGAACGGGACCTGGTCGTTTTCCGGTGGACAATGGTCGCAGGTCGCTGCGGCGACCCTGCCTCCGGCCTTGCACTCGCCGGGAATGCTCTACGACCCCACGACCTCCTCGGTCCTTCTGTTCGGGGGCGTGAACTCCTTCTCCACCATCCTCGGCGAGACCTGGAGTTTCGCGAGCGGGACCTGGACCCAACTTTTCCCGTCGACCTCTCCCCCCTCCGTGTTCGATGAAACGGCGTTCTATGACGGGGCGGACGGCGCGCCGATCCTCTTCGGTGGATACACCGCCCTGCCCGGTGTGTATAGTCCCATCGGGGGCACATGGAGCTTTTCGAACGGGAATTGGAGCAACATCTCCTCGTCGATCCTCGGCACTCCGAGCCCGCGCAGTTCTGCGAGGGCGGCCTTCGACCCTCAGGAGAATTGGACCCTCGTCTTCGGAGGCCGTGGGAGCAGCCTCTCACTCTTGGATGACACGTGGGCGTTTCCCGGCGTCGCATTCTGGTCCGCGCGGCTCACGACTTCCCGTCCCTCCGTGGACCAGGGGTTCCCCGTGAACCTGACTACTTCGCTGAGCGGAGGCGGGGGGCCGTACACGTTCCAGTACTCGGGCCTGCCCCCCGGCTGCGGTACGGCCAATCTAACGGCCATCACCTGTACTCCGACGGCGCACGGGTCTTTCTCTGTCACCGTTACCGTCACGAACGCCGCCGCCCAGACCCGGAACGCGACCGCGGTCCTCGTCGTGAACCCTCCGCTCTCGATCTCGGTGAAGGCATCGGTCTCAACGCTGGATCTCGGTCAAAATGTCACCTACCTGGCCACGACCACGGGCGGGGGAGGAGGAGAGGTCTACATCTACACGGAAGCTCCCGGTGGACCCGCTTTCCCGAGCGGTTGCTTGGAGCGGGGGGCGTCCATGAAATGCATCCCGAATGCCACCGGGGTGTTTGCCGTGGTGGCCGACACCGAAGACTCCGTCGGAGGATCCGCGTCCTCCGCGCCGGTCCCGCTCACGGTCCTGCCAGGGCTCTCTATCTCGCTGACCGCTTCGGCCCGCCAAGTGGACCTCGGTCAGAACGTGACGTTCAACGTCAGCGTCGGCGGGGGATCGGGGGTGTTCGCCGTCGTGTACACGGGCCTGCCTCTGGGGTGCTCGAGCGCAAACACCACGTCCCTCAACTGCCTACCCGACGGTGTGGGGAACTATTCGGTGGTCGCCCACGTGACGGACACGCTCGGAGGCGCCCAGATCTCCTCCGCCCGGTCGGTCACCATTTCACCTACCTTGCTCGCTTCATTTCCCGGGAACGAGCTGACCGGGGTGGTTGGAGAGTCGCTCTTCTTGAACGCGTCCGTCTCCGGAGGGAGCCCACCCGTGACGTACGTCTGGTCGGGGCTTCCCGCCGGGTGTACCGCCACAGGCGTGAAGCTCGACTGTATTCCCGGCGCGGCGGGAATCTATGCGATCGATCTGGTGGTGAACGACGCGGCGGGGGCCAACGTCACCCTGAGCGCGGAGGCGACGGTGCTGACCGCCGCGAGTCCCTCGCCGGGCGGAACGAATTTCTTTGCCGACCCGTTGGTCTGGGTCGCGATCGTAGTCGTCGTGGTCGTGGTGGGAATCGTGGGCGCGCTCAGCCTTCTCCGCCGGTCGCCTCCTCCGTCGACCGCCGCAGCCCCGCCGTCTCCGCCACCACCGGTTCCGGAAGAAACCGGCTGGGTCGTTCGCCGGTCCCCCCCCTCGTAGGGAGTCGGTCCGGGGCCGGTCCGGGCTACGCGGGGACGATCTGGACGCTCTCGCCGCCGTGACGGGTCGCGCGGGGGCGGATCTCGCAGAACAGGGGTGTGTGATAGCCGCCCCCGGTCACGAGCGCCACCCCGACGGGGAGAGACTGGATCATGTCGGTCATCCCGGGAGTCAGTCCCTCGATCGACTGGGCGATCGCCTTGAGGTCGAGCGGGTTCGTGACCTGAAGGATCAGCTGGGTGTTGCACTGGGAGAGGACCGTCTTGTCGATGCGGGCGGCGCGCTGCGTCACGGCGCAGAGGCCGAGCCCGAACTTGCGGCCCTCGCTCGCGATGTTCTTCAGGATGCGCGAGCAGGTGGCGGTCCCCTGCTGGGGGGCGAAGTTGTGGGCTTCCTCGATGACGAGGAAGAGGGGCGGGATCTTGTTCTTCTTCCGGTTCTCGAAGAGGGTCGTCGCGATACGAGCCACCACGAGCTCCTGAACGTCCGGAGCGACGCCCCGGAGATTGATCAACGTCGCTTCCCCCGCCTTCACGAGCTCCGCGAGGCTGGTGCCCTTGGGGCCGAGCAGCTTGGTTTGCTCCACGTACTCGAGCCGTTCGTGGAGCGTCTCCGCCACGGCGCCCTCCCCGACCGAGGCCGCGCGCACGAGGTCCTGGACCGTGAAGTCCGGGTTGGCCGTCGCCACGTTCTCGATGATCTGCTTCAGGGGGGCGAGGTACGCCTTGAGGTTCGTGAGACCCATGAACACGAGAAGTTCGCGCGGGTCGGTGCTCCGCAGGCTGAAGGTGAGGGGTTTGGCTGACGGGTTGAGACTGACGTCCGGAGAATATTCCTGGATCTGGCGCGCGAACCCTTGGGACTCGACCCCGAAGCGGGCGTTGCTTCCGTTCTTCTCGGCCGGGACTCGAAGCGAACCGTACTCCCCGTGCGGGTCGATGATGACGCACGTGACCTTGTGGCGGAGGAGCTCCTCGATGAGCACTCCCAACAGGTAGCTCTTGCCGCCGCCGGTCTTGGCCAACACGCTGACGTGACGCTGGACGAGCTGGTTGATGTCCAGCTCGACCTTGAGATTGTGGTTGCGCAACATCCCGACGTACGCCCCGCTGTTCGTGTGGTGTTTCAGTCCGAGGACGTCAGCGATCAGCGGTTCCTCCGCCAGATACACGTGCGCTCCCGGACGGAAGGGGATGGACGGGATCTTCACGAGCCCCTGGGGGTCTCGGTACCCAACGATCCGGGCGGCTCCCAAGAGGCTCTCGTGGATCGCGCCCTCGTCCGTCGGTTGCAGGGCGCCCGCGTGCTCGAGGTCGAGGTCGCTCTTTCGCTTCAGGTCGTCCAACTGACAGAGCACCTTGCCGTGGACCTCGTCAATGACCGTGAGATAGTCCCCCCGCTCGACCGGGTGGGCGAGGCTCAGTTGGAACTGGCCGAGGCCGACGTCGCCGAAGATGCGACCGACCTCCTCCACGGGTCGATTGAGCCGGGGGGTCGGATATTAGTGTGACGCGGGAGACGCAAGCAGGCTGCACGCGTCCCGGAAGTCTTTATATCACGGGGCTCGGTGGAATATTGCCCCCGACTTGGATCGGTCACGGCGGGGCGCAGGCCATTGACGGACGCGACAGAAGAGCTCGAACGCAAGCGGGCGGAGTCGAACGCTCGAGCGGATGAGCACCGGGCGAAACGCGACAAACTGAACACCGAGGCTCGCACCATCGCTGACGAGCGGGGTCGGATCCTGGACGAGCTCCACGCGCGGAGTGCGGAGGCGCAGGACCACCGACGCCATCGCGACCAGTTGAACTCCGATGTTCGGGAGGCGAAGCGGCTGCGCGAGGAGTGGAACCGGAAACTGCAGGAGCTCGGCGACAAGGTTCAGGAGATGAAGCGGGCCCGGACCCCGCGACCCGGGGCCGTCCCGGTCTGGCGACTCCGCAAGGAGTTGAAGGAACTCGAGTTCCGCCACATGACGACTGCCCTCACCGGCGACCAGGAGAAGCGACTCATCGAAGAGATGAAGCGCCTCGAGGCCGCGGTCCGCGAACAGGATCAGGAACTCCGACAGGACCCGGCGGTCGAAGCGACCCTCAAGGCGTTCCAGGAGGCCCGGGACGAGGCGGAAAAACACCACGCCGCCGTCGGGCAACTCGCCGAGGACGCCCAGCTCGAGCACGAGGCGATGGTCGGCCTCTACGAGCTCGTGGACGAGCTTCGACGGCAGGCCGACGAGATCCAGACCAAGCTCATCACCGTCAAGACCGCAGCCGACGAAGAGCACCGGGCCCACATCGCCTCCATCGAGGAGGTCCGAGACCTCGAGAAAATGCTCTACGCCGCGCGCGGCGGCCGGGCGCCCCCCAGCTGGGCCGACGCGGAGCCGCCCCGCGAGGAGGACTTCCTCGCGCGGCTGAAGAAGGGCGAGAAGGTCTCGA
>JAKIVW010000107.1:0-1257 GCA_022750355.1 Thermoplasmata archaeon
TACATCTCTCGCGCGACGACCAGCCGTCCGGACGAGCTCCGGCGCGAGCTGGGGAAGTCGCTCGACCGCGTCCGGCTGAGCGGTTCCCAGCGGCGCTACCTTCGCTACCAGCGCCGGCAGCTGGAGATCGCGGAGAAGCTCAACGAAGTGTACTTCTCGGAGATGACCGACCGGGCGCCCCACACCGTGGCCCGACTCGGCCTGCGGCGCCGGTCCGGCCAGTTGGGTTTGACCCACCTTTATTACCGGATCCCGGTCCTTCGCGCCCGGATGAATCGCGCGCTCAAGCGCGAGTTGTTCTGGAGGGTCGTCCGCCTGCTTGAGGGAGTTTCCATCGCGAACCCCGTCCAGATCGCCCGGGGCTATCCGCACGAGCTCTCCGGCGGGATGCTCCAGCGGGTGATGATTGCGATGTCCCTCTCCTCCGAGCCCGACCTTCTCATCGCCGACGAACCCACGACCGCGCTCGATGTCACGATCCAGGCCCAGATCCTCGAACTCATGCGGGATCTGAAGACCCGGGTCGGGACGGCCATCCTGCTCATCACGCACGACCTCGCCGTCGTTGCCGAGGTCGCGGACGATGTCTGCGTGATGTACGCGGGGCGCATCATCGAGCAGGGTCCGGTCCGCGAAGTGTTCCGTCGCCCGCTCCACCCCTACGCCCAGGGTCTGCTCGCCTCCATCCCGCGGCTCGACCAGCCGAGCAAGGAGCTCAGCTCCATCCCGGGCTCGGTCCCGAACCTGATCCACCCGCCGACCGGGTGCCGGTTCCACCCGCGTTGCCCCTACGCCATGCCGATCTGCAAGGAGAAAGCCCCGCCGATGACCATCGAAGGCCCCGGCCACCACGTCGCCTGCTATCTATATCAGGGTCCGGTCGTCCCTCCGTGAACCGGGAAGGGAAGGCGTGAGCGTGGACGGAACGGAGCCACCGGTCGTCCTCTCGGTACGCAACCTCCGAAAATATTTCCCCATCCGCGGCGGATTCTTCGGGACGCGCGTCGGCGACGTCCGTGCGGTCGATGGCGTCAGTTTCGATATCTTCGAAGGGGAAACGATCGGGCTGGTCGGCGAGTCCGGCTGCGGCAAGACGACGGTCGGCCGCATGCTGCTCCGACTCATCGAGCCGACGTCGGGGCACGCCTACTACCGTCCTACCCCGGAAGTCCAGGACCGCCTGGACGTGCTCTACAAACAGCTCCCCCCAACGACCGCCGGCGACAACAACGGCAAGGCGGTGAGCGCGGCCGGGAG
>JAKIVW010000107.1:1267-6743 GCA_022750355.1 Thermoplasmata archaeon
CAAGTACTCCCTGTACCGGAAGTCGCCGAAGGCGATGCGGAAACTCCGGGGAAAGCTGCAGATCGTTTTCCAGGACCCGTTCAGCTCGTTGAGCCCGCGGATGCTCATCAAGGACATCCTTTCCGAACCCTTGGAGGTCCACCACGCCGGCACGCGCGCCCAGCGGGCGGCGCGGGTCACGCAACTCCTGAAAGACGTCGGCCTCAACCCCGAGCACGAGTGGCGGTTCCCGCACGAGTTCTCCGGTGGTCAGCGTCAGCGGATCGGGATCGCGCGGGCGCTCGCCCTCCGGCCGGAGTTCATCGTCCTGGACGAGCCGACCAGTGCGCTCGACGTCTCGGTACAAGCCCAGGTCCTCAACATCCTGAAGAAGCTCCAGGCCGACCAGCGCCTCGCCTACCTGTTCATCTCGCACCACCTCTCCGTCGTCCGTGCCATGGCGCACCGCGTCGTCGTCATGTATCTGGGGGTCGTGGTCGAGACGGCCGAGACTGACCCGCTCTTCACCCAACCCCTCCACCCGTACACCCAGGCGCTCCTCTCGGCGATCCCGATCCCCGACCCGGAGCTGAAGCGCGAACGGGTCGTGCTCCAGGGAGATGTGCCCAGCCCCGCGGCCCCACCTTCCGGATGCCGGTTCCACACGCGGTGCCCCGCCGTGATGCCGGTATGTTCCCAGATCGACCCTCCGATGCTCGAAGTCCGCCCGCGTCATTTCGTGGCGTGCCATTTGTATCCGCAGGGGATCCAGGATACCGGCGCGAAGTCGGTGGCCGAAGCGCTGAACGAGCGCCTCCCCGCCGCTCCGCTCTCGGCGACCGCCGCGTAGTCCGTCGGAGGTGACCGTGGGCTCCTCGACCCCCCTCGGATCTCCCGGGGATGCGATGCCCGGCGACGAAATGGCGTACCGGGAGCGGTTGGAGGAGGTTCAGGAGGAGAAGCGGGCGGCGCTCCTGGACCCGGGCCCGCCGTGGAAAGAGTGGTTCCTCCACGACGGTGCGAAATGGTGGGTCGGGCTCGGCTTCCTGGTCATCGACACGTGGTTCGTCGCCGGTGGCCTCGAGGGCGGCCTCCTCGCCCTCGGTCTCGTCCTCCTCATCCCCACGACCTATCTCGAGTTCCTCCTCTGGCGGTTCCTCTGGTACCGCCCCCCCTTCGACCGCCCCGTTCGGGGCGATTTTCACCGGTCCTGGATCCGTCCGGTGGAGTTTGGGCGCTGGACCCCGGAAGGCAACTACGTTCAGGCCCACGGGAGGGCCGCCCTCGGCCCCCAGGGCCCGAACCCGAGAGAGTTCATCTAGCGGCCGCGCGCGCGCAGTGACCTAAATAGGACGCCGACGTGCAAGGCGCCGTGCCCTCGACCGAACCCCGCCTGCGACTCGCACCCTCCTTGCTGAGCGCGGACTTCGGAGCGCTCGGGGATGCGATCCGGGCGGCGGAGGCGGGCGGGGCCGATGCGTTCCACCTGGACGTGATGGACGGACATTTCGTACCGAACATCTCCTTCGGGCCGGCGCTCGTCGCGGCGGTGCGGGCCCGGACCCGGCTTCCCCTCGACCTGCATCTGATGATCGAGGAACCCCTCCGGTACGCCGAGGCGTTCCGGGCGGCGGGGGGAGACACGCTGGTCTTCCACATCGAATCGCACTCGGACCCCGAGGCGACGATCCGCGAGGTCCATCGGCTCGGGGCCGGGGTCGGCCTCGCGATCCGCCCGGACACTCCGTTCTCGGCGGTCGAGGCGTTCGCCGACCGCGTCGAGCAGATCCTCGTCATGAGCGTTCACCCCGGATTCTCCGGGCAGAAGTTCCTCCCGGACGTCCTCCCGAAGGTCTCCGCCGCGCGACGGCGACTCTCCTCCCTCGGCTCCGCCGCGGACGTCTCGATCGACGGGGGGATCACCCCCGCGACCGCCGGAGCGGCGGCGGCCGCGGGCGCGACGTTCTTCGTCTGCGGCAACTCGGTGTTCACCGGCGGACCGGTCGCCGACAACCTCCGTGGACTCCGGGCGGCGGTGACCGAGGGGAGCGCTCGTGCGGTTCTCTGAGCTCGCCGCCGCCTACGAGCGGCTGGAGGCGACCAAGAAGCGTCTCGAGATGCGGGTCATCCTGGTCGAGATGCTGCGACCTCTGCGTCCCCCCGACCTCGGGCGCGTGCTCTACCTGTCGCAGGGAATGCTCCGTCCGGAGTACGAAGGGGTCGAGCTGGGAGTGGCCGACTCCCTCGCGCGGAAGGCGGTCGCCCTGGCCACGCACGTACCGGAGGCGGAGGTGGCCCGACGAACGAAGGAGGTCGGGGACCTCGGCAGCACGGTCGGTCGACTGCTCGAGGAGCAGTCGCGGCTCGCGACGGACGACCCGTTGACCGTCGCCGGAGTCTATCACGAACTCGAGGCGATCGCGGCGGCCAAGGGGGCCGGGTCCCAGGAGGTCAAGGTCCGCATCCTGACCGACCTCCTGGGTCGCGCCACTCCGGTTGAGGGGAAGTTCCTCGTTCGATTCGTCCTCGGGACGTTGCGCGTGGGAGTACGGGAGATGACGATCCTGGACGCCCTCACGGAGGTCTACGCCGACGGGTCCAAGCCGGCCCGGCTCCGGATCGAGAGCGCGTTCAACCTGTCGAGCGACCTACGGCTGATCGCGGACGCTCTGGTCGAGGGGGGGCTCGCGAGCCTCGACCGGATCGGGCTCGAGGTCGGCCGGCCGGTCCGGCCGATGCTGGCCGAGCGGGAACCCAGCCTGGACGAGGTCCTCAAACGGATGGACGGACGCGCGGCGGTCGAGTACAAGTACGACGGGCTCCGGGTCCAGGCGCACATCGCCCGCGACGGGACGGTCCGTCTGTTCTCCCGTCGCCTGGAGGAGACCAGCGCCCAATTCCCCGAACTCGTGCGGGACCTGCCGAAAGCGGTGACGCATCTTCCGGCGATCGTCGAGGGCGAGTGCGTTCCGATCGACCCCGAGACCGACGAGATCCGGCCCTTCCAGGAGGTCTCCCGACGTCGAGGACGCAAGCACGACCTCGAAAAGGCGGAAAGCGAGATCCCGGTCTGTCTCTTCCTGTTCGACGTGCTCCTCTCGGGGGAGACCGCGGTCTGGGAGAAGGACCTCCCCGATCGGCGGGCGGTACTCGCCTCCATCGTCCGACCCGGGGAACGGGTCCGACTCGCCACCCAGCGGGTCGTGACGACCACCGAGGAGGCGACCGCCTTTCTGGACGAGGCGATCGCGGCGGGCGGGGAGGGACTGATGGCGAAGTCCCTCGCCGTCGGGAGCAGCTACCACGCGGGGGCCCGCGGGTTCTGGTGGATCAAGTACAAGCGGGACTACACGGTCGGACTCACGGACTCGATCGACGGGGTCGTGGTCGGAGGTTTCCAAGGACGAGGCCGTCGCGCCGGCCAGTACGGCGCCTTCCTGCTCGCCTCGTATGACCCCGCGAAGGACCGGTTCGAGTCGTTCTGCAAGGTCGGTACCGGGTTCGACGATGCCGCTATGGCCGCGATGCCTCCGCGTCTCCACCGCTTCCTCGCGCCGGAAAAGCCCCCCGAGGTCGAGTCCGGGATCGTCCCCGACCAGTGGTTCCGTCCGGGGGTCGTCCTCGAGGTCCGCGGGGCGGAACTGACGTTGAGCCCCGTCCACCGGGCCGCGTTGGGGGCGATCCGTCCGGAGGTCGGTTTCGCGCTTCGGTTCCCCCGGTTCACCGGACGGATCCGCGAGGAAAAAGGGCCGACCGATGCGACGACCGCCCTCGAACTGGTCGAGATGTACCGCTCGCAGGTTCGTCAGGCGACGGCGGAGCCGGCGGAATCTCCTCCGGAGAAGGAATAGAGCCGACCGGCGCCCGCTCCCGGGGGCGGTCGGAAAGGTCAAGCCGAGTGCGCGGACGTAGTGCGGGCGGCGACCCCCTCCATGCGGCTGTCCATCTACATCCTGCGACGGGTCCTCCTCCTCATTCCCGTCATCATCGGCGTCGCCTCGGTCACGTTCGTCCTCGTGAGCGCCCTGCCGATCCCGGCCCGTCTCTCGGCCATGTACGGCAGCCCCGGGTTCCGGGACCCCTGGATCTACAGCCCGACCGAGCCGTGCCAACCGCCGCACGAGGCCCAACAGTGCTACAACCCGACCTACTACCGCTACCTGAATCGTTCCGGCCTCGGCGATTCGATTCCGGTGCAATGGGTGCACTATCTCGAGAACGTGTTCACCTTCCATTGGGGGACCGTCAGCAATTTCAGTACCGTCGCGGGAGCGTTTCCGGGGACCGGGGGTCGGCCGGTCTCGAGCGTGCTCGCCTGGTTCCTCCCCTACACCCTCGAGCTCGTGGGGCTCTCGATGGTCATCTTGCTCCTCATCGCCTTCCCGGTCGGCCGGCTGGCGGCCGCTCGACGTAATCAGCCGGCCGACCACGCCGCCCGCGCCTTGTCGTTCACGGGGTTCGCCATCCCGACCTACCTGTTCGGCTCGATCTTGATCACGGTCACCGCGATCGCGATCGGCTCCGCCACCGGCTACTTTGCCAAGAGTCCGTGGTGCCCGATGGGCGAAGTGAGTTGGAACGAAGTTCTCGGCTCGTGGCCGAACGCCCTCTGCTTCCCCGACAATCAGTACCCTGCGTGGATCACGTCAGGATACATCAGCCACCCGACGGGGTTCCCGACGGTCGATGCCTTCGTCAACGGCGCGCCGTGGCTGGGCGTCGACACGCTCCTCCGGCTCATCCTCCCCGCGTTCGTGATCGCCTTCGCCCACCTCGGGCTCATCCTCCGGTATGTCCGCAACAGCTCGCTCGAAGTGATGAACCTCGACTACGTTCGCACCGCCCGGGCCGAGGGGATCAGCGAGAAGGTCGTCATCAATCGGCACGTGGGCCGGAATTCGAACACCCTCACGGTCACCGTGCTCGCGGTCTCGTTCGCGACGTTCTTCGGATGGTTGCCGGTCGCCGAGACCCTGTTCTCCCTCAACGGGGTGGGGCTCATGATCGCGCTCTCCGCCCAGAATCCGGTCGACTTCGCGGTCCTCACGGGGGCGACGTTGATCCTCATCTTCATGGTCGTCATCGCGAACGTCATCGCGGACGTCATCGTCGCCTACCTCGACCCCCGGGTCCGCCTCGGCGAGACCATGAGCATCTGAGACCCCCCGCCCCGACCGGGGGGATCCGCCTCCCGACCTCCCGTGCCCTCGGCCGAGCCGCCGCCGACATGCGGCTCCGCCCAAAGGCATAAGAAGGGAAGACCGCGTCGGCGAACCACGGAATAGTCCATGCTCGTCGAGATGACCGAACTCATGGGTCGCCAGATCTACACCCCCGATGGTCGCCTGCTCGGGGAGGTCGACAACGTCATCGTGGACGTGGAAGCCGCCAAGATCGACGGGATCTACGTCGACGAAACCAGCCCGATGTTAGTGGAGGATTCCCGCCCCACGAGTGTCCCGTACCGGTGGGTCGCGGCCGTCAACGATGTCGTGCT
>JAKIVW010000108.1 GCA_022750355.1 Thermoplasmata archaeon
GGGGAGGAGAGCGGTCCGTGAGAGTTACGACCACATCCCCTCGAGCGATCCTGCTGATTCTCGCCTTGGCCGCCGTCTGCGCGACGATGTGGGTCGCGATGATTCCGGGGACCGCCGCGGCCCCCGCGCATCCGGGATCCACCGACCCCGCGATCGGCTCCCGGTCGAGCACCCCGACCCCCGGGGTCACCACCTCTCTCGGAGACCTCGCCCTCGGGATCTCAACGAGCCCCACGGCGATCTGCGCGGGTGACTCGCCCAACTGCCCCGCGGGGACGGGGCTCGGGAAAGTCGCGCTGTCGGCGTCGCCCGCCTCGAGCGCTGGGCTCTCGTGGCCGGCCGTCCAGGTGGCGTTCGTGCTGGAGACGACGCCGTATGACGGGGTCGCCGATTCTACGACCGGAGAGTTCGGCACGGACGTCTGCGACGCGAACCCGAATATCTACGACCCTCCGTGTGAGGAATCGAACGGGGTTCCGTTCTTCGTGGCGAACGCGCAGACGATCGCGAACGTCATCCAGGAGGCGAATCCCCACAGCCAGGTGTCGTTCGCCCTGGTCGACTTCTTCGCCACCTACGACGACCACTGGAACGACCCGGACGGAGCCGAGTACCACGTGGACATTCAGCAGTTCGTGCCGGCCCACTCGTTCGGCGCGGATGTGCGGGCCACCTTCCAGGCGAGCGTGCTCGGGGGCGGCTGGATCTACTCCGACAGCGACATGGCCGACAACATGCTCGATTCCTCCTCGATCACCGCCCTCTACGGGACCATCATCGGGAGCGGTCTCACCTGGTCGGCCGACACTCATCACGTGATCGTCTACTTGGGTTCGACGGCTCCCCAGGACCCGGCGTACCCCGAAAACTACGTGGCCTCGATGAGCCAGGAATTTTTCTCCAACTGCCCGTGCGTCGGTGCCGCGGCCTACAGCGCCACGTGTGAACCGTCGTACATCTTCGCGGACGGGGTCCAGCCCCAATGCGAGGGCTGGGTCCACAGTCAGGACGGTAACCCCAGCGATTCGATCGCCGCGCTGGCCCATCAAGCGCCCGAGTGCACGGGATCGGTCGGCGGGACGTGCACGATCGACGTCCTCGATTACAACAATTGCGTCACGGACCCGTACTGCAAATCGTGGCCGACCGGCCGAGGCGTGAATACCGGTCCGGGAAGCCTCCAAGTCACCTCGGACGCGGACCACATCCTCCTGGCCGGGTGCGACCTCGCGGCCGCGACCGGCGGTTCGTGGAACGGGCCCGGCTGGTTCACCTGCCCGAACGGCCAGTCGGGCAACCTCCAGTACGTCCCTCACGGGTTGACGAATCAACCCAATACGGCCAATTCCGGACTGCTCCAGGCCCTCCGGGGCATCGGGTTCGGTCCGGTGAGCCTGACGGAGGTCGCGCGGGGAACGGGAGCACCCGTGTTCACGTTCGTGCCGTTCGGCCACATCGCGTTGGCTCCGACCGAGGAACTGCAGGCTACGGCGAGTTGCACGCGCCTCGGCGCGCCGTTCCCCACGTGCCAAAAGCTCCCGACGGTCCTGAACCACAACGGCCTTACCTTCCTCGCTTGGAACTGGTCGACCGTCCCGACGACGAACGCGATGTTCGTCGGCGATTCCTGGACCGCGTCGTTCAACGTGGTCGCGACCGGACCGCCCTTCTCGGTCGTGCCGGTGGACGCGTGCACGACGGACGACTGCAAGGCTGCCGGGAGCGGACAGGTCGATGGAGGACTGTTCACCTGGGCCCACTATCTGACGAGCGACAACGTGACGGTCGCCGTCCAATCGTTCCCGCTCTCGGAGGTTTCGGTCGAGACCGCGCTGGTCGGTGTCTCGGTACCGCCCCCGCTGCCGTCGCCGCCGCCCCCTCCGCCTCCGCCCGGGATCGCCGTGATCTCGCCCGTCGCGGTCCCGCAACAGGTCGGCGTCGGCCAGTCGATCACGGTCTCGAACCTGTCGCTCCAGGGGATCGGCGCGGGAGTGATCGCCGCCGGATTCGCCCGGGTGGGGATCAAGAACAAACCGCTCCGCGTCGCCGTGATGTCCGCGCGCATGAAGGCGTCGATCGCGGGGGACGCCGCGCATCGGAGCCCGACGTATGGCCGTTGGCAGTAGGCTCGCCGACCCCGACGGCGCTCGATCCGGCCGGGCGTGGGGAGAAAGGCCTAAGCACCGGCGCGCCGACGGGGCGGTGAGTTCGAGCCATGGTCCTGCTGGAGAGCGGGGAAACCCCGATCCGTTCGGGTCGCACGATCGTCCACACCCAGGCAGGACCTCGCCCCGGTACCCTCACGCTCACGAACGTGGCGATCGTTTTCGAGTCGACCGGCGCCCCGCCACCCCCCGGTGACGGTTGGGGTCCGGGAGGCGGCCCGTCCAACAACGAGTACCGCATCGGCCTATGGCGGGTCCGTCAAGCCTCGGGGGCGAAGGGACCGAACGGCCCCGTCCTCCAGGTGAACCTGCTCGCCCGAGTACTCTACCTCCAAGTCGATGACATCCCGGGATGGGCGGCCGCCCTCACGGAAGCGCAAGCCCATGCCCCACCCCCTCCGGCGGAGGTCCAGGCGCGGCGGGCCATGAAGCGGGGAGGACCTGCGCCACCGACCCGCTGCAGCTATTGCGGGCGCCTGAGCCCCGCTGGCTCCACCAAGTGTACCTCGTGCGGTGCGCCGTTCTGAGGGTGGACTCGCCCTGGCCCGGGCCGGATCACGGAGGAGCGTCGGTCGGGGCGCCTGCGACCATTTCGTGCCGGGAGAGATACTCGGCCGGGACCTGGTCGACCAGGAACACGGTCTTGCCGGCCCGCATGATGATCAGCCCGCCTCCCTGGGCGCGCCGGATGTCGACCTCCAGGATCACCGGTTGAGGAGTCCGAACGGCTCCCGCGGCGCGGGCGTCCTCGGCGGTCTTCGAGAGATGGACCCGCTTCCGGTCGGAGGGTTTGAGACCGACCTCGAGTACGATCGCCGCCTCGTCGGGGGTCACCGGGAAATAAAGGTGGTCAGGGATGTTCTCCGTCGGCAGGTCGAGCTCCACCTCGACGGTGTGGCCGTACGTCGCGCGAACGCGTTCGTCCCGGACCTCGTACCGTCCCTTCGCGTCGGTCTCCGCGATCGCGACCAGGTGTTGGACGCGAAGCCAGTGATAGGCGGGATGGCGTTGCGAGATCGCCCGGACGATCTGAGGGAGAGAGACCCAACCCTGGGGTTCCATCGTGAGCCCGTACCGATCGGGGAAGTGGCGGAGGATGCCCGTCAGGATCCGACCGAGGTGGTCGAGTTCCCGGTCGTTCATGAGGAAGCGGCCGGGTTGCTCGCAGACCGGGCACGTCTCGGCCCGGAAGTACCCGTGCTGGGCGCACTCCTTCAGCATCGCCTCGGCGGCCTCTACGCCTTGACCTTGTCGGCCTTCTTTTCGAAGTCGGTGAGCAGGTCGCCGTACAGGTCGGAGAGGTCCTTCAGGACCCGCTTCAGCACCTGCTGGGGCTTTTCGCCCTTGGTCCGCATGTAGAGGGTCGGTCGGTCGAGGTAGGGGTGGCCGAGGTAGTAGCGCGCCTCGAGAACCTTCTCCTCCTTCTGGAGGGATTCGACCAACGGGATGAGGAGCGTCTCCTCTCCCTTGGGGAACTCGACGCGGATGACGTCGTGTTCCTTCTCGACGACTCGGATCTCCATCGGTGCCTCGAGAGCCGGCCCACTAACGGTCGGTTCTTAAGCGTGGCGGAAAGGCCGCTTCGCGCTCTCGCGCCGGCGCGTGTCCGCGCCGTCTGCGCGCGACGCCCATATACCCGGCCCCGCCTCCCCTCGCCGGCATGCGGTTTCTGGTCGTCGGCGGAGGGGCTCGCGAGCACGCCATCGCCGCCGCGCTCCACCGAGCCGAGGCAGCCGTCTTCGTCGTCAGTTCGAACGCCAATCCGGGACTCGAACGTCTCGCCACGGTGTCCGCCCGGGTCGACCCGACCGACGCGGTTCGAGTCGTAGAGTTCGCCCGGGCGCAACGGATCGAAGCGGCGATCATCGGACCGGAGGGTCCCTTGGCCACGGGGGTGGGGGACGCCCTACGGGCGGTGAACATCCCGACCGTCGGCCCCGGCCAGGCGGCGGCCCAGATCGAGTCGTCCAAGTGGTTCTGTCGCGAACTCCTGCTGAAGCACGGGGTCGGCGGGCAGCCCAAATTCGTCATACCGACGACGGTGGAGGAGGTCGACCGGGCGGTCGCCGAGTTCGCGGGTCCGTTCGTGGTGAAGCCGAGCGCCCTGACCGCGGGCAAGGGGGTCTGGGTCCAGGGGTCGGACTTCCAGGACCCGAAGGAGGGCGCGGTCCACGCCAAATCGATCCTCCTCCAGGGCGGCTCGGTCGTGCTCGAAGAGAAGCTCGAGGGCGAGGAGTTCAGCCTCATGGCGTTCGTAACCGACTCGGGGGTCTACCCGATGCCCGCCGTCCAGGACTTCAAGCGGGCGTTGGAGGGGAACCAGGGCGGGAACACCGGTGGCATGGGCTCGTACACCCAGCGTGACCACCTCCTCCCGTTCCTCTCGCCCGCCGACCGCGACCGGGCGCTCGGGACCATGGAGAAGACCGCGGCGGCGCTCCGGGCGGAGGGACTCTCCTACCGCGGGATCCTCTACGGTGGATTCATGCTCACCTCACGCGGTCCGTTGTTGCTCGAGTTCAACGCCCGTTTCGGGGACCCCGAAGGGATCAACGTCCTCACCCTCTACGAGGAGGGGGACTTCGAGGAACTGCTCTACGGGGTCGCGACCGGGCGGGTGGACCCGAACCTCGTCCGGTTCCGCCGCCGCGCCACGGTCGTGAAGTATCTCGTCCCGCCGGGGTACGGGGACCGCCCGCAGGTCGGCGGCATCCTGGAACTCGACCCGGGTCGGATCGAGGCCGAGGGGGTGCACGTGTTCTACGGCAGCGTCCAGGAGGTCGGTCCTTCGGCGGTCAAGCTGTCGAGCTCCCGCGGGATCGCCCTCATCGGAGAGGCGAGCGCGATCCACGAGGCCGGCGTGCGCGTCGAGGCCGCGCTCAAGTCTGTCAAGGGCAGCTACTACGTCCGTCACGACATCGGTACGAAGGAAGACCTCGCGCGGCGCATGGAGCACATGCGGGCGATCCTTTCGCCCGGCGCGAAACCCTCGCCGATCCCGCTCAGCGTCGCCGCGCCCTCGGCCGCCCCCTCGAGTGCGGCCTCGGCGGACGAGCTGATCGGCTGACGGCGGGTAGGCACGCCCCGATCGGGCCGGGGGCCCAGGACCACGGCCCCGAGGTCAAGGACTCGGTTCCCTGCGCAGCGTGATCGCGTCTTCGGGGCACGCCACGACGCACAGACCGCAGGCGCGGCAGGCCGCCGCCTTCGGGGTCCGCGCGGTCTTTCGGTCGTGGCGGCGCGCCTTCATCTGGCCGACGAAGCTGAGGGAGGAGAACTCCCCGTCGGTGAGGGTGCCCAGCTCGAACACCGAATACGGGCAAACGTCCACGCACTCCTTCTTCCCTTCACATTTCTCGCGATCGATGAACGGGACCCACGCACCGGCCGGCGCCCGACAGTGCTCGCCGGGTCGTTGGGGATCTGCCGCCGCACGGCGGGATTTTGAGGGATCCCGCGCGCCGTCCAGCAGTCGGCTCTCGGAGGGATCGATCGTCGGATTGCCGTTCATGGCCGGAGATGGGTCACCCGTCGGTTCTCAAAGCAGTTTTCCTGAAATCTAGACCCGGCCGAAACGTGCGTGGAAGTGGGTGGGTGGCCGGGGAGAAGAGGCCGGCGCCCCGCGGCCCACGAAGGGTCAAATACCGTCCCCCCGGTTCCACCCTTCCCCCTATGTTCTGCCCCAAGTGCAAGCGATTGATGCATCCGGACCGCCCGAAGGAGGTCTGGGCGTGTTCGGCGTGCGGGACGACGGTCCCGCTCGGGAAGGGGAAGGAGGTGGGCCGTTCGACACCTCTCGCCCGCGCGATGGAGGTCGTCGAGGTCAAGGTCGCCACCTTGCCCACGGCCGACGAGCTGTGCGAGAAGTGCGGCAACGGGCAGGCGTACTACGTCCTGCGCCAGACCCGGGGTTCGGACGAACCCGAGACCCGCATTTTCGAGTGCACGAAGTGCGGGTACAAGTGGCGCGAGTACCAATGAGCGACGGGTCGTTCGACCCGGTCGAGAAGGTGTTCGCGATCGACACGGTCGGAACGACCGTCCGGCTGCGCGGTTGGCTCGGGAAGACTCGCTCGTCCGGGGGGATCCTGTTCCTGCTCCTCCGCGACCGGACCGGTTCGGTCCAGGTCACGGGAAAGCGGGACGTTCTGGGCGACGCCGCGTTCGACGCCGCGACGCACGCGCAGGTGGAGGGGGTCGTCGCGGTCGAGGGTACGGTTCACTCCGACCCCCGGGCGCCGGGGCAGCGCGAGGTACGCGCAATGAAGATCACCGTGCTCCACGCCGGCGAGCCGTTCCCGATCATGGCGGACCAGACCGAGGAGTTCCGCCTCGACAAGCGCCACCTCGTCATCCGCTCCGCCGACCACGTCGCGACGTTCCGCGTGAAGGCGGAACTGCTGCGGGCCCTGCGCGAGTTTCTGGAGGAGGAGGAAGTCCTCGAAATGACCCCCCCCATCCTGTCGGGGAACGCCGCCGAGGGCGGTGCCGAGGCGTTCCAGATCGACTACTTCGGACGGCCCGGATACCTCTCCCAGACGGCGCAGCTGTACCTCGAGGCGCT
>JAKIVW010000218.1 GCA_022750355.1 Thermoplasmata archaeon
CCCGTCGACGGCTCCGTCGCCGCGCTACGGCGCGACGTTTGCTGACGATCACTGGGATGCCAATCTGTCGAGGAAGAACTCCTCCCTTCCGGACGCCGCCGTAGTACTGTTCGGAGGGGAAACCTCCACCGGCCAGTTCCTCAACGACACCTGGGTCTTTTCCGACGGAGTCTGGGCCCCGTTGTCCAACGCGGGCACTCCCTCCCCGTACGGAAGCGCCTTTGCGGCCATTGGGGACGACGAGACGGACGGGAGCGTGGAGATGTTCGGGGGGACGAACGGGAACGCGATGGCCGACTTCTGGACCTTCTTCTGAAGCCGGGGGTGGAATTCAGATGACGAAATCCGGCCCCACGGTCGGTATCGCCGGACTCGGCTACATGGGCCTCGCCACCGGGCTCGGATTCGCCCATCGCGGGGTCGAAGTGGTCGGCTATGAACTGCGTCCGGAAGTTCGGAAAGCGCTCCGCCAAGGTCGAACCTTGATCCACGAGCCCGGAATCGTGAACCTCCTGCGGGGGGGATTGAAGTCGGGGCGCTTTCGAGTGGTCGATTCCTGGTCTCGACTCGTTCGCGAAGCCGACATCATTTTTCTCTGCCTGCCCACCCCCCGTCGACCCGATGGTCGTATCGACCTCCGCCCCATGCTGCGCGGGATTCAGGAGTTGGGACAAGCCCTGCGAACGATTTCCCCACCACGGCTGGTCGTCGTAAAATCCACCGTAGTCCCGGGTACGACGGAAGAGGTCATCCGACCCGCCCTGGAGCGAGCGTCCCGCCGTCGCGCCCCGTCCGTCACGGTCGCTGCGAATCCCGAGTTTCTGGCCGAGGGAACGATGGTCCACGACGTCCTTCGGCCGGAACGGATCGTCCTCGGCGTAACCCACGCTTCGGACGCGCGGAAGCTACGAAGGATCTACCGGCGTTTCGACGCGCCCGTGATTGTCCTGAATCCGTCCGGAGCCGAACTGGTCAAGTACGCGTCCAACGCGTTCCTCGCACTGAAGGTCACCTTCGTGAACGAGGTGGCCCGGGTTTCCGAAGCAGTGGGGGCGGACGTGGATGCGGTGGCCGATGCGGTCGGGCGCGATTCGCGGATCGGCGCCAAGTTCCTAAGCGCCGGCCCGGGGTTTGGCGGGAGCTGCTTTGAGAAGGATGTACGGGCCCTCGTTTCTCGAAGTCACGAACTGGGCATCCGTCCGCGCACGATCGAGGCGCTCGTCCCGTCGAACGAGGATCAGACCGAGCACGCGTTCGCGATCATCCGCACCGCCGTGGGTCCACTCCGCGGGAAACGGGTTGCGATCCTCGGCCTCGCCTTCAAGGCCGGGACCGATGACGTTCGCGAATCCCGCGCCCTCCCACTCCTCCGACAGCTTCGGCGCGCCGGAGCCTCGGTCCGTCTCCACGATCCCGTCGCGCTCGAGAGCTTCCGACGCGCCTGGGAGATGGAGTCCGGCCCCGGCACGGTCGGGCTCCGATTTTGTCCTACGGTCGAAGAGGCGTTGCAGGGTGCGGATGTCGCGGTGGTCCAGGCCGCCTGGCCCGCGTATCTCGACTTCCCGCTCGCCTGGACCCGTCGGATGCGTACTCCGTTGGTGGTGGATCTCCGCCGCGCCCTTCCCCT
>JAKIVW010000109.1 GCA_022750355.1 Thermoplasmata archaeon
GAGGCCGTCGAGCGATTCTCCGGGAGGCAGGCGGGGAACGCCGAGGCCGACGTTGACGTCGTGGGTCCGGGGGAACGCCCAGCCGTACCCTCCGGGAGCGTCGTGCCCGAAGTAGAGGTCGATCCCATCACCGAGCGGACCCTCGACGGTCGCGGTGATCATCCGGAACATCGTGCGCTTCGGGATGAGGTGCACCGACCGTCCGACGGTCGACAACGGCCCGTCCGCTCCGATCACCACGTCCGCCTCCACGGTTTCCCCTCCGGCCAGTCGGACCTCATGACCGTACACCCCGGTGACCCCGACCGGGTAGCGGAGCTCGGCCCCTGCACCCTCGGCCCGGTACGCGAGGGCCTTGTCGAACGCTCGACGGGAGACCGTGGCGCCGTGAAGGGGGAATCGGAACCGGTGTCCGTAGGGGGAGACACAGGTCATCCACTGGGTCTCCCGCAGGACGGTCGATCCGGGGATCTCGAACGCGGCCCGGATGAGGTCCGGGCATTCGAACAGATCGCTCAGTTCCGCGGAGGAGGGGACGAACTCCCCGCATTGGACCGGGTGCCCCAGCTCCGGTCGGTGGTCGAGCAGCAGGGTACGGGCCCCTCCTTCCGCCGCACGGCGGGCCGCGAGGGAGCCCGCCGGGCCGGCACCGACGACGACGACATCGAAAAGATCCTTCGCCTAGGCTCCGACCGTGATAAAGTGCTGGGCGGCCGCCTGGATCGCACCGAGCACCGGTTGCGGGTAGACCCCGAACGCCACGATCAGTACGGCGATGAGTCCGATCGTGACGGCCCGACCGTAGCCGAGCCCGCCGGCCGGTAGGGCCTCGGCCGGGGGAGGGGCCGTCGGGGCGACGGGGACGGTGGGGGCGGCGTCAAAAAAGATCACTTTCAGGACGCGGGCGTAGTAGAAGACCGACAGCGCGCTGTTGAGAAGCCCGGCCACTGCGAGCCAGACAAAATACCCCTGGGCCTGCACGGCGGAGGAGAACAGTACGAACTTGGAGACGAACCCGACCGTCAGCGGAACTCCGGCGAGCGAGAGGAGCATGAGCGCGAAGGCGGCCCCGAGGAGAGGACGTCGGGTGCCGAGGCCTTTCCAATCGTCGATGAGCGGCCCGATGCCGAGCGCAGCCACGCCAGCCACGACCAGGAATGCCCCGCCCTTCATCAGGACGTGCGCGAAGATCTGCATGGTCGCTCCGGTGATCGCGGGGGCGGTCCCGATCGTCACCCCGATGAGCATGTAGCCGGCCTGGCTGATCGAGGAGTAGGCGAGCATCCGTTTCATCTCCTTCTGGAGAAGCGCGAGCAGGTTGCCCACCGTCATCGTGATGACGGCGAGGACAGCCAACGTGAGGGTCAATACTGGCCCGAGGTCGAGCGCACCCCCCTGGAAGGGGGACTCTCCCGCCCCGATCGCTTTGATGTAGAGGATCGGACCGAGGAAGACGAGGAAGAAGGCGAACAGGCCGATCTTCTTCGTCCCTCCCGCGAGGAAAGCGCTCACGTCGCTCGGGGCCCCGTCGTAGACGTCGACGGCCCAGGCGTGGAACGGGACGAGGGTGACCTTGAACGCGAGCCCGGCGATGAGGAACCCGTAGCCCAGCAACACCAGGACGGGGAATCCGACCGTGCTCGTCGCCCGTCCGATCGCGAACAGATTGGTCGAGTCGTAGGCGCCGAACAGCAGGGAGGCCCCGTAGAACGAGAGGACGGTCGAGAGCGCCCCGATGATGAAGAACTTCATCGCGGCCTCCAGCGAGCGGCTCTCCCGCCGGTGGTACGCGACGAGCAGGTACGTCGAGATGCTCGTGACCTCGATCGCGAGCAGGAGGAAGATGAGGTCGGTCGCGACCGCGACCAGCAGCATTCCGAGCGTCGCAAGGAGCAGGAGTCCGTAGAAGATCGGAGCCCCCTTCTCGTTCGAGGGCCGGCTGGCCGAGGCGAGGCAGACGAGCAGCGCCGAGAGGAGGAAGATCGCTTGGAAGATGAGGCCGAGCGACGTAAAGGCGTAGAGGGGGGCCCCCGTGGGCGCCGCATCGAGAAGCGCGGGCGGAAGGGTCGCGAACACCCCGAGGGGGGCGAACCCGAGGTCGCCGAGCACCGAGAGGAGGGCGAGGGAGGTCGCGGCGACGGCGATCGTGCTCAGCCCCTCGTTCCGACGGATCCCGAGCACGTCGAACAGGAAGACGAGGAGCACCGCCCCCAGGAGGAGCAGTTCCGGAACGAACGGTCCGATGAAGCTGGACGCGTCCATGCGTTAGGTCCCCGGGAAGCCGCGGATGGGAGAACTCACGATCAGATTCACCAGGAGGAAGGGGAGGATGCCGAACAGGATCGTGAACACGACCAGGAGGCTCATCGCGGCCGATTCGTACCAAGGTAGGTCGTGGACCCCGACCGGAATCCCCCGCGGAGGACCGAACAACATCCGCTGCATCATCCAGATGTAGAAACCGGCGGTGACGACCAGGATCCCGAGCGGGATGAGCACCCAGTAGGCCAGCCCGTCCCAGGTGGCGAGGAGGGCCGTGAACTCCGCGGGGAAGCTGATCAACCAGGGAAGGCCGAGCGAAGCGAGGGAGCCGACCATCACCATCGTGGCGAGGACCGGCGTGCTCGGAGTGATCCCGCCGAGCGAGGGAATGTCCCGTGTCCCGTAGGTGTGATGGACGCTCCCCGAGACCATGAACAAGAGCGCACTGACGATGCCGTGGGCGAACATGAGCAGGACGGCGGCGAGAAGTCCGAGCGAGGAACCGAGGGCGATGGCCAACAGGACGATCCCCATGTGGTTGATCGAGGAGAACGCGACCATTCGCTTCAGGTCCCGCTGTGCGAGCGAGACGATCGAACCCCATACGATCGTGACGAAGGCGATGGTGAACAGGATCGGCTGGGATTCATGGAAGCCCGAGGGTAGGACGAACACCGCCCACCGGATCAGTCCGTAGCCTCCGAGCTTCAGGAGAAGACCCGCGAGCAGCACCGAGCCACCGGTCGGGGCCTCGACGTGCGCGTCGGGGAGCCACGTGTGGAACGGGACGATCGGGAACTTGACGCCGAAGCCGAAGAAGAGCGCGAGGAACAGGAACGTCTGGGTCACGGTCATGAGACCGCGACCGGCCGCGTAGACGCTCGCGAAATCGAAGCTGGTCGCCCCCGAATAGAACACGAGCGCGAGGAGCCCCACCAGCATGACGATCGACGCGACGTGGGTGTAGACGAAGAATTTCACCGCGGCATACCGGCGGCGGGGTCCCCCCCAGTACCCGATGAGGAAGAACATCGGGACCAGGACGGCCTCCCAGAACAGGAAGAACAGGAGGATGTCCAGCGCGATGAACACGCCGAGACAGCCGAGGCACGTCAGCATCACCAAGCCGAACCAGGCGCCCGGGCGGCGGGTCTCGTTCCAGGAATAGATGACCGTCGCGACCTGAAGGATCGCCGTCAGCAGGATCAGGACGAGCGAGATCCCGTCGACCCCGACCGTGTAGTTGACCTGAAGCCAGCCGAGGTGGATCCAGGCATACGATTCCTGATCGGCGAATCCGGGGATGAGGCCGGCCGAGTAGCCCGGCCAGCCGGGGTACGACGCGAGCAGGTACGCGACCTCCGCCAGGAAGGCGAGGGAGGTGGCGAGCGCGACCCACCGGGCGTTCTTCCCGGCGAGGAAGGTGAGCGCGGTGCCGACCAGCAGGGTCGCGAGGACCGCGGAGAGGAGAGGGAACACCTAGCCGCCCCCCAGCTTGGCGAGGAGGTACGGGGCCACGATCAGGAGCAGGACGAACACGCCGAGGAGCCCGGCGATCACGTACGCCGCGTAATCGGAGACAACACCGGATTGGGCCCGGCGCAGCTGGTTCGACAGTGTCGAGAAGACCTGCTCGAGCCCTCGGACCGTCCCGTCGATGACGTATCGGTCGAGGAAGTCCGCCCCCCGGGAAATACCGTAGACGAGCCGGAGCCCGATCCAGTCGTACCCGACCTTCATGTAGTACCGGTTGAGGAGCAGCCGTCGAACGGAGTGGAGCGGGCTGGCCTCGGGGAGGACGAAGACGCGTCCGTTTCCCCAGAGATAGTAGGAGAGCCCGATCCCCCCGGCGCCGAGCCCGACGCTCACCCCCGAGAGGAGCAGGTCCGACGTTCCGTAGACCGGTGGAATACCGGAGGCCCCCGCCCCGTACAGCAGGAGGGACTGGAAGTTCGGGAGGAAAATGAACAACCCGGCGGCGACGGCGAACGCCGAGAGGACCACGAGCGGAACTCGCATCGTCCACGGACCCTCGTGGGCGTGGGGCAGCGAGGGATCGCGGGCGCGGTCGCCGGAAAAGGCGAGGAACCAGGCCCGGAAGATGTAGTAGGCGGTGAGGAAGACGGCGGCGAAGGCGAGGAGGAAGAACGGCCAGTAGAGCGGGTGTGACCCGAGTTGCGAGTAGACCGCCCCGAGGATGTCGTCCTTGCTCCAAAATCCGGCGAACGGGGGGATTCCCGACAGCGACAGGCCACCGATCGCGAACGCGATCGCGGTCACCCGCATCGGTTTGCGCAGCCCTCCCATCTTGAACAGGTCCTGCGTGCCGACCGCGTGGATGACCGAACCCGCGGCGAGGAAGAGGAGGGCCTTGAAGAACGCATGCGTGAAGAGATGGAACAGCCCGACCATCGCGAATCCGGCGCCCACGGCGAGCACCATGTAACCGAGTTGGCTGATCGTAGAGTAGGCGATCACCCGTTTGATGTCCGGATGCACCACCGCCATCGTGGCGGCGAAAAACGTCGTGAACCCCCCGATGGCGACGATCGCGAGCTGGTCGTTCGCCGTGAAGCCGATGAAGACGCTCGTGATCGCCAGAAGGTAGACGCCGGCGGCGACCATCGTGGCCGCGTGGATGAGCGCCGAGACCGTGGTCGGGCCCTCCATCGCATCGGGCAGCCAGACGTGCAGGGGGAACTGGGCGCTCTTTCCCGCGGCTCCCCCGAGGATCAGGAGCCCCGCGATCGTGAGCAGGGTCGAGCTTCCTCCGGAGGCCACGGGGAGGAAGGGAGTGCTCCCGTTCGTGAAGACGAATCCGTTCGCGGCCCAACCCCCGTTCGGGCCGGTCGTGGCGAAGTGGAAAAAGTAGATGAAGATCCCGAGAAGGAACAGGACGTCTCCCACCCGGGTGACGAGGAACGCCTCCTTCGCCGCGCTCGCGGCGCTCGGCTTCTCGTAATAGAATCCGATCAAGAAGTAGGAACAGACGCCGACGAGCTCCCAGAAGAGGAAGAACTCGAGCAGGTTGTTCGAGAGTACGAGGCCGGTCATCGCCGCCAGGAACAACGAGAGTTCGGCGTAGTACCGGGGGAGTCCGTGGTCCTGGTGCATGTAGCCGATCGAGTACAGCAGGACCAGGAAGCCCACCACCGTCACGACCAGGAGCATGAGCGCGGAGAGCGGGTCGACGAGCGTCCCGACGACCAGGGAGATCCCGTTGGGGAACGGACCGGGGGCTCCGGCGAGTTGGAGCCAGGTGAACTGGGCGTTGACGTACTGACCGGGAGAGAGCATCTCCCCGACCGCGATCAGGACTCCCAGGACCATCGCCGCCGCGGAGAACGCCACGGCGACCCAGCCACCCCACTCGAGCTTGGCCAGCCGGGTCCCGGCGAGTCCGACGATCGCGAACGCCACGACGGAGAACAGCGGGATCAGGAACGCCCAGTCGTCCAGCGTGGTGAAGAAGTTCGTTGTGCGTCCCCCCTACTCCTTCAGTTCGGTCGCTTGGGCGACGTTGATCGTCCCCTGGATGCGGTTGAGGGCGAGGACGATGGCGAGCCCCACCGCCACCTCGGTCGCGGCGAAGCCGATGAGGACGACCGCGATCGCTTGCCCCGAAAGCCCGGCGGCGGTCGGCGCGAATGCGGCAAAATAGACGAAATTGAGGATCGTGGCGTTCATCGCGATCTCGACAGCGATGAGAATGAGGATGAAGTTTCGGCGGGTCAACAGACCGAAGATCCCGATCGCGAGCAGACCGCCCGACAGCACCAGGAACCCTTCGACCGGGAGCGCGGTCATTCGCGGCCCTCCCGCACGAGATAGATCGCACCCGCGACCCCGCTCAGCATGATCAACCCGAGGAGCAGCAGCCACGGTCCGTTCGGGCCGAACAATTGGGCCGAGAGCAACGCCGGAGCGTACGTCTGTAGGGGAGTCGGGGAGTTCGGGAACTCCCCGACCGACGCGATGAGGAAGATGAATGTCACCGCGGCGAGCGCCAACGGGATCGGACCGAGTCCGGTGGCGGCGTCGCGGGAGAAGATCCGTTTGCGGGTGACCATGATCCCGAAGAGCAGGAGAATGGTGACCGCCCCCGCGTACACCCCGAGCTGGAGAACCCCGAGGAAGGGGGCTTCGAGGAGGAAGTAGATCGCCGATAGGTCGACAAAGAACACCGACACCCAGAGGATCGTGTGAACGAGCTCTCGGACCAGGAGGGCCGCCACGGCGGTCGCGAGCGCGACCACGGCCAACGCGAGGAACGCGAGTTCCTCCAGGCTCACTTGCGCGTCCCCCAGAACAGGCATTCCTTCGGGCAGACGCTGATGCAGGTGCCGCAACGCACGCAGTCCGAGTCGTTCACGACCGGTTCCTTCCAGATCCGCTTCGCGACCTTCTCGCCGGGCTTGGCCTCCG
>JAKIVW010000219.1 GCA_022750355.1 Thermoplasmata archaeon
TCCTCGAACCCGAGCGCCTCCGGGTGACTTCCTACCGGCACAGAGGCTACGACCGACCGGTTCCCATCCGAGATCACGCTCACGTTGTCCGAGTCATAATTCGCGACAAAGACCTCCTGCGGCGCGGCTCCGAAGGTCAACGCGTCCGGGTCCGGTCCGGTGGGAATGGACGCCACGACTTTGTCCGACACATCCGAGATGACGCTGACATTGTTCGACCCTGAATTCGCAACGAACACCTCCCCCACGCGAGGGTCGTACGCGACGGCGGTCGGGGTGAATCCCACCGGAATCGTCGCTACGACCGTCTTGGTGGTACCGTCGATCACGCTCACGTTCGCCGAATAGAGGTTGGCGACGAAGATCTCTCCCGTTGCGGCGTCAAAGGCGTCGGCGGCAGGGTAGGTGCCCACCCGGACCGTCGCGACCACCTGCTCGAGCACGTCGGAGATGACACTGACCGAATTGGAGGCGAAATTGCATACGAACACCTGTCCGGTCGCCGAATCGTAGGCTGCGCCGTCCGGATCGGCCCCGTTCCCGGCGAGGTAGTTACCGGGAATCACGGAATTATTGAACAGGACCACCGTGGCCGCGACCCGAGGACCGGAGGCCAATGCTCGGTGGGCAAAACTCACCTCGGGCGAAGTTGGGGCGTTCCCCCGGGCCAGGGGGGGCGTCATGTCGGCCAAGGACGGCGCTCCGCCCTTCGGAGGCCGAAGATTGCTCGAAGGATTGTGAATCGATCCTAACCACGGCGCCGAGCCATTCCCGGAGTCGAGCCGCCCGGCGGCCAAACCCAACCCGGAGGCGAACACCGCGCCGGCCAGAACCATCGAAAGCGCCACTCGAAGGATGGGGACTCCCCGTCCCCGGCGCTCGGGCACCCGCATCCAGAGACCTCCCAATCCGCCAGCCTCTTCCGTGGAACTCGAGACTCTTCTTCTAGCCTTCTGGGACCCCGTTTCGACGATCTTCGTCCGGGTCGTACGCCACCCGGACTCCGCGGGAGCCGGAGGGTCCCATCTCCATGCTAGACGGCGCTGGCTCCCTACCGGCCCTCCGTTCGGCCCCCGGGGGCCTAGCAAGTCGTGTCGGCCTACGGATTGGCACCCGGTGGCGGCGGAGGGGCTCCCCAGGCACCCGGCGGAGGGGCTCCTGGGGCCGGGGCGGCCCTCGCCGTGGTTGTTTCGGACGGAGCGGATGTCGGTCCGCGTCCGCGCCGCATCAGAGCGACGACGGCGATCACGACGAGGACCGCGAGAACGATCCCGATCAATGCGTAGAGACCGGTGCCGGAGGTCAACGACAGGCTGTTGCTCGCGGCAGAGCTTACCGTCAGCGACTCATGGACGGTGACCTTCTGACCGAGAGCATCCGAAATTACGACTTGAACCGCGTAGGTCCCGCCCGAGCCAAACGTGTGAGACGGGCTCGCCGCGGAGCTCGTCCCCCCGTCCCCGAAGGTCCAAGCGTAGGTCAACGGTCCGGTCCCACCGGTCGCGCCGACAGTCAGCACCACGGCCGCTCCGGCCGCCGCGGCGTTGGGGTTGGTCGTGATGGAACCGCCCGCGAGGGCTGGATTCACCAAGACGGTCAAAGTGGTGGA
>JAKIVW010000012.1:0-7469 GCA_022750355.1 Thermoplasmata archaeon
TTGGCCACCAGCCTCTTCGCTCTGGCCCTCGCGGTCCCGATCGCGCTCGGGGTGGCGATCTTCCTATCCCAGATCGCCCCAGCTTGGCTCCGCCGTCCCCTGACCTACGTCGTCGACCTCTCCGCGGCGATTCCTTCCGTGGTCTACGGGTTTTGGGCGTTCTTCGTCCTCGTTCCGATCATGAGTTCCACGGTCGAGCCCGGCCTCAGTTCCCTCACCGGGGGCCGGTTCCCCTTCCCGCCGTCGTCGTCGCTCGGCTACGACATCTTCACCGCGACGATCGTCCTGACGATCATGATCCTTCCCACGATCGCCGCGGTCTCGCGGGAGTCGATGCTCGCCGTGCCCCGCATCTACCGGGACTCCGCCCTCAGCCTCGGGGCCACCCGCTGGGAGGCGACCCGCATGGCCGTCCTCGGCCCGGCACGGACCGGGGTCGTGGCCGGCATCATGCTCGGACTCGGGCGGGCGCTCGGCGAGACAATCGCCGTCACCATGGTCATCGGGAACGTCTACATCCTCCCCGGCACGATCTTCTCTCCCGGGTCGACCCTCTCGACCGTCATCGTGACCAACTTCACGGAGGTAAGCCCCGGCACCCTCGTCTACCAGTCGCTCCTTGAGCTCGCGGTCATTCTCCTCGCGATCACCGTCCTCGTCAACGTGATCGCCCGCGGCCTCCTCTGGAGGTTCAATCCGCAGTCCGAGGGGAGCACTCCCTTCCGTCCCTGGCGACGCCGCGGTCCGCACCGGTCGGTCCCCCCCTCCGGCGCCTCGAAGTCGGGGGCGCTCCCCGACCCGACCGGATGGCGGCAACGAATCTCTCAGGGGGTCCGTGCCCGAATTGTGCGTCGGCGGGCCTTCCAATCGACCATGGCAGGTTTGACGATCCTCTGTCTGGTGCTCGCGCTCGCCCCGCTCGCGAGCGTGGTGCTGACCGCGGTCCGGTTGGGAGGACCCGCCGTGGTCCGGCCGTCGTTCTACACGTCGGTCCCACCGCTCGGGTGCAATCCGAACCCCTTCACGACGTGCGCGTTGGGCGGGATCGGGCCCGAGATCCAAGGAACCCTGATCATGCTGAGCCTGGGGGCCTTGATCGCCGTCCCGCTCGGAATCCTCGCGGGGATCTACCTCGCGGAGTACGGTCGGAACCGGTTCGGCCGGATCGTCAGCTTTTTCGCGGATGTCATGACGGGCATCCCGACGATCATCCTCGCGGTGTTCGTCTTCGCGCTGTTCATCTATCTCGACCACGATGCCGCACTCAGCGCTCTCTCCGGCGGCGTCGGACTCGGCGTTCTCATGACCCCCATCGTCACCCGGGCGACCGAGGAGTCGCTCCGGTCGGTCCCCGACGGGGTTCGGGAGGCCGCGCTGGCCCTCGGTTTCCCCCGCCACCGGGTGACCCTCCGAGTCGTGCTCGGAAGCGCCCGCAGCGCGCTCGTCACGGGGATCCTCCTCGCCACTTCGCGAGCGATGGGTGATACCGCCATCCTGCTTCTGCTGGCCGGGGGGAGCGGCTTCTGGTTCACCAACCTCACGACCCAAACGGCGGCGATCTCCCCGTTCATCTTCGCGAATTTCGGCTCGTCCTATGCGAACCTGCGAACGGACGCGTGGGGAGCGTCGCTCGTACTACTCGCGATCATGCTGGCCATCAGCCTCGCGGCCCGCCTGGCGGTCCGGCCGAACTCGTCCCTGGCCGAGGCGGCGTAGTCCCATGACGGCCAAATTGGAAGCGCTCGGGGTCAACGCCTGGTACGGGCGACGCCAAGCGCTCTACGACATCTCCCTCGAGATCCCCGAGGGGTCCGTGACCGCGATCATCGGACCCTCCGGCTGCGGCAAGTCCACGTTCCTCCGGTGCCTCAACCGTCTTCATGAGGAGACGCCCGGCGCGCGGGTGGCCGGTACGATCCGCCTGGACGGGGAGGACCTCGGCCGAAAGGACGTGGTCAGCGTGCGCTTCCGAGTCGGGATGGTCTTCCAACGACCCAGTCCGTTCCCGAACATGTCGGTGTTCGAGAACGTCGCGGCCGGACTGCGCCTCCTCGGCGTCCGGCGGCGCCTGGAGCTCGACCAGGGCGTGGTCGAGGCCCTCGAGCTGGCCGGACTCTGGGATGAAGTGAAGGACTCCCTCGATGCCCCGGGCACGAGCCTTTCCGGGGGCCAGCAACAGCGATTGTGCATCGCCCGGGCGCTCGCGGTGCGTCCGGAGGTGCTGTTGATGGACGAACCGTGTTCGGCGCTGGACCCGATTGCCACCAACAAGATCGAGGCCCTGATCCACCACCTGACGACCCGCTATACGGTCGTCATCGTCACGCACAACCTCGCGCAGGCGGTCCGCGTCGCCGACACGACCGCGTTCTTCTACCTCGGAAAACTGGTGGAGATGGACCGGACCGAGAAGATCTTCCACGAGCCTCGGGAGAAGCTGACCGAGAACTACGTCAACGGGCGGTTCGGCTGATCCGATCCCCGGACCCACGGACTAGTCGCCGGCCGCGGAGGGTGCCGGGAGGTGGGGCCGCACGGGATTCCGAAGGACGGCGGGCACGATCGCCGCCAGGAGGAGGACGGCGGAACCGAGGAACACGACGTGGATCGACTCGAGGAAGCCCGACGCGACCCCCGGCGCCAGGGTCTGCGTGGGCGCGCCCAGCAGGATCGACACGATCGCGGCGTGGGGGAGCACCTGCGAGAGCACGATGAGCGTGATCCCGAGGCTGATGGTCGTCCCGGAGTTCAGGAACGTCGTCCCGATCCCGGAGGCGATCCCTCGTCGCCGCGGGGGGACCGCGGTCATCATCGCCGCTCGGTTCGGAGCGGCGAAAAGTCCCATCCCCGCCCCGACGAGGACCAGGGGTAGGGCGAGGGAGAGGAAGCTCTCGTCCGCGGTGATCGTGGAGAGCCAGAGGAACCCTGCCGCCGACACGAGCAAGCCGGACAGAAGGAACCAGCGCGGGCCGTACCGATCGGAGAGCCACCCGCTGATGGGCCCGAAGGTGGCGAGCGAGGCCGATACCGGGATCAGGAACAGTCCCGCGGTGAGCGGGCTCAGGAACCGCGGGGGCCCCTGGAGATAGAACACGAGTACGAAACTGAACGCGCCGCGGGCGAGCGCGTTGAGAAGCATGGCGACGGCACTCCCCGAAAATTCCCGGTTCCGGAACAGGGAGAGGTCGAGCATGGGGGAGGCCTCCTTCGATTCCACGTAGACGAACAGCCCGAGCAACGCGAGACCGGTCACCCCCATCCCGATGCCTTCCGCGGGGCCCACGTCTCCGAGGGCGCCGAAGGTGACCCCGAGAAGGATGAGGGAGAGGCCGACCGCGAATACGATGTTGCCGAGATAGTCGATGTGGGGGGCCTCGGACGGTTTCACGATCTCGTGCAGGTCGTAGTGGGCCCGCACCGTTGCGAAGATCCCGATCGGGACGTTGACGAAGAAGATCCAGCGCCATCCGATCGTCGAGGTGATGATCCCCCCGAGCACCAGGCCGAGCACCGCGCCCACGACGATGGAGACCTGGTTGATCCCGAGCGCGCGGCCCCGTTCGTTGGGGGGGAACGCGTCGGTGATGATCGCTGCCGAGTTGGCGAACAGGAAACCGGCGCCGATCGCCTGGACCAGCCGGAAGAACACGAGTTCGAGGCCGGTTTGGGAGAAGCCGCAGAGCAACGAGCCGACCGTGAAGATCGCGAACCCCAGGACGTAGAGGCGGACCCGACCGAACATGTCGGAGAGCCGCCCGAAGTTGAGGAGGACCACCGCCGTTAGGAGCGAGTACCCGAGGAGGATCCAGAGGAGGGTGGTCGCACTCGTACTGGGGAGCTCCCGACCGATCGTCGGCAGCGAGATCAGGACGATGTTCGTATCGATCGCCGCCATCAGGGTGGCGACGGTCGTGTTGGAGAGAACTCGCCACTTGTACTGCATCGCGAGACTCGCCTACCGCCGGGCCCGGAGGGGAGGAAGGTCGGGGGCGATTGATCTGAGCCGACGCGGGCGGTGGGGAGAAATGGCCCTGCCCTTCGACGCCCTACCCCAACGGATTCGGGTCCGAGTGATAACCGGCGATCTGACTCGAGAGCTTGTCCACGTACTGACGGAACATGGCCAGGACGTCCCGGGAGGTGATGATCCCCACGACGGCGTCGCCCGACCGGACCGGCATCCGCCGGATCCCGGCCGAGGCCATCGTCTGGACGACGTCCTCGGCCGGGGTTTCGGGAGTGCACGATTGGACGATCGGGCTCGCGATCTCGCCGATCAGTACCCCGGACGGATCACGGCCGGCCGCCATCACCTTCTCGAGGAAATCCCATTCCGTGACGATCCCGCTGACCGATCGGTCCGGTCGGAGCACCACGGCGTACCCCTTCCTCTTCGACGCGAGCAACCGCGCGCACGTGAGAGCATCGCTCGTACCGTCGACGGTCAGCACCTGCGGGTCCATGATGTCCCGAGCGAGCAGCACCATCGGGGACGGCCAGCACCGGGAGCGATAAGAACCTGCGGCCCTGATCGGGGAGGAGTTAGCTCGAATGATCGGGAACGAACCGGAGGTTGACACCGCTCTCCTCAGAGGTTTCCGGTACGGCTGCCGCCCCGGCTGCGGCCTCTGCTGTTTTGCCCAACCCCGCGCCGACCCCGAGGAGCGACGAGAACTGCTCCGGATCGTGCCCACGGCCGAATTCGTCGGGTCCGGCGGAGTGAGTTACCTTCGAGCCCACGCGGACGGGGGTGCCTGCGGCCTCCTCGAGGACCTTCGGTGCTCGGCTCACGGCGTGCGTCCCCACCCCTGCCAAGAGTTTCCCATCCACGTCCATGTGGGAACCCGGTTGCAGGCCAGCCTGGTACTTTCCTGCCCGGGGGTCGACCTGGACTCACTGCTCGACAGCGCCCCGTACGCGGGAAGACCGCCGGCGGTCGGATTGGATTCGGAACTCGCGTCGGTCGAGCGCCGAGTGGGACCCACGCTCGGTCGACGTCTGCAGGATGCCTCGCGCCGTCGAGGTCGGATCGTTCGGGCCCTCGAGCGAGAGGGGCGCTGGGTGGAGGAAGAGGACGTCCGGCGAACACTTCGAAGCAAGATCCCGACTCCGGCGGCGGTGGATTACCCGGTCGATGACCCGCCGTCGGCGGAGGACGGGCTGGAGTTGCTCCCCATCTACTTCGACGGCCGACCCGGTCCGGTGGCCCTCGCCGGCGGAATGGGAGGTTGGGAAGCCGTGGAACTGAGAACCTCGGGTGGGATCGAACGCCATCTCGGCGCGGTACCGCCTCCGAGCTCGCCACCGCCGCTTTCCCCCCCAGCGGAGAAGCTTCTGACGGGGTACCTTCGGTACTTTCTCGAGCGGGATCTCCTCTTAGCCTCGGTGCTTCCGCGAATGTCCGAGCTGCCGGAGGGGACCGTCACCGACTGGGTAGAGGACGAACTCCGGTCGATCGGGGCGATCGTCGTGAGTCGCGCGGTCGTTCGGGCCAAGGTGGCCGGCGCGAGGGAGGGGCCACTCACTGCTTCGGCCGTTGCAGACGGCATCCGGGCCACGGACCAGGACCTGATGGACGTCGGGACTTGGGGCGACCGGCTTTAATCGTCGCGGTCTCGAGGGAACGGCTGACCGAGCGAGCGCTCGAGTTCGCGCACGAGCTCGTCCGAGTAGTCGGAGGGGGGAGGGCGAGAGAGGGCACCGGCCGGTTCGGGATCGATCCAGGTCGACGGTGCCGGCCGACCCCACTCCGCCTCGAACTCGCGCCTCCAGCCCCCGGGGAGAGGATGCTCTCCGAGGGGAAGCTCGACTCCCAACGCGGCGAGGCCCGCACGCGCAAACACTCGCACGACGCTTTCGGGTCGGTACCCACCGCCACCGGCGAAGACCACTCGAGATTGACAGAGTTCCTTCCCCAAGTCGAGGACGACCCGATCGATCTCGTCGTAACTTTTCGAAGTGTAGGCAAGGCGGGCGAGCGGGTCCCCGGCGTGGCCGTCGGCGCCGTGCTGGAGGACGAGGAGGTCGGGGCGGAAGGAGCGCACCAACGGAGGGACCAGCCGACGGAACAGCGGGAGGAGGGTTTCGTCGCCCCCGCCGGGTGGGATCGGGACGTTGACCTTCAGCCCGGAGCCCTCGCCTTCTCCGATCTCGCTGGGAAATCCTGTTCCCGGGAAAAGAGTGCGGCCGTCTTGGTGAAAGTCGATATCGAGGACGGACCCGGAGTCGTAGAGACCATACATCACGCCGTCGCCGTGATGGGCGTCGATATCGATGTAGGCGATCTTTTGGCCGGATCGGGACGCCGCGACCATCGCGAGGGCGAGGTCGTTGAAGACGCAGAATCCACTCGCTCGTGCGGGGTGGGCATGGTGAAGCCCGCCCGCCGGATGGAACGTGGGCCGGTTCAGCCGGTGCGTCGTCTCGAAAGCCCACGAGGCTCCTGCCGCGATGCGAGCGGAGGCCTCGAAGCACCCCGGGAAGGAGGGAGTGTCCCCTCGGTCCAGATATCCCGGACCGTCGCGCCGGCCTGCTCGGCGCACGAATTCGAGGTACTCCGGCTGGTGGAACGATTCTAGGTACTCGTCAGTGGCGACCGGGACCTCGGCGGTATGCTCGATCGAAGGACGCCCCTCGGAGGCGAGGACCGCCTCGAGAAGTCGAACGGCGGATCGTCGACTCCTCTGGGTGAACGGATGACTCCGACCAAAATCGTACTGCAGGAACCTCTCGTCCCAGACGTATCCTCCCGAAACGTTCGGCACCGTGGTTCCTCCGTTCGATTCCGAGCTAGGGCCGTCCGACGTCGCTGAATTCGTTCGTGCCATCGTCCCAGGGGGTCGGTTCTCTCCCGCCGTGGTCACGCGGGAGAATTCCCTGAAGGACGCGCCCGGGAAGTATCGGGCGAGGAGTAGCGATTTCCGGCCGGGAGTGTGCGGGAGGTAGACCCATCGTACGAAATTGGGAACGAGTCTCCCCTCTTGGCTCGGCGGGGGTCGTTTCCATGACCGGCACCATTAAATGCCGACCACCCTCCGACCGACCGAGGGGCCGGGATGGGGATCGAGGACGAGGTGGGTTCGAACGCGGTGAAGGTCTACAAGGCGATGAAGGACCTGGCCTACGCGAGCGAGGAAAAAATGGGCACCGCGGAACGGATCACTCAGTCGGCCAAGCTTCCAAAGAACATGGTCCTGAACGCCCTCCAAGAGCTCCAGACCAAAGGCTGGGTCCGGCGCAAGGTCCGCGAAAAGGCCGCGGGCTACTACCTTACGAAGTAGGGGCGGGGTCCTTGGCGGGGGCGCCGTCCCCCCAGATCCGACCGACGATCCGGCTCGTAGACCGTAGCGTGACCTCGGTCACGGTCGTCACCCGGGCCACTTGAGCGCGGGATCGGTGTTCGCCGTTCTTCTCGGCGGCGAGATAGATGAGCGCCGCGACCAACCCGTGCGGGGACCGTCCGGACAGTT
>JAKIVW010000012.1:7487-23719 GCA_022750355.1 Thermoplasmata archaeon
CGAGCGGCGACCGCCGACCGCGTCGGTCACTTCCCCCAACGTGCGAGGGATGGAGTACCGCCGGCACGCCGCGTAGAGGGCCGCGCCCACGCTCGCGGGCAGGCTCCGGCCGCGGAACAGCCCCCGGTGCTTCGACTCCCGGTAGACCTCCTCCGCTTCGGCGAGAACGATCTGAGGGAGGCCCATCTTCGTGGCGGCCAGGGCGATCTCGCTTCGGGCGGGCGAACGGTCGAGCGGACCATCCGCGACCCGTGCGGTCTGGCGTTGCATCACGCGGCGGAGGTGTTGGAACTCGTACCGGCGGTGCCAGTCAAGGCGCTTTCCTTGCCCGTCGCGGGTCAGGGAGAGGGTGGAGCCCAGCGAGCGTCGAGCCCCGCCGGGACGGGCGAACGGACCGATCCCCCGTCCGCTCCCTTCTGTCGTGGAAGCTTCGCGGGGCGGGGGGGCCGTAGCGACCATCTCGACCTGATCGAACACCAGCCCGCACTCCGCACAATGGGTCTCCGCGCGGTTCTCGTCCACGATGCGGTGCGAGCTGTGGCACATGGGGCACACTGGCCCAGAGCTCGCAGGCCCACTGCCCGAGACAGTCCCGGTATCCGTCACGGTGCTAGAGGTTACCACGTCACTCGTATTTACGTGCCGTACCGGCCCCTCGAGTGGGGGGCAAGACTATTCCTTATGTGCCCCCTTGTACGCCAGTGTGCGGACGGGCCTCGTCGTCATCGGAGTGGCGCTCGCGGTCGTGGGCGCGGGGCTCACGCTAAGCGCCTTTTTTGAGCCCGGGGCTCCCTCCCAGACCCAGGTCAATCCGCTGACCGCTCCGAACCTCCAGCCGGGCCTGCCGCGAACCATGGTCGTTTGGCTGGAGAACACTTCCTCCGGGACGCTCGAGCTGAATTGGGTCTCTAGTTCCGACGTCAATGTCAGCGTCTACCGCGGGACGAACTGTGGGTTCGTCACCTCCAATACGGTCGTCATCTACTGCCCCTCGGGTCCGGCGCTGGCCAGTTGGCCGTCGAACTCCTCCGGCCACTGGAACATCTCCGGGGCGATCTCGTTCCCGCTCCTGCTCAACTTGGACAACCTGGGATCCAAGGTGGTCAATGTGAACGCGGTGTTCGACGAGGTTTGGGCCTCGACCAGTCCCTCCGTACCGACCTGGGTGTTCGTCTCCACGCTCGCGGGCGGTGTGGCGTGCATCAGCCTCGGTGCGGTCGCGGTCTTCCTCGGGATCTTCCTGAAAGGGGGGGTCTACTCGACCGTCGGACGCTCAGAAGCCCCGCCCTCGGACGATTTGGATTTCGGGCCGGACGACCTGGACCCCGACGACGACCTTCTGGACCGGCCGCCCCCGTAACGACCCGTTCGGGAACCTATTGGCCCCAGAACGGGTGCGTCGCCCGGTGGATGCGCGCCACCTCTTCCAAGATACCCATTTCGGTGGGGCTTAACCCCTGGATCTTGAACGCCCGCGCGGCCGATTCCGGCACGGAAACGAGCAGGACGTCCCCTTCCTTCAGGTTCCGGCCCATGACCGCCCCGTCAATGGAGGCTGCCAGCTCGGTCCCCTCCTCCGCCTGGGCGACGGAGTCGCCGTCGTGCTGGAGGGCTTTCAGGACCCCGACCTCGGTGCCGTCGGTCTTCATCAACCGGATCCCCGGGCGAAGCGTCCCGCCGAGGACCTTCACTCCGACGATCGCCGGTTTCGACGCCCGGAAGATGAATCCGGAGAGCACCTCGAGCTTCGCCGGATGGACGAGAGCGAGGCGTCGTTCCGCCGATAGGGTTCGGAGCCGCTCGGTCCTCCAGGTCGCGTACTCCTCCAGCAGGCGGTACATGACCTCCGCTTTCAGGATCTTGACGGGTCCCGATTCGCCCTCGGGCTGAGCGTCGGGGAGGATCTGCACGTTGAACGCCAGCACCGCCCGGTGCGTCGGGTCCTTCACGGTCGCGATCCGAAGGATCGTGGGGCGGCCGACCGGCCCCACCCCGGTCTCATGGACCGGGATCTGATTCTCCCGGCACTCGAACGCGAGCGCTTCAAGGCCCCCCAACGTGTCGGCGTAGATCGCCACGCCGCTCAGGGCGGGGTCGGCGACGGGCTGGCTTTCCCGCTCGAGCTCGAGGCGGACCGCGTCCCGTTCCTCGTCGTTGTGGACGACCCGCAACAGGCCGCCGGGCATGGCGTCCTCGATGCCGGTCGCCGAGAGGTAGAATCCCGCCGCCGCCTGGACCTCGGTCAGGGACTCGAGCCGAGGAGTGCGCGGGGACTTCCCCGGTTTGGTGGGGAGCGGGCGGTAGATCCCCCGGACCCGGTCGGAAAACGGCGCGCTTCGACCGTTCGCGACGATCTCGTCCCCCACCCGAAGTCGACCGGAGTAGAGGATGACGTTCCCGACCGGGCCGACGCCCTTCTGGTCGCTGCGCTCGAGGATGGTCGCTTCTCCCCCCTCCTGAACGAGGAGAAGTTCGTCCTTCAGGAAACGCTGGGAAAGGCCGACGAGCAGCGCGATCAGCTCCGGGACACCGACTCCGGATTTCGCGGAGACCGGAACGATGCCGATGTTGTGGGCAAAGTCGCTCACCCGGTCGTACCTCTCAGCCGAGAAACCGAGATTGCTGAGCTGCTCGGAGAGGGCATACACCCGGGCGTCGAGGGTCCGGAGAAAATCGGGACCCCCCTTCGCGATCTGCTCCGTCAGTGGGACCGGCGTGGAGACCTTCCGCCAACCCGCGAGAAGGTCGATCTTGGTCATGGCCACGGCGAACGGGGTCTTCTCGTGCCGTAGGATCTGGACCGATTCCTTGGTCTGCGGCATGACCCCCTCGCGCGAGTCGATGACGAGGATGGCCAGGTCGGCCAAGGCCCCACCGCGCCGACGCATCGTTTCGAAGGATCGATGACCGGGGGTGTCGACGAACAGGAGCCCGGGGACCGTGAACTGGTCCGTCCGCAAGATCCCAGACGTGAGCGATCGGACGATCGTTCCCGGAACTTCGATCGCACCGATGTGTTGCGTGATGCCCCCCGGTTCCTTGGACGCGAGCACGCTGCCCGCGATCCGGTCGAGGAGGCTCGTCTTCCCGTGGTCGACGTGACCGAGGAGGGAGACGATCGGTTGCCGAAGGTCCGCCACGTCCCTTTCGAGGGGCCGGGACCTTTTACCGTTGCCCCGGGGGGCTCTCTCCGCGATCCGGTCGTCGGAACGAGCCGAGCGGGCCGGAGACGAGGGGGACGAGCAGCTCCTCGGGTTCGAGGCCACTGTGACTTCCGAGGAACTCCGCCGCGCGGGACTCCACCCGAAGGCGGGGCGTGAGCAGTCCATACGGCACCGGAACCAAGACGAGCAGATCCCCCAGGCGCTCGACCAGCTCGGGATGGTACGGCGGAGGGCCGTAGAGCCCGGCCGCCACGGCTTCGGACATTGGCACGATGGGAGTCCCCGGTGGGAGGTTTCGCCGCAGCGCCTCCTTCAACGCGTCGAGGCGCCCCCAACGGGCGGTAAAATATCCGGCCCGGCGGTCCCCCGCGAGTGGTCGCGCCATTTCGGTCGCGATCTCGGGGAGAAGGTCGACACGGATCTGACGGGCCGGATCCACCGCTACCTGGCCGTGGTCCGCGGTGACGAACAGGTGCGTGTTTCGCTGCCGATCGATATCGGATCGTTCGGCCACGTGAGCGAGCAGGTGGGCGATCCGACTCGCTTCAAACTCGAACAGCGGGCCGCTGGGGCCACGGAGGTGATGCACGGTGTCCAGCTCGTCCCAGTAGACCATCACGAGCGGTGGGGGTTGCGGCCGCCGGAGAAGCTCGCCCAGGAGGTGGGCGAGGTCGGAGGCCGTCGAGTACCCCACATACTCCGCCCCGTCGTACAGGACGCGATTGAACCCCGTTCCTTCGAACTGCCGGCGGGAGAGCGCCACTCCGCGGAGCCCCCGGCGGAAGACCGAGGGGACCCCGGAGATGGTGGAGGGACTCCATCCGGGGCCCACCAACTCCTCCGCGCCGGGGCGGTCCGATCGGGACATCCTCAGAATGTCCGCCGTCACGTCCAATCGGGGCAGGTACTGCAACGGGCCCACGAGCCCGTGTCGGCCCGGCGGAACACCGCTCGAGAGGCTCGTGAGCGCGGAGACCGTCGTGGTGGGAAACACCGAGGTGATCGGGCGGGCCATATCGCCCCACGCGGCCGCGAGCGGATCCGGGCGGCGGCGCGCCCAGTCCGCGAACGGGTACCAGCCGAACCCGTCGACCTGCACGACAACCATCGTGCCCTCCGCCCTACGCCCTTCGAACGGATCCAGGTCGCCCGACAGGGGAGGCGCGAGGGGGGGACCCGCCGTGAACTCCTGACCGAGCGCGCGGAGGACCGAGGGTAGAAGATTGGCGACCGAACGGCCCTTGTAGGCGGGACGGGGCAGTCCCCACGGAGTACTCGGGGCGGTGAGGGTGAGAGCGGCGGCGTCGTTCGACGTCCAATCCTTCGGGGAGGACACCGAGGAACCCTCGCCTTCCCACTCGGGGAACCCTACTTAACGCGTGATGCTCCTGCGTCGAAATCGGCGAGGGTGGTCTGTCGTCGTGAACGGATCTCCAGGCGCTCGGCACGGACCGAGACCGTGCGGACCGCCCGCGGCCCTGAATTCACCGATCGTTCCCAGAGTTCTCGACCGAACCGGAGCGCCGCCTCACGCAGGGGCGGCGCGCCCTCGGCCGCCCCCGGCAGCACTCCCCCATGTTGACTCCGGGTGAAATCGCCCCAACGGAAGGCAACGCTCACCGCTCCGTACCGATACTGCTGACGGTCCAACGAACGACCGAGCTCGTCGGCCATGTCGGTGAGGGCCGGAGCGATCTCGTCCCACGTGTTCGCGTCGCGGGCGAAGGTGTGATCGGTCGAGCGGGCGTGGGGTCCCGATTCGATGTCGTGCCGTTCCACCGGCGTTCCCCGCGCGAGGGCGATCAGCTCCCGAGCGAACGACCCGACGACTCGCTCGAGGTCACGGGGCCGGCATAGGGCCAGCTCACCGATCGTCTTCACGTCGAGCGAATCGAGGAGGCTCTCCGTCTTCGGGCCGACCCCCGGGATGGCGCGGACCGGAAGCGGCTCGAGGAAAGCGGCGACCTCGGCCGTCTCGACCACAATGATCCCCCCCGGTTTCGCTCGGTCCGTCGCGATCTTGGCGACGATACGGGAGGTGGCGACGCCCAGCGACGCTGGGAGGTCGAGCTCCTTCCGGAGCGAGCGCTGGATTTTCTCGGCCACCTCCCGTGCCTCGCCCGACGAAACGGGGCCGAGCCCGACGGCAGCCTCATCGATGCTGAACGGAACTACCTCCGATGAGAAACGTCGCAGTATGTCGCGCACTTCTTCGGCCACGCGTTCGTACTTGGCAAAGTCCGGTGGGATCCAGATGGCCTCGGGAGCGAGTCGGGCGGCCGCCTGGGCCGGCATCGCGCTCTTCACCCCGTGACGGCGCGCCTCGTAGCTGGCGGAGAGGACCACCCCCCGCGTGGGACCTTCCGACGGCGGTGGTCCGACGATCACCTCCTTTCCGACCAGTTCGGGGCGGTCGCGCACTTCGCACGATACGTAGTACGCGTCGAGGTCGATGTAGACCACCCACGATTCGGGAGATGGGGCGCCGCGGGCTTCATCCCCGTCCTCAAGGAAGTTCCTCATCCGTTCTCCACCAGCCGTCGCCGGCGTCTAAGAGTTGTCCCGGATCGATCGGCGGTCGAGCGGGGGCGGCACCGAGCCCGGGTCCGTGGCCGCTCGGGGGGTGGCCCCACCAAGGTGGCCGAAGCCTTTTCGAAGAGGGGGAATCCGCCTGGAAAATCCCGGTGTGAACGGCCGATCTCGCGGCCCTCACCCGTTCCGTTCTCCCGTTTTCGGGGTCACGACTCGCCTTAGGTCCGATCGCGCCTTCCGACACCGGGCGATGCCGCCCGTCGTTCGATCGCGAATTGGCGAAGCACACAACCTACCCGGACCGCACCGGACGCGCGGCTACCCAATCGTTCTTGGGGACCGGTGGGGGCGGTTCGGCCCGTCGCCGCCCGAGGGTGCGGGCCGTGGACTCGCCGAGGGCCGTGAGTCGATACACCTTCATCCGCCGATTCGCGTCGGCGACAAAACGTCGTTCCACCGTGACGACTTCGCCCGCCAAAAGGTGTTGAAGCACCCGGCCGAGCGAGCTCTGTCGCACCCCAAATGCGGTGACCATCCCTTGCTGGGTCGAATCCAATCGGGCGACATCGTTCGGCCCCATTCGGTTGAGCTGGGAGAGATGAAGGATGACCCGTGCCGCCAACCCGATCCCTTCGTTCGGACCTCGGTAGAGAGACGGCATCAGCTGGACCCAACCTTCCGTAGGGAAGAGGCCGCCGCGCAAGGAGGTTGCATCCCGACGCCAGCCCCAAGTCCCGCGTCCCGACACCGCCCCTCCCCGACAGTGCGGTACGATTCGGGTCGGTGATACATTGGGTCAGGTGGAGTCCCTTTCAGGTTTCCGAACGGGGGCGCCCTCTTCGCGGCCTAGGGGGAGCCCGGCGGGGCCGGTGGTTCGTCGCCCTCGCCGGCGTCGACTTTCCATTCCGCGATCCAATTCTGGGTCACCGATCTCAAGCGGGTAACTCGGTACTGCGTGTACCCCCACGCAGCGCCCAGCGCCCCGATGACGCCCGTAACCACCAGGATGGCAGTGGTAAACCATGGCAACGAGGCTGCGTTCACCGCGCTCGGCGCCGAAGTGGTGAACGTGGCGGCGACGGAGAGGGGGCCTGCGCCGTTCACGGAAAGGTCGGAGACAGAGAGAGTAACGCTGTAGCCGGCCGGTCCCGTCGCCGTAAGGCGATACGACCCCTCCGCGAGCCACAAGATCAGGGACGTGCCCGTAGATCGGCCCGAGGTGATGAGGTGCGAACCCACATTGACCGCCGTCATCGTCCACGCGGACGAACTGGGCAATCCCTGTTCCGCGAAGCTCACCGGGTACGTCGAGTTCGAGAAGACGACACCAACGCTTACAGAGCCCCCGTTGACGACGACCGGGCTCGAATAGTTCGCGGTGTAATTGGCCGGTGGAGTCACATTTAGCGCGTAGGTGCCGTTCGGTTCGGTGAACCCGATCGAGGCCGTGGAGGACGACTGGGCGACGCCCCCGAGGCTCGCTCCCCAGGTCGTTCCATTCGGATGGCCGGACTCTACGACCGTCACGGCAAAGCTCGAAGGGGCGGTCGAATTCGGAGTAAAGGTCACCCCTTGAGTGACAGCGCTCCCGTTTACCGCCAGCGCGGAGGAGTAGGAGGCCGTGTACCCTGCCACCGGGGTGATCGACAAGGCATACGTCCCGTTCGGCTCCTGGAACGTCACGCTGGAACCAGTACCCAAGAAGCTGGACGTCCCCGACCGGCCCGTTATTGTCCCACCCCACGTCGTGGCACTTGCGAGCCCCGACTCGGACAAGGTTACCGCGAACGTAGTGAAGTTCTGTCCCGAGAAGTTGATGAATACAACTAGTCCCACACCGTTCACGATCACCGTACCGTTGGCGGGATTCGCGATGTATCCCGGCTGGGGTGTCACGGAGTACACGTAGGTTCCATTCGGTTCCAGGAAGTAGTTGCTGGTCTGATAGGCGCCCTGAGAGGATCCGGCCAAAGTCACGCTCCAATTCGTTCCCGCGGCGAGGCCCGACTCGGTGAAGTTCACGGCATAGTACGGCGGGGGAGGGACGAAGGTGACGATCACGGTCGCCGACCCGCCGGTCACGGTCACATTGCCGACCGGGATCCCCGTCACATACCCGTTGGACGCACCCACCCGGTACGAGTAGGTACCGTTCGGCTCGTAAATCACGAGGGAGGAATTGGTGGTGTTTTGGTGGTTCCCGCCGAGGTAGACCCCCCAGTTCGTGCGGGCCGGAAGTCCCGATTCCACGAATTGGATCGGGTACTCCGGCGGACCGAACACGTAGGTCACGGTGATGTTGACCGGGGCTCCAGATACGGTCACATAGCCGGTGTCGGGAACGGCGCTGATGTTGGTGCTGCCCGGGGCGAGAACGGTGTAGTTGTAGGTCCCGTTCGTCAAGTAGAGTGTAACGGACGTACCGTTCGTATCGACCGAGGTCCCGCTGGTGGTATCCACTCCCCACCAAGTGCCTACCGGAAGGACACTCCCGTTTTCGGAGAATTGTACCGGGTACGTGGGGTTCGACCCGAAGTAAATGCCATAGGACTGGCCAAATCCGGAGACGGTGACGTTTCCGAGGGGGGGCTGAGCAAACAGCCCGGTGGTACTGCCAACGACGAAAGAGTACGTGCCGTTCGCTACCCAGAAAGTGATGCTCGGGACGCTCGCGCTCAGGTTTTGACCTCCGAGGTCGACCCACCAGTTGGACCCATTGGCGAGCCCAGTCTCCGAGAACGTAACGGAGTAATTCACCGTGGTCCCATTCGTCAGCGTGAGGTCCGGGTTGGTGGTCACAGCGGCGGGGGAGGGAAGCCGGGGCGCCACCCCCAGGGGGGAGACCGAAGCGACGGCACGGGAGAGTGGGACGCGTGGTTCCCCCATCGTGGACAACGCGGCCACGGCGACGAGGAGGAGCAGGGCGGAGACCGCCAGCACGGACCCCCATCGGAGGGTCGGATTCCGTCGTGAGCGGCCGCACCGCAGGTTCGAATCGTTGGGCATGGTGGACCTCAGATTCGAATCGGGCTTATGAGGACGGCCGATTTTACTCTCGAAATACTCCGGTTCCGGTTTGAGGAGGGCCGGTAGTCTCCCTCGAGCGCACCACTCCGAACCGGGAGGACCCACCGCTCTCCCTCGGAGGGCAAAGGCGGCTCCCTTCCACCTGAGGGCGGGTCGCTTCCTTCGCCGGATTCGACTCCGACCGTCGGATCCGACGGCACCGATCTTCGCCGCGGAACGGATTAGGGTCCACCGAAGTCGACGGCTTTCGCGTCCACGACCAACCCGTTGGGACCGATCGAGTACGGTTGGACGGTTCGCACGTGGGCGGTTCGCCGCATCTTCAAAACACGCAGCGAGAGTCCGACCCGATGGCCGTCCCCGCCGGTACGGTACCCCAGAAGGATCACCCCATCGGAAACGTACTCCGAGAGGCCGTCTCGGGTGATCTCCGGATGACGTGGATCCGCCTCCGCCGTGAGGACCGTGGTGGCGCCAGAGGCCCGGCACGCCCCGGCCAGGGCGAACAGGGTCGTCCGCCTTCCCGGCTCGTCGTCGCTGAGCATGTTGAGGAGCGAAACGGAATCGAGCACGATGCGCGTCGCTCCCAGGGCCTCAAGCTCCTTCCCCAACTCGCCTTGGATGCGGTGGAGGCTCTGGCGTGTCTCCTTCGGGTCCAGGCGAACGATCTTCAGACTCCCGTTCCGGACGGCCTCGTCCACCGGCCAGTGGAATTGGCGGGCCGTTTCCGTGAGTTGCGGGACATCCTCCTCTAAGGAGAGGAAGACCGATTTTTCACCGTGAGCCACTCCCGAGAGCAGGAATTGGAGCCCGAGGCACGTCTTTCCGGTGCCCGGAAGTCCGGTGACCAGAACGACGGAGCCGGCCGGAAAACCGCCGCCGAGCATCTCGTCGAGTCCCGCCACTCCGGTCGGGACCTTCGGGCGCGGTACGTCAGATTCGCTCATACTGAGTGGTCACCAACCCGTTCGCCGCTCCAACCCGGATCACAAAGCGACCCTGGTATTCCGCCGGGACGCGCGCGAGCACCGGCATGAATTTCTCGATCAGCATCGTACGTTGGCGATGGGAGTGACTCGGACTGGTGGTCCAACTGAAGTGGAGCACCCCGTCGACCGAATCGATGACGGCCTGTTCGACCGCCGCGGGGGCGACGCCCTCCGAGAGGATCAGGTAGACGATGGCGTTCCATTCCTTCGCCCGCCGCCGTAGCCCCTTCAGAAGCGTGAGAAGGTCGCTCGCTTCCACCCCCTTCCGAACGAGAAGGTCGGTCAGCGAGTCGATGATCACGAGTTGTCGGCCGGCGGCCTGGTCGATCCCGTCCGCGAGCGCCCGGAGAGGGCCGTTGTCCGCGCCGACGGTCGACGACCGCGCGCCGAGGAGAGCGCTCGGCACCGACGCCCACGCCGAAGGGACGACCGTGTCCTGGAAATATTCCCTGGAGAGGTCGAGGAAGTTCAGGTGCCGCCCGAGGACTTCGCCGTAGGTCGATTCGAACGACCCGCGTACTTCGTCGAGCACCTGGCTCTTCGAGCGGCTCGTGCTGACGTAGACGACCCCTTCGGGGTACACGAACGGTCCTTTCGCGCTCCCGAGATAGAATTCGTGCAGACGGGGGAAATCATAGTGCAACATCAGATGGACCGCGGAAGTAAGGGCGAATTCTTGGTGGCCGGCCCCAGCCTCCCCCCAGAGGAGGACGACCGACCCGGAGGGGAGCCCCCCGGTCAGATAGTCGAAATCCGGTACACCGGTCGGGATACGGGCCGGTTGCCCCGTCAGGTCCGGGGATCGCGGAGGTCCCGACGGGCTCTGCGGCGGAATGAGGAAAGGGCGTGGAGACTGGGCGGCCATCCGGTGGGTGACTCCGGCGGGCCGACGCGGGTGCCCGGTATTAGTATGCTCCTCTGGAAAAGCGACGTGCTAGGCGGCCGGGCCGTCCTTGAGGAACTCCCGGAGCAGCACGGTAGCGTACGATCCCTTGGGCAGGGCGAAGAGGAACCGTACTTGGGCGTCCGCTTCGGGGGAGATCCACATCGGCGGCATCGGCACGAGGATCGCTCGGGCGGCACCCCGGCTGGCGATCTCGGGCGTCGTGGGCAGCCGAAACATCTTCCGGTCGACCCCTTCTGCGGCCAGGAGGCGGTCAAGGAGAGCGCCCGCCGGTCCGGACGAGACCGGTGTCTCGAACCCGACCAGCGGTCCGGCCACAAGGGCTCGCCCCCGACCGACGAGGTCGGCGCACTCGACGAGGTTGTCCTCGCCCACGGGAATCCCCTCCTGACTGCGTACCGAGCCGTCGCGACCCAGCCTCAGGATCTCGTCCCCCTCCACCGGCGCCGAGAGCGGGAGTCCGTCCCTCGCCCGCTCGCTCAGCCATCGGTTGAAGAGGTAGGATTGGAACGCGTGAACGAACAGGAGCCGCAGGTCGCGGGAGAGGGCGCGGAACGCGCGCTCGGGGGTGTGCCCTCGGGCGAGATGTTCGAGGAGGGTTCTCTCGAATCGATACTCGGGAGGAAACTCCCGCAGGGCTCGAGCGGCGTCCCGGTGCTCCGCGTAGGCGGCGCGGGCTCGGTCCCCGGTCCCTTCCCGGCCGCCCGGGGGTCGGTCGATCAAGTAGGCGTCGAGCGCGCGGGCCAAGTCTCCCCGCACGACCCAACGTCCGACCTCGTGGGTGATCGGCCGGACCTCCCCGAACCGTTGCGGGCCGAAGAAGTTGGGAAAACCACCGGCGGTGCGAAGCTCCGATTCGACCACGCGGTACATCGTGACGGCCTCCGTCGGCGGCCGGGCGAGCTGGTCCACTCGAAGGTCGAACGCGTTCCCGTAGTGGTGCCCGAGCACGAGCCCGTCGCGCGCGCGATACGCTTCGACGATCTCGACGTGGGACAGGCCGAGCTCTCGGTCGGGGAGCGGGCCGCGGTACGAGAGGAGCCGTTCGGCCACGGCGCGTCGGTCCTTCGTCCCCGCCCACTGGACCGCGTTCCGGCCGAGACCGAGTCGGCGGGCGATGGCGTCGGCCAGCTCGTGTTGTTCCCAATCCTGGCTGATCACGCGCAGGACCGCAAAGGCCCCCTCGGGGTCCGGCATCGGATACGAGGAAATCTCGGTGACGTGGAACGCGTCGCTGGTCGACTTGAGCCGCCCGAAAACGCCCGGGGCTTTCGTCCCGTAGAATTCCAAACCGATGGCCCGCTCGGGGAGGGGCGGCTCCCGGGCCTCCGGCACGTCGGCGGGAGTCGGGGGGTCATTATTAGATGGCGGACCCGTACATCCCGGTAGCGGCCGATGATCGAGGCGACGGCACGCGTGCTGAAGAACGTCATCGAGCTCCGGGTCGGGGACGAAGACTGGACCGCGCGCCCGGCCGGCGCCGACGACCCGGGCCTCGGCCGACGCATCGCGGCGCTGTTCGCGACGGAGTATCTCACGTACCGGGCCCGCGAACCGGGCGCGGTGCACTCCACCGTTTCGTATCACGCGAAGAACGACGAGATCCGCATCCAGCTCGGCGGGAATCTCGTGAAGACCACGTCCACCGCGTTCGGGCCGTTGGGCCTCAACTACGGCGGCGTGCAGTTCACGATCAACGAGCGACTCACCGGTCGGTTCACGATCTTCCGGGAGAAGGTCCAAGTCGGAGCGGGACAGCTCGGCTTCCGTTCCTGCAAGTTGAAAGATTACCCGCCCGAGCTCGAGGTCATCTTCGCCAATCTTTCGATCGGTTATGTGATCCGCACGCTGGTGTGGGAGATGTTCCGGTAACGGCCGGCCCTGGACTTATCCCCCGGCGTCGTTCGGAGAGTCGTGGACCGAGTCGTGGGCCTCGACCTGGCGGGGAGTCCGCACCGCACGACCGGTTTCTGTTACCTCGGCCGGGGTCCCAACGTACGGGTCGCCCCTCTCCACACGGACGAGGAGATCCTCGAGGCGACCCGATCGGCGCGACCGGACGTCGTCAGTATCGATGCCCCTCTCTCCCTGCCCCATGGGCGTCGAACCATCGAGGACCGATCGGGACCCCACCTCCGGTCGGCCGACCGGGAGCTGATCCGACTGGGGATTCGCTTCTTTCCGATCACCCTCGGACCGATGCGAATGCTCACCACCCGAGGATTGCGACTCAAGGACGAGCTCGAGTCCGACGGATACCGAACCATCGAGAGCTACCCCGGTGCGGCGCAGGACCTGCTCGGGATCCCGCGCAAGCAGGCCGGGACCGAGCCGCTCCGGCGCGGACTGTTGCGGCTGGGATTGAAGGGCGACCTCGCCCGAAAAGACCTGACCCACGACGAACTGGACGGGGTCACCTGCGCACTCGTCGGCCGGGCGTATCTACGGGGTGATTTCCTTGCGATCGGGGACCCCACCGAGGGCCTCATGATCCTTCCCTCTCGGGTGGCGTGTCTCGCCCGGTATCGGTTGAGGGGGCGGAATCCCGACGAGGGTCCACCTCCTCCTCGGGTCTAGCGGCGGCCCCCACGAACGCGGGGACCCGGAGTCGCGGCGCGAGTACCTCCCGCCTGGTGCATCCGACGTCCCCTCGAGTGCGGGATCTGGAACATGTGGTACGGGATCGGGAGGAGCATCGCGCCTCCGACGACTACCGTCACAGCTGCGATCGTGTACGCGACGTGGACCCCGTAGGTGGCGTACAGGTACCCGCCAAGGAGGACCCCGACCAATCCGCCGGCTCCCGCGAAGGCGTTGTAGAGACCAAGAGCGCGGCCTCGCGCCGAACGTCCCACCAGTCGGACGAGGAACAGGGTGCTCGCCGTACTGATGAACGCCCACGTCACGCCGAGGAGGGCGTTGAGCAGTGTCAGCCAGGCCAACAGCGCCGGGGTACCGAGCCCGAACAGTACGTAGAGCGGACCCCACAGGAAGAGGAGCAGTAGGAGGACCCTCGCTCCCAGCGACTGGAGGAACACGGACTTTGGAGAGTGCGCGTCCACCGCCTTTCCCGAATGGAAGAAGAGGGCGGTGGATGCGGCGGCGGACCCGAGATAGACGATGAAGACTCCCGCATCGCTGAACTGCGCGTTCTGCCAAAGGAACACCGGGAACGGCCCATAGAAGATGTCGAACCCGACACTCATCACTCCCAGCGCCACCAGGAAGAGATACTCCCGTCCGGGCAGTCGCTCCGCGCTCGATCGGGTGAGGTCGATGATCCCGACCACGCGGAGGCGGACCTGTCGGATCCGTTCGACGACCCCCCGGTGGAGATGGACCAGGTCGGCGACGGTCCGGCGGTCGATCCGTGAGTTTGGCTCCTCGATCCACGCCCAGGCCACGATCGCGGAGAGGAGCGCGAGTGACCCCGAGAGGATCAACAGCCCGGTCATCACCTGGACCACGGGAGTCGAGACGCCAACCACGAACAGCCAGACAAACCCCAGCGCGAGACCCGCCGTCGTCCCGAGTCCGGAGATGAGCCCGAAGAGTCCGATGTCCTGGGGCCACCAGCGCTTGTGGCGCGTCTCCAACAGGAGCATCGTGCCGATCGGGGCGCTCGCAGCGGAGGCCAGACCCTCGACAATGTTGAGCCAGAAGTAGGTGAGGAGGTCGTGCGCGAGCGCGATCGCGATGATCGCGACCCCGGTCGCGACGAACGAGCCGACCAGGAAGAACTTCCGATGTGCGACTCGGTCCGAAAGATTCCCCCATAAGATTGTGAAAGGTACCTGGCTCATCGCGCTCGCCGCGATGATGATGGTGACGGCGAAGGCGGACGCACCGAAGTGTTGGAGCGCGAGGAGCGGGATGAGGGGCGTGGCGATCCCGTCCGAGATTGCCAGTGGGAGATAGGCGAGGAACCAGAGGTCGCTCGAGGAGGGGCGCACGTTCGCGCGCGACTTGACGTCGAACGACACGCCCTTCTCCCGGTCGGGAGGAGAATCGCGGCGGCCGCGAGATAAAGAGTGAGTTCCGTCGGAAAGCAGGCGATACGACGTCCGAGCTCCGTGTTTATCGCTTCTTGGGGGGCGGCGGAACGTCGAGCGTCTTCAGCAGTTGGAGGTGTTCGCGCTTGGTGATCCATTCGACACGGAGGTACTCGCGAACGAACTCGTCGCTGACCCCGAGCCGGCGAGACTCGACGACCACGAACCGGTACGCCTCGACCTCGGTGGGCCGCTCCACGTAGCTCAGTCCGGGTTCGAATAGGTTGGCGCCTCCGTGGCGCTGGAGGATGTGGCACAGCTCGTGGTAGATGTCCAGGTAAACGATGAGCGGGAGACTCTCCCGGAAATGACCGTGCCCGACCACGATGCAGTCCGTTCCGGGCGTGACCACCGGTCGCCAGCGTCCGCGGGCGATGGCCGGAACTTCCCACGGAGCGACATACATCCACATGTCGGCGTCGACCAGTTCCACGTAGGTGTCGGCGAACAAGCGGCGTCGCACTTTCGCATCCGGATGAATCGTGCGACCCGGCGGCAACTTGTCGAGTCCAGGGAACACCGTCAGGATCGGATGGCGACCGAGCGGGAGGCCGTGGTCCATCCGGAACCCGGCGGGGGGATCCGGCTCGACGGGGGCCTTCGTCTCCGCGGGCCGCATTGGGCGGCCCGGAGCGAGCTCGATAGAAAACGTCACTCCTCTCTGCAGGGACCGGACGCGAAGGGATATTCCACCGGGGTGTTTCCCGTGGGCATGGTTCGGCGTTCTCGCGCCGCATTCGCGGTCCGGGGCGTTCGGATCGGTCAGGCCGAAACCCAGGACGGCAAGTCCGGCGTTTCGGTTGCCTTGTTCGACCGCTCGACGCCCGTGGTGGTCGATGTCCGGGGGGGCGCGTCCGCCACGTACGACCTCGCCTCCCTTTCGCTGGACGCTACGTTCGGTCGACGCTGGGCGGTCTTCCTCTCGGGCGGGAGCCTCTTCGGACTGGACGCGGCCTCCGGGGTTAGGGACCGTGTCCTGGAGACCGGAGGCGGGCAGCGAGTATTCCGCAATCCCCACCGGCTCGCCCCCGTCTCGGGGGCAGCGCTGTTCGATCTTTCCCCGGATGTCGGTCCTGTGCCCGACTACCGGGCGCTCGGGTACGAGGCCGCCCTCCGCGCCTCGACCGCCCCGGTCGCCGTCGGACGAGTGGGGGCCGGGGCTGGGGCCCTGGTCGGGAAGTACCATGGACGCGCCGCGGCCATGCGAGGGGGCGTCGGATGGGCCCAGCGCTCGATCGGGCAGCGGGGTCACATCGGTGCGCTTGTCGCCGCGAACGCGGTCGGAGCCGTGCGCGACCCCGCGGACGGTCGCTGGGTCGCCGGCGCGCGGGGGGCCCGGGGTCAGGTCGTCCCTCCATTCCCGGAGCGCGCGACCCGACACTCGAGTTTCGGAACGACCCTCACTCTTGTTGTGACAGACCTCGAGCTCGAACGGCCGGTGCTCCAGCGCATCGCCTCCATCGCTCATTCCGGTCTCGGCGGGGCTATCGTACCGTTCCAGAGCGCGACCGATGGGGACCTTCTCTTTGTCGCCGCGACGGGAGCGGCCGGGGCGCCCCCTCGA
>JAKIVW010000012.1:23771-25670 GCA_022750355.1 Thermoplasmata archaeon
GGGTCGATCGGAGCCGCCTGCGCGAATGCAGCGCTACTCCGGGGCGTTCGGGTAGCCAACCGGGCGCGTTAAACCCGAGGGCGGGCCGGTGCCGTCGTTGGCCGCCCCCAACCTTGGAACGGGCCGACCGCCCCCGACGGCCGAAAGGTAAAGGAGGACCCGAAACGTCCCTCCGTGCGCACGACATGGCGGCGCCCCCCCGACGGATCGCATGGATCAGCCCCCCGCCGGAGATCTGCACCCTATGCAAGGAACCTCTCGGGAATCCTTCCGAGGCGAGTTCTTGGAACGGAAGCCCCGCCCACCGTGATTGTGTTCGAGTCCACCTTCTGCAGCGGGACCCGGCCTTTCGAGAGTCGGACGAGCACGACGAAGGTGGCGAGGAGCCAGGCGACTCGCTGGACGGGGTGCTCTCCCGCGACGACGACGATCCCGAATTCGACTAGACTTTAGCGCAAGCGACGCGCACCGGCCCAGCGCCGATCCCCGTTGGGCGTTTCGCCGGAACGCCGCGGGGTCACTCCTTCGGCCTCGCACCCCTATGACCTATGAACCCTTCCCGAGGTCGTGCGCCCTTGAGTTCGACCCTCGAGGGGGGGTATACGCCGTCAAATCGCCGGCATAGGACTTAAGAGCCGGAGCTTCGTGCTCGCAAGAACTGCGGAATCCTGGGGGTCGCCCCCAGTGTTGTACGGAGGGAAACAGTCGATGCCGGAGGTCGTAATCACTTGCGACTGGACGCTCATGAGCAACCACCACGGGAAGGAGTTCCTGGGGTTCGGTACGACCTCCCCCGCCTACATCCTCCCCGAGCGGGTGTATCAACGGATGTTCTTCCCCGCGATGCCGGTCGACGAGAACGGATTCCCGCGGGAAGCCCCGTACGGGATGCGGAAGATCGAGGCTTCGCTCATGGACGGGGGCTTCGACGCTCGGATCGTCCACCCGAGTCACCTCAACAAGTACATGCCGGGGCAGGCGAAGGTACTGCTGATCTCGGGTCACGATTACTTCGGGCTGAACCCGCCCAGCTCGACTTTCGGCGGGGTCATGAAAAAGGACCCGCTCAATTGTGTGAATTTCAAGCGGATGCTCAATCAGCCCGCGGTCGTTGAGGCACGCAAGAAGGGGATGAAGATCATCGCCGGCGGCCCCTGCGCGTGGCAACTTTCTCCCGCGACTCGGATGAAACTGCCCTGGATCCAAGAGTTCGTCGATTCGATCGGCGGTATCGACACCGTCGTCGAAGGCGAGAGCGACATCTTCGTCAAGGAGATCGTCGGCAAAGCCCTCCGGGATGAATTCCTCCCGCCGCACGTCGTCCTCGGGGCCAAGGAAGCGCCCAAGGTCGAGCAGATCTCCTCCATCAAATTTGCGAGCGTGAACGGTCTCATCGAGATCGGACGCGGATGCTGCCGAGGTTGCTCGTTCTGTTCGGTGACGACACGACCGACCCGCTGGTACCCCCTCGAAAAGGTCGAGGAGGAGCTGAAGGTCAACGCGAAGGTCGGCTTCCGCAAGGGGCTGCTCCATTCGGACGACGTTTACTTCTACGGAAGCCCGAACGTCATGCCGCACGAGGAGAAACTCCTCCCCCTCCTCAAACTCGCGAAGCGCTACTACGAGCAGGTCGGCTGGAGCCACGTCGCCATCGCGAGCCTGATGACCAAGCCCAAGCTGCTCGAAAAATGCGCCGAGGTCCTGATCGATGACAAGCAGGATTGGTGGGGCGTCGAGGTCGGAGTCGAGACCGGCTCCCCCCGAATGATCACCGCCGCAATGCCCGGGAAGGTTGCGCCGTTCAAGGCTTCCCAGTGGCCCGAGCTGGTCGTCCAGGCGGCGGGGCTCATGAACGACAACCACGTATTTCCGGCGTGTACCTTCATCGTGGGGCTCCCG
>JAKIVW010000110.1 GCA_022750355.1 Thermoplasmata archaeon
TCCGCCTCCAGGTGGCGTCGGACCAGGTCGAAGAACAGGTAGGTCCGCGCGTGTCCGACGTGGGCCCCGTCGTACACCGTCGGTCCGCAGACGTACAGCCCGACGGGACGCCCCGGGCGGTGGGTCACCGACCGCACCCGGCCCGACAGGGTGTCCCGGAGGAGCAGGTCCATGGGTGCGAGAAGCGGCCGTCGAGGGCCATTAGCTCTTTGGGAACGGTGGAATCCCGCGGACGCGGTAATTTCATCTGGGAGGCGGCGTGTCCCTCCGGAAGGACGCAGGGATGGAGATCGTCTACCTACTGGTCGTCACCGAGGTCGGGAAGCTCGACGAAGTGGCCCGTCGGCTTCGGATCATCCCCGGAGTCACCGAGGTCCAAGCCGTGACCGGACCGTTCGACCTCATCGTCAAGGTCGAGGCGCCCCACATCAACGCGGCGCTCGACACGGTGGTCCACAAGATACGGCGCGTCCCCGGAATCAAGTCGACGGAAACCCTCGTCACGGTCGCGACGAGCTAGGTGCGGCCCGACGTTGGGTGACGGCCGACCATATCACGACGGGAAATTCGGGACCGCCTTCGGAGTGCTCCCGCAGGGAGTCGACCTCGAACTCCGGCTCGGTGAGTTGGCGGAGGCTCGGCTCGTCAAAGAATCGGAGCGGCGGCCCCCCTGTTCCGGGGTCAAAACGGTCCGAACCCAGCCGGGTTCCTTTCCCGTACCACGGGTCCGAGGTCGAGCGCACGGTGAACAGGTGGAGGCCCCCCGGACGCAGCACGCGAGCGACATTCCGGAACATCCGCCGAAGACGGTCCGCGTCGATCTCGAGATTGAAGAACAGGTTGGAGTACACGACGTCCGTCCGCCCGGCGGGGAGTACCTCCAGGAGTTCCAGCGCATCCTGGACCGTTACGCGGGAACGGGGCGGCACCTCCTCCCGGAGCGCCGAAAGGCGTAGGTTGGCCTCTCTCGCGGCTACCGGGGAGAGTTCGCAACCCGCCACCTCGAAACCGTGCTGCGCGAAGTAGCAAAGGTCGCGGCCCGTACCGCATCCCAGCTCGAGGAGGGAGCCACCGTTCGCCTCCCGGGTCAACCGACCGAGGGACGACCGGGCGAGCGAACTCGCTCCCGCCCCGAAGAAGTCCGGGTCCTCTCGATACGTTCGGTCCCAGAACTCCTTCGTTGGATTGCCCATGGCCCCCCTCGCGCCCCGGGAATTCCGACCGGGGGCCCCCCCGAGTGCGACCCCGAGTTGAGCCGAGCTAAAATAGACTCGGGCGACTGGGGAGCCGATGGTCGAAACAGGGCAGGCCGCGCCGGACTTTGTCGCGCCGGACCAAGACGGAAAGTCGTTCACCCTCTCCTCCTTGCGAGGCGCGCCCGTGGTCCTCTACTTTTACCCGGCCGCCGACACCCCGGGCTGCACGGTCGAGGCCAAAGGGTTCCAGAACTATCTCGCGGAGTTCGCCGCGAAGAAAGTGCACATCGTGGGAGTCAGCACCGACGATTGCCCCGCCCAGAAGGCGTTCGCGAACAAGTACGGTCTCCGGTTCCCGCTCATCGCGGACTCGAAGAAGGACGTCGCCACCAAGTACGGCGTCCTGAAGCCGAGCGGCACCGCCCGACGCGTCACGTTCCTGATCGACGCCGGCGGCCAGGTCGTGGAGGTCGTCGACTCGTCCTCCGCCGATACCCACGTCGTGCGGGCTCGCGAGCGGTTCCTTACGTCGTAGGCTTGCGGGTCCCCGAAACGGGGGCGGCCGAGGGGATTTCGGTCGGGGTCGCGCGTCGTCCGGTCATGCTCCACGCCCGGTCCCCCAACAGTTGCAGCAACGCGGGGACGAGGTAGGTCCGCACGACCATCGCATCCAGGATCACCGCGACCGCCACCGAGAACCCGATCGCCCGGATGAGGGTGAACTCGCCGACCATCAGCGCGGCGAACGCACTGGCCAGGATGAGGGCCGCCGCCGTGATGATCCCGCCGGTTCGGCCCACGGCGTGGACGACCGCTTCCGTGGAGGAACGCCCTCGGAGCCGCTCTTCCCGGACCCGGCTGAGGACGAAGATGTTGTAGTCGATGCCCAGACCCAGGATCAGGAGGAACAGGATCGTTCGGACGTAGAAGAACAGGGGGAACCCCAGCGCCTCCTGGAAGACGAGGTAGGTGATCGCCCACGCCCAACTGATGGACAACCCGATGGTCGCGATCGCCATCACCGCGATGATCCAGGTTCGCAGGACCGCGACCAGGACGAGGAGCAGGCCGACCGTCACGGCGATGATGAGGATCAAGGTCGCGTGGGCCGTCTCGTCCGCGAGGTCCCCGATGCTGGGAGCCCCGCCTCCGTACGCGATCGCCGTGACCTCGGGGTGCGTCCCGGAGTATCCGGCGAAGGAGGACTCCACCGCTCGGACCGAATCCACCGCCTCGGACGAAAGTCCCGGGGTGGTCGGGACGAGGGTCAGGACCACGGTCCTCCCGTCCGTGCCGACGAACCCTCCGAGGGTCGCGATCAGCTCCTGTTGCGGGGCCGGAGCGAGACGGGAGAGGTTCAACCACTCCGACAGGGGAGCGCCCTCCGGTCCGATCGGCGAGTCGACCGACGCGATACCGGACGTGTTCTGCGCCCGCGCCGTCAGCGCAGCTAGGTCGGTGAATTCGACCGGATTCGTCTGGTTCCCGACGATGAGCGGCGCGGAGAAGGTCACGAGGGCGATGGACGGGGTGGCGAAACCGGGCCCGTAGTGGTCGTAGAGGGTCTGGAGGCCGTCGCTCGCCGGGTGGCCGGTGGGCAACTGGCCGTAGAAGTCGTAGGCGAGCGGAACGTTGAGGGCGACGTAGATGAGCGGGACGCTGATCAGCAGGAGGACCCCGACCACCCACACCGGCCGGCGCTGGGTGAATCGTCCGACCCGGTAGAAGTAGGTCGTCTCGTTCCCTACCGCCTCGGCGCTCCGGCGGGCGTGTCGCTCGAAGCGGGCGCCCGAGTTGGGCCAGAAGATGCGGCGTCCGAGGATCTTGAGGAACGCCGGAACCAGGGTCAGCGACATCAGGATCGTGATGAGGATCGCGAGCGAGAGGACCGAGCCCCACTGGGTCAGGAGGGCGACCCCGCTGAAGGTCAGGGCGAGGGTGGCGATGATCGCGGTCGACCCGCTGGTCGCCACCGATTGTCCGGCCCACGCGACGGAGTTCACGATCGCGTCGTCCGGGGTCGCGCCGTTGACGAGCTCTTCCCGATACCGCGCGACCAGGAAGATCGAGTAATCGGTACCTACGCCGAGCACGAACACCTCCTCAAGCGTGAGGGCGGTCGTGTCGACCGCCCCGAACAGCTTGCCGATGAGGATCGTCCCTCCCAACGCGAGGACGAGTGCGATCCCGAGTCCCGCAAACGTGACGAGCGGCGTCACGGGGGACCGGAAGTAGAGCGCGGTGATGATGAGCAACAACGCCACCGTGAGGGGCAGGACGAGCGAAAGGGTCGAGCTCACCGCCGTCTGGGAGAGGAGGTCGAGGGGTCCGCCTCCGGTCTGCACGTACGAGATGGAGCGAGACGGGTCCGAGGCGGCCAGGACCGACTCCGCGCGCGCATCGATCCTCGGAAAGTCCGCGAAGACCGGCGTCCCGCCGCTCGCGTTGGTGAAGGAGTCCGATACGGAGAACCCGACCGAGACGAGCGAGGCGGTCCCGGCCGGATTGACGAACTGGGAAAGGATCGCGTCGGGGACGGCGAGCGGCTCGGTCCACAAGGTGTCGTTCGCCACGGTCGAATTGGCCCACCGGTCGGCGGCGGCGGTCGAGGGGGTACCCGTCGGGAACTCGGTCCAGACCGAATCGACCCAGGACGGGGCGTAGCCGACCACCGGACCGAGCAGGACCGCGTCGGTCGCGCGCAGGCTCGACCAGGCGCTCGCGTTCTCGATCCCCAGGCGCGCGAGGACGACGGCCGCCGCGGCCTGCTCGGCGGGGAGCGGAAACAGGGTCGGGATGAGCTGACCCACCTGAGCCCGAACCACGGCGTCCGAGCAACTCACGACGTTCGCGGGGTCGGAGGCGCAGGCGGCACTCCCGTTGAATCCGCTGTTCGAGCCCCCCGTACCGGCGTAGAAGCCGCTGAGGACGGAGTCGGCGGCCGTGTCGTTCCCGATCGCGGCGAGCGTCATCTCCCACGCGGGAAAGTTCCACGATGAGGGCGGTTGACTCGTGTTCGCGGCCAGGCCCTGCCAGGTCGCGACGAAGAGGGAAGGGGCGCCCCACTCGAGAGCTTCCGTGGAATTGACCTCGGCCGTGAGCGGGGTGGCTCCCTCGTTCGCGCCGTGGATCGCGGCCCCCGCGATCTCGGCCTGGCCGGCGAGATACCCGGCGAAGGCGGTGTAGACGCTGTCGACCGACGCGAGGTCCTGGATCGACCGGTCGGCCTCGAGGGCGGCCGTGACGTTCTGGATCGCCCCCTGCGCGTTCCGGTCCGTGAGGTTGGGCCCGGTGAACAGGAGGATGCTCGACGCGCCCCCCGACTCGTTCGGGAACAACCGTGCGAACTCCGCGTTCGCGATCGAACTCGGGGCGCTCGCGGGCGTGCTCTGGCTCGAGTTGGTCGTCACCGAGCCGATGAGGGGAAGGAACGGGACGACCACGACCAGCAGCGCGATCCAGAAGATCACCGGATACCACGGGTGGCGGACGATCCCGCGGGCGAGCCCGCCGAACAGCCGGACGCCGAGGGGCTGCGGGTGCGAGGGCGGCGAGGTCACGGACGCCCCGGTGAATTGCGGAAGATAACCTTACGGGGAGGGTGGTGCGCCCACCCCGGTCACGGCGACGCGCGACGACTTTTTCCAACGGGGCGGGAACCGCAGCGGGTCGACGAAGACGCGGGTCTCCTCGACCACCCAGCCGTGACGGACACTCCCGATCTCCTTCGAGTCGTGGTGGGCAACCCCGGTGGCGATCAGCTCCCCCGTGCGCGTGATGAGGGCCACCCGGGCGCCACGGGAGAACGGCTTGGGCAAGGCCAGGATCCCGCCGCGGGCGAGGCCGGCCCCGTGGGCGACCGCGCTCGCCGCGCTGTCCTTCAGGACGATGGCCGGGAACTCCCGCCACACCTCCTCGATCGGATGGAGCATCGCGAGGAGCGGTTGGGGGTCGCCCGCCGCCCGCTCCGCCACGGCGTCGGCGAGGAGGGAGAGGGTCACGGAGGAACGTTCGTCGAAGGGCCCGGTCGCGACCCGACGTAGCTCCTCGAGGTGACCGCCCCCGCCCAGCGCGTCCCCGAGGTCGACCGCCAGGGTCCGGATGTAGGTCCCCGAGTCGGCGACGACGTCCAGGAGGACGCGGGGTCCGTCCGTCTCGAGGATCGCGAGGCGGTGGATCGTGCGCACGCGCCGCTCCCGCCGGACCGCCGACCGCACGGGCGGGGTCTGGTAGACGGGTCCGACAAACTCCGAGGCCACCCGGTCGAGGTCGCGCCGGGGTACGGTCGCGTGGAGGTTCACCGCGCCGATGTACCGTTTCGGGAACTCGAGGACGAGGGGCAGGAGCTTGAGGGCAGGCCCGAGCCCGACCCAGAGGAGGCCGGAGACGTTCGGGTCGAGCGTCCCGGCGTGTCCCGCGACCGGAACGCCGAGCAGGTCGCGGGCCCACGCGGTCACCTGGTGGGAGGACGGTCCGCGCGGTTTGTCGATGAGGAGGAAGGCGCCTTCCCTGAGGCGCTCCGCGATCGGGTCCGGGGGCGCTTCCGTCACCGGGGCGACCTCCCGTCCTGCGTCCGAAGGAACCGGACGATCTCCTCGGCGACCCCCGAGGCCGGGGTCCGGGTCGAATCGACCGTGAGGTCGCCCCGCTCCCCGTCCACGTCGATGTCGTAGAGGGTTCGGTACCGGCGGCGTTCGCTCTCCGCCCGTTCCCGGATCCTCCCGAGGGCCTCGTCGAACGGCTGGCCGTCCCGCGCCGCGACGCGGCGGGCCCGTTCCTCCTCGGCGGCGGTGACGATGACCGAATACACGGGGTGGTCGTGACGGCGGCACAGCACTCCCTGGATCCGTCCGTCCAACAGGACCCCCGGGCGGGCGAGGGACTGCATGTGGGCGTCCAGCTTCCGGTCGACCTCGGGATGGGCCTCCGCGTACACCCCGAACGCCTCCACGTCCATCCCGCGGGCGGAGGCCTCGGCCCGGAAGACCTCTCCCGCACTGCGGTACTCGAGCCCGAGGGCCTCGACGACCTTCCGGCCCGCGGTCGATTTCCCGCTCCCGGGAGGGCCCCCGATCGCGACGACCCGCCCGATCAAGGCGAGCCCCCGGCCGGCAAGGCCGGGGGGGCCGGCACGATGTGGTTCTTCTCGGCGTAGCGCCGGAGCCACAGATGCTTCAGCACGCGCCGGAAGATCATCGAAGCCGGGACGGTATAGAGACTGAAGATGAGGAACCAGAGGGGGAAGTATCCGAAGACGTGGAAGGTGTAGATGTTCACGAGGGAGCCGCCCAGGTTGACCGTCTGCTCGGTGAGGGTGGCGTTGAGGATCACGAGCCCGACCCAGGTGTAGATGAGGATGAGCAGGAAGTAGGTGATCGCCATCCCCTTGAACTGGGCGATCG
>JAKIVW010000013.1 GCA_022750355.1 Thermoplasmata archaeon
CGTCGGTCCGTACGGGATCATCATGACCGTCAACTTCCTGAATCGCGGCGTCCTTTCGCTGGTGTTCCTCTACGTGCTGTTCCGCGGGGTCGAAGCCGAAGGACGAGGTTGGGACTCGATTCGGAGCGGAGTTGCCTTTCTCTCCCTCTGGGCCGTCGGCGCCCTCATCCTCTCGGCGTTCCCGACCGACGTCCCCAGTCTGCCGCTCTCCGGCCATGGGACCGTTCACCTGGTGGTGGCGCTGCTCGCGTTCTTTGGGGGCGCGGTGGGCGTCTTTGCCCTCGCCGACCATTTTGAAAAGTCCGAACGGCTCCGGAGAGCGAAGCGCTTCGCCTTCCCGTTCGCGATCGTGGTCGTCCTGCTATTCGTGGTCGAGCTGACGGCGGGATTTGCCCTACCGACCATCGCGGCCCAGTACGGGGGGTTGGTCGAACGAGTCTTCCTGGGCTCGGTCCTCGCGTGGATTCTCGCGGTCTCTCTCTTTCTGACCCGCACGATGCCCCGGCCGCCGCGTTCTTCTTTTACCCCAACGCGTCTGGGGGCGCTGGAGGATCCGGATCGGGTTCGCGGGGGGACACGGCGTCGCGCGAGGCCCATCCGGTCCGCTCACGCTGCGAACTCTCTTGGCCTCCTTCCCCACGGGTCCGACCGGCAACGATGACCGATTTGGATACGACATGCGTCAACACCCTGCGATTCCTTGCGGTCGACTCGGTGGAGAAGGCCAAGTCGGGCCACCCGGGACTGCCGTTGGGGGCCGCGCCGATGGCCTACGTCCTATGGGACCGTTTCCTGCGTCACAATCCCGCCGACCCGAACTGGCCGAACCGGGACCGATTCATCCTGTCGGCCGGACATGGTTCGGCGCTGCTCTACGCACTTCTCCACGTCACGGGCTACGACCTCCCCCTCGAAGAACTCCAGCGATTCCGACAGTGGGGGAGCCGCACGCCCGGCCACCCGGAGCACGGACTCACTCCCGGGGTCGAGGCGACCACCGGACCGTTGGGCCAGGGGTTCGCCATGGGGGTGGGGATGGCGATCGCGGAGCGCCACCTCGCCGCGGCGCTCAACACGGACGGGGTCGCGCTCGTCGACCACCACACGTATGGGATCGTCTCGGACGGAGACCTCATGGAGGGGATCTCGTCCGAGGCGGCTTCGCTCGCGGGGACTCTCGGCCTGGGCAAGCTGATCTACCTCTATGACGACAACCACATCTCGCTGGAGGGCCCCACGGAATGGGCGTTTACCGAGAGCGTGCCCGAGCGCTTTGGGGCCTACGGTTGGCACGTTCTGACCGTCCCCGATGGGAACGATCTCGAGGCGATCGGAGTGGCCTTGACCGAGGCCCGAGCCGACCGCCGACGACCGACCCTCATCTGCGTACGGACCCACATCGGGTTCGGAAGTCCGGTACAGGACACTCGGGAAGCGCACGGCGAGCCGCTGGGCCCGGCGAATCTGAAAGCGACGAAAGAGAAACTAGGCTGGCCCCTCGAGCCGACGTTCCGATTCCCTGACGAGGCCCGAGCCCACTTCCGATTGGCCCTCGATCGAGGGGCCCACTGGCAGGCGGAGTGGGAGACGGTGCGGAATGCGTTCCGCTCGAGCGACCCGCTCCGTGCCGAGCGATGGGAAGGGCAGTGGGCGGGCCGCCTTCCTCCGGGGTGGGATTCGGCCATCCCGACCTTTGGCCCATCCACCGGACCGATGGCGACGAGGGACGCTTCCCAGAAGTTCTTGGACGCGGTGGGCCCCACGCTTCCGGCCCTCCTCGGCGGAGCGGCCGACCTCTCGCCCTCGACCAAGACGCTGCTATCCGGTTCGTCCGATTACTCGGCCCGGGACGGGGGCGGGCGCAATTTCCATTTCGGAGTCCGCGAGCACGCGATGGTGGCGATCCTCAACGGGATGGCGCTCCACGGGGGACTCATCCCGTACGGCGGCACTTTCCTGACCTTTTCCGATTACGCGCGGGGCGCACTTCGACTTGCCGCGCTCCAGCAGACCCACGTGGTGTTCGTGTTCACCCACGATAGCATCGGCATGGGCGAGGACGGACCCACGCACCAACCGGTCGAACATGTGGTGAGCTTGCGTGCCATCCCGCACCTGAGGGTCATCCGACCGGCGGACGCGAACGAAACGACCGCCGCCTGGAGGGCCGCCCTCGAACGGAAAGGCCCGACCGCCCTCGTGTTCACCCGACAAAAGTTACCGGTCCTCGACCCGGCGAAATATCCGATCGCGATCGGCGTGCCCCGTGGCGGGTACGTTCTCTCCGAGGCGGAGGGGGGAACGCCCCGTGTGATCCTCATCGCGACCGGCTCGGAGGTTTCGCTGGCCCTCGACGCGCAACAACGCCTCCAGAGCATGGCCGTCCCGACCCGGGTCGTCTCCTTCCCATCGTGGGAGCTGTTCGAAGAACAATCGGAGTCCTATCGGATGGCCATGTTGCCCCCCGCAATCCCCAAGGTTTCGATCGAAGCCGGGGTGACCCTGGGGTGGGCCCGATACGTTGGGCCCGACGGGGCATCGATCGGGGTGGATCGGTTCGGCGCTTCCGCTCCGGGCCCGGTCGTTCAGCGCGAATACGGCTTCACGGTCGAACACATCGTAGAAGTCGTCCAACCCCTCCTCGCGAAGCGTGGGGGAGGATCCCGACCGTGACCCGGCTGGCCGAACTCCTCGCCGCTGGCCAGTCCCCGTGGCTCGACTACATTCGACGCAGCCTGTTGACGAGCGGCGAACTTCGCCGAATGGTGGAGGTCGACGGGATCACCGGAGTGACGATCAATCCCACGATCTTCGACAAGGCGATCGCGGGCAGCCAAGACTACGACGACGCCCTTCGTCAACTTCTCGCGAAGGATCCGGGTCTCTCGGCGGCCGAGCTCTACGAGCGACTCGCGGTCGAGGACGTGACCCGGGCCGCCGACGTCCTGCGGCCCGTCTTTGACCGGACCGAGGGGAAGGACGGGTTTGTCAGCCTCGAAGTCTCGCCCCGCCTCGCCCACGACACCGCGGGGACGCTCACCGAAGCGAAACGGCTCTGGTCCGCCGTGAACCGACCCAACCTTCTCATCAAGGTCCCGGCGACCGCCGAGGGAATCCCCGCCATCGAGGAACTTCTCGCGTCGGGAATCAACGTCAACATCACGTTGATGTTCTCGATTGCACACTACGAGGCCGTCGCCCAGGCCTACCTGCGGGGCCTCGCCCGGGCGCCCGACCCGACCCGCCTCTCTTCCGTGGCCTCCATTTTTGTGAGCCGGATCGACGCGGCGGTCGACCCGCTGCTCGACGCCTCCGATCGACCCGGGGCGAAGGAGCTCCGCGGACAGATCGCCGTCGCCAATTGCCGAGTGATCTACGCTAGGTTCTCGGAGATCTTTACGGGCCTCGGGTTTGCGGCCTGGACGGGAAAAGGGGCCCGCCCCCAGCGAGTCCTCTGGGCGAGCACCAGTGCCAAGGACCCGACCTTCCGGGACACGGTGTACGTCGAGGAGCTCGTGGGTCCGGAGACGGTGGATACGATCCCCCCGGCCACGCTCACCGCGTTCGAGGACCACGGCGTGGTCCGGCCCGATGCGGTCGTGAACGGGGTCGTGGAGGCCCGCGGCCGATTGACCCGACTCGAGGCCCTCGGAGTGGACCTCGCGAGGGTGACCGCGGATCTGCAGGTCGAGGGGGTGGCGCTGTTCAGCGCCTCGTACGAGCATCTGCTGAGCTCGCTCGACGCCAAGAAAACCGCGATCCTGGCGAGCGCCGTCGACCCGCAGTCCTGGGCCATCGGACCCGACGAGCCTCGCGTCGCCGCCCGGCTGGCGGCCTGGCAAGGGTCGCATGTGGGCGAACGAATCTGGCGGAACGACCCGAGCCTGTGGCCGGCCGCGCCCCCGTCCGACGTGGCGCAACGCATGGGTTGGCTCCACCTGCCGGAAACGATGCACCACGAGCTCGCCGAGCTCGAGGCCTTCGCCGAGGAGGTTCGGGCCGAAGGGATCCGCGACGTGGTCGTCCTCGGGATGGGCGGCTCCAGCCTGGCGCCGGACGTGTTCGCACGGATGTTCGGTCATCGGACGGGCTACCCACAACTCCGTGTCCTCGACAGTACGCACCCCGATGCCGTGATGGCCCTCCATCGGCAGATCGACCCGATTCGGACGGTGTTCGCGGTCTCCAGCAAGTCCGGGACGACCACCGAACCGCTGTCCTTCTTCCATTACTTCTGGGATGTGTTGCGGACGTTGGGCGTCCCGCCCGGCCGCCACTTCATCGCCATCACCGATCCGGGCACTCCGCTGGAAACACTCGCCCAGGACCGTCATTTTCGTGGGACGTTCCGTGCGACCCCGACGGTGGGGGGCCGCTACTCGGCGCTCACGCACTTCGGGCTCGTCCCCGCCGTACTGGCGGGAGTCGACATTCGGACTCTTCTCGATCGGGCCCGGACCATGGCGGAGTCGTGCGGTCCGAACGAACCGGTGAGCCAGAACCCGGCCCTTCGCCTCGGCGCCGTCCTGGGAGAGATGAGCGCCCACGGTCGAGACAAACTCACGTTCTATGCTGCCCCCGGATTCGTCCCATTCCCGGACTGGGCGGAACAATTGGTCGCGGAGAGCACCGGAAAGATCGGTCGCGGGATCGTCCCGGTGGTAGACGAACCCCGTCTGGCCCCCGAAAACTATGGCCCTGACCGGATCTTCGTCGAAATCGAGGTCGGCGACCGCCCCGACCCCGGGTTGTCCGCGCATACCGCCCATCTCGAGGCCGCGGGTCATCCCGTCGTGCGATTGCGGGTCCGCGAACTTGCCGACCTCGGTCAGGAGTTCTTCCGCTGGGAGCTGGCCGTGGCCGCCGCGGGGATGATCCTCGGCATCGACCCTTACGACCAACCGGACGTGGAGTTCGCGAAGGAGCTGGCCCGAAAGGCGATGGCCTCGGGAACGGACTCGAGCGCGACGACCCCGGTGATCACGGTCCTGGCCGCGAACGATTCGGAACTCCGGCGCGCGGTGACGGAGTGGATGCACTCTTGCCGGCCCGGCGATTACGTCGGCATCCAGGCGTATCTGGCCCCCTCGGCGGAAACACGCACTGCGCTCGACACCCTGCGCCGTACCGCGCTCGAGCGACTCCACGTCGCCACTACCCTCGGGTTCGGGCCTCGGTTTCTCCATTCGACCGGGCAGCTCCACAAGGGGGGACCGCCGACGGGGCTGTTCCTCCAGATCGTGGACACGCCGAGGCACGCCCTCGCCGTCCCCGATACGGACTACGGCTTTGGCCAACTGATCCGTGCCCAGTCGTTGGGCGATTACCAAGCGCTCCGCCAGAAGGACCGTCGAGTCCTGCGCGTCGACCTCGGGACCGACGTTCCGGGAGGGCTCGCGCGCCTCGTCGAGGCCCTCCATGGGTAGGGTCTCCCTGCTCCTCTGGGATATCGGGGGCGTGCTCCTGACCAACGGCTGGGACCGAGTCGGTCGCCGGGCGGCCGCCGAGAAGTTTCACCTGGACCCAGACGATCTCGACCGTCGCCACGAAACGGTGGCCGACGCGTTCGAGACGGGACGGCTCGACCTGGACCAGTACCTGGCGACCACGGTGTTCGACACCCCACGAGATTTCACACCGGAGGATTTCCGGACCTTCATGTGGTCGCGCTCGAGCCCCCACCGGGCCGCGCTGGAGTGCGCCCGCTCTTTGCGAGAGGGGGGCCAGTACGTGATGGCCGCGCTCAACAATGAGTCGACGGAATTGAACGACTACCGAATCTCGGCGTTCCACCTCCGGGACGTCCTGCATCTCTTCCTAAGCTCCTGTTACACGGGGCGGCGCAAGCCCGATCCCCCGGCGTACCAGTACGCCCTGCAAGTCACCCAACATGAACCCGATGAGACCCTCCTCCTCGACGATCGGCACGAGAACGTCGAGGCGGCCGCGCGGCTCGGCCTTCGCACCGTGTGGGTGCAGGATCCCGAGCGCGTCCGGGAAGATTTGGTCTCGGCGGGGATCACGTTCGGGTGAGGAGCGCAGCGATGAAACTGGGAATGGTCGGCCTCGGGAAGATGGGCGGCAACATGACGGTGCGTCTGGTCCAGGGCGGTCACTCGGTCGTCGGATATGCCCGGAACCCCGCCGTGGTCGACGTGGTCGTGAAGCAGGGTGCGACCGGCGCGAGTACGCTCGCCGACCTCGTCCGTCAGTTGCCCGCCCCCCGGGTCATCTGGCTGATGATCCCGTCGGGTGACCCGGTCGATCAGACCCTGGCCCAACTCCGGCCTCTCCTTTCGCCCGGCGACCTGATCGTGGACGGGGGTAACTCGTACTATCGGGACAGCCTGCGACGGTCCGCGTTGGTGACCGGGTGGGGCTTCCGGTTTGTCGATGTCGGCACGAGCGGGGGGATCTGGGGACTCCAGGAAGGGTACTCGATGATGGTCGGAGGGACCGACGAGGACGTGGAGCGGATCCGACCGATCCTCGAGACGCTCGCTCCGGGGCCCCAGAAAGGTTGGGGTCACATGGGGCCTGTCGGCTCCGGTCACTTCGTAAAGATGGTCCACAACGGGATCGAATACGGCCTCATGCAGGCCTACGCGGAAGGGTTCGCGGTGTTGCAGGCCAAAAGCGATTTTTCGCTGGACCTCCATCAGATCGCGGAGGTCTGGCGATACGGCAGCGTGGTTCGCTCCTGGTTGCTGGAGTTGACGGAGGCCGCTCTCGCGGAGAACCCCACGCTGAAGGGGGTCGAACCGTGGGTGGCCGACTCGGGAGAGGGTCGCTGGACCGTCACCGAGGCGATGGAGCTCAACATTCCCGCCCCGATCATCACCCTCGCCCTGCAGCAACGACTCCGATCGCGCGAGACCGACCCGTTCACGGAGCGCTTGCTCGCGATGATGCGCAACAAGTTCGGCGGCCACGAAGTGAAGACGGAACCGTAGCCATGGCCCACCCCGTCGTCCCCCCGCATCTGTTCGTGGTTTTCGGGGCGACCGGGGATCTCATGCAACGCAAGCTCCTCCCCGCGCTCTATCGGCTCCACTCCCAGGGACGATTCCCGTTGGGGAGCGTCATCGTGGGGGTTGCCCGCCACCCCATGGACGACGGCGCGTTCCGGGAGATGTGCGCCACGTCTCTCGTTGCCGAAAAGGCCGGCGCGGAGGCGGAGGTCGGCACGTTCTGCCGGTCGGTACTCTTCTACCAGACCCTGAGCGGGGAGGGTCCCACGGGATTCCCGGGGCTCCGGACCCGGGTCGAAAAGCTCGAGGCAGGGCACTCTCTACCGGGGAACCGTATCTTCTATCTCGCCCTGCCCCTTGAAGCGTTCGCCCCCACCCTACAGGGTCTCGGGGAGGCGGGACTGAATCACAGCCCGGGGTGGACCCGCGTCGTGATCGAGAAACCGTTCGGACGGGATCTCGATTCCGCCGTCGCGCTGAACGCCCTCGCCCATCGCTACTTCGAAGAGAAACAGATCTACCGCATCGACCACTACCTCGGCAAGGAGACCGTCCAGAACCTCCTGGTATTTCGGCTGGCCAACGCGTTCGTCGAGTCCGACTGGAACCGCGACCGTGTGGACCATGTCGAGATCACGGTCGCCGAGAGCCTCGGGGTCGAGGGCCGCGCCGGATACTACGAGACCGCGGGTGCGCTCCGGGACATGATCCAGAACCACGTGACGCAGGTCTTGACGCTCGTCGCGATGGAGCCCCCCGCCCGCCGGAACGAGGACGACATCCGGGACGAGAAAGTGAAGGTGCTCCGCAGCGCCCTCCCGATCCGACTCGAGGACGTCGTCCGTGGGCAGTACGGTCCCGGAACGGTCGAGGGCGTACCGGTGCCGGGGTACCGCCAGGAACCCGACGTATCGCCGAACTCCACCACCGAGACCTACATCGCCCTGTGTCTTCGGATCGCGAATTGGCGGTGGCACGATGTCCCATTCTTCGTCCGCACGGGGAAGCGCTTGCCGGCGAAGTCCAGCCGCGTCGTCGTGACGTTCAAGGCCCCGCCGGTCTCGTTCTTCCAGTCCGAATCCGAGTATGCGATGAGCCCGGACCGGATCACCATCCTGCTCCAACCCGAGGAGGGGTTCGAGATCGCCTTCGAGATCAAGGTTCCCGGACGGGAGATGCGGGTCCAGACCCACCGGATGAAGTTCCACTACGCCGACGTCTTCGGACCGTTGCCGGACGGATACGATACGCTGGTGGAGGACGTCATGATCGGAGACGCGAGCCTGTTCGTCCGGGCCGACGAGGTCGAAGAATCGTGGCGCCTGTACGGACCGATCCTGGCCGCTCCCCCGCCCGTCGTCTTCTACCCGGCCGGCTCCGACGGACCCGAGGAGGGCCAACGACTCGCGGCTTCCTGGGGGCACCGATGGAGCACCGAGTAACCCCCGAGATTCGGGTCTTCGCCACCCTCAGCGGGGCGACGTCCGCGCTCGCACGTCATCTCTGCGCGGGCGCCCTCGAAGCGACTCGGGCGCGGGGCCGGTTCGCCTGGGTGCTCGCGGGGGGCCACACCCCCGAGGCCCTCTACCGACGGCTCTCCGACCGGTACGCCCACCGGTTTCCGTGGGCGCAGACCGAGGTCTACTTCGGGGACGAACGATGCGTCTCGCCTCGGAGCTCCCAGAGCAATTATGCGATGGCCCGGGCGTCGTTGCTCCGGCACGTCCCCGTCCCTCGACCGAGCATCCATCGGTTTCGCGGCGAGCTTCGACCGCCCTCCCGTGCGGTGGCCGAGTATGCGCGTCTGCTGGGACCCCTCCCGACCCAGCGCGACCGGGGCCACGCGCTGTTCGACTCGGTCCTGCTCGGGATCGGGCCGGATGGCCATACCGCCTCCTTGTTCCCGGGGGGCGCCGCGTTGCACGAGCGGCGGAGGACGGTCGTCGCGGTTCCGCGGTCCGGCCAACCCCCGTTCGTCCCCCGATTGAGCCTCACTCTCCCTGCCCTGGCCTCCTCGCGCGAGGTCGTCTTCCTCGTCGGCGGCGCCGAAAAGGCGGAAGCGATATCGAGCATTTTCCGGAGCCTTCCCCAGGGAACGATGACCCGGCCCGCGAGCCTCGTTCGCTCGCAGGGGCCCACGCGATGGTTCCTGGACCGGGCGGCGGCGGCCCTCCTCCCGGGCGCCGGCGCGAGCGCCCGGTAGACTAGCGAGGGGCTCGCGATTTGGAACGACGCCGGGGTGCGCCGGGGGAATGGGAGGGGAGGGGGTCGAAGACCTCCGGGCCGGTCGCGGGAAATCCGGGCCAATCCGTTCCCCCCCAGAGCCGCACACCCCCGACGATCGCTTCGCGATTATCCCCCCGCCGCACTCCGGGCAGCAACCGGTCGAGCTTCCGAACATTGCCGCCGCCGAGCACGACTTCGTCCGGTTCGAGCGCGTGCTCCAGAAGTTCGACCACCCGATAGACCTCGCGTTGCCACTTCTTCCGCCCGAGCCGTTCGAGACTGGCTTCGCCGACGTATTCCTCGTAGGTCCGTCCCTTCTTGTACGGGAGGTGGGCGAGCTCCATCGGCTGGAGTTTCCCCTCGATGATCATCGCGGAACCCAGACCGGTTCCCAGCCCGAGGAACAGCATGTGACCTCCGCGGTAGCTGCCCAGCGCTTGCATGGCGGCGTCGTTGAGTATCCGGATCGGGCAGCCGAAGGCCCGTTCGAAGTCAAACCCCATCCATCCCGCGCCGAGATTCTGGGGTTCGCGCGCGATCCGTCCCCGCACTACGAGTCCCGGGTAGCCGATGGCGACCGAGTCGTATCGTTCCCCTTTCAGCAGCCGTGAAAGGCCCCAAACCATTCGTTCCGGGGTGAGCCGAGGGCCCGAGGAGATCCGACGTTCTCGGGCGCTGTCCGAGAAGGCGGCTTTTACGTGACTCCCGCCGATGTCGAGGATCAACACGCGTCGGGCCGGCTTCTGCGCAGCAGCACCCATGGGCGTCCCTCGGAACCCGCGGTCCGATTAAGCCTCTCGGCGTCCCACCCGGGACCGAGAACCCCGCGGCTCACTCCCCGAGCGCCGATCCAGCCCGGGGGATTACGCGGGACCCAGGCTCATTTGTACCGAGAGGAGCTGTTCGGGACGAACGCGCTGGCAAAGAGAACGATCGCGACCACGGTGAGGACCGCACCCGCTTCCTCGAGCTCGGTCGCCCCATTGCAATCGGTGAACGATGGGTTCGAGCTCGGGCCTCCCACGGTGCACCCGATCCGGACGAAACCGGCGAAGAGCAGGAACAGGCCGAGCATAATGGCGACTAGCCCAACGGCCAGCAAATACGACCGCATCGGCGGTCCCATCATTCGGAGGAGCTTACAGGGGCGTGGAACGGGCGGCGCACTTTCCACACCGGCCCTACCGTCGGAGCGTAGCAAGGACGTCCCTCCTCGACTTCTCGACGGTCCGGCTGCGGGCCGCCGCAGACCCCGAACTGGAGTAGGTCACCTCGGAACGCCGATCCCATCGAACCGAAGCCGCTCGGCAAAAATCACCCCCCAAATCGATGCTGGCCGCACTCACCGGGTTATACATCGGGTTTGATAACCCCCCACCGGATACCCTCGACTCCAAGGGGCCGCCATGTCGAACCAAAGTTCGTGGGGATGGACGGGGGAGCGACGACGCAGGGCGGCCGCGGGCGCGGCGGCCCTAGCTTTAGTCATCGTAGCCTGCGAGCTCGTAAGTTTCCTGCCCGCGGGGGCGGCCGCGACCGATTTCAAAATTTCGGGCGCCATTCCATCGTCGCCGGTCGCCCACGGAGCGGCCGCGACGGTGGCCTCCTCCCAGCTCTTCGCCGCCGAAAATTCTCTCGGGGTCGGGAATGGGCCGGCGAACGGCACCCCGCAACGCTGTTCCGGAGGCTCGGCCCCAGGGAACGAAGTTCAGTGTTCGGTGGCTTCCGTCGGAACCGTGAGTGGCGGTCCAACGACGATTCCCTCGTGGAGTTACCAAGTACAGCCCGTCGTTCGCCAACTCTTCAGTTTGACCTATGATGCACGGGACAAGTACGTGCTTCTCTTCGGGGGGCAGGGCAATGCCAACCTGGTGCATGCGGACACTTGGAAGTACTCCGGAGGACTTTGGACCCAGCTTCCCACCCCTTCCAATCCCCCGAAGCGGTACGGCGCGGCGATGACCTTCGACGCGGCGGATAACTACGTTCTTCTCTTCGGCGGTTTCAGTGGGACCAAGGCTCTTTCCGACACGTGGAAATTCGCGGCGGGGAGCTGGACACCGCTCACCCCCACGAAGAATCCAAGCGCGCTCGGCTACGCCTCGATGACCTACGACGCCAAGGACCGGTACGTCGTCCTCTTTGGCGGATTGACCGCCTCCTTGGCGGTCAAGGGCGCCACGTGGGAGTTCAAGGCCGGACAGTGGACGCAACTCACACCGACCGTCTCGCCGGCCCCGAGATACTTTGCCGCGTTCGATTTCGACGCGAACGACGGCTACGCCGTCCTGTTCGGGGGTCTGAACGGGACGTTCAAGGATCTCGGAGACACCTGGAACTTCTCGGGGGGACAGTGGGCCAAAATGAGCCCGCCCTCGGCACCGAGTGCCCGCGCGGGAGCGGCGATCGCCTACAGTGCCAAGGACAGCGAGTTGGTACTCTTTGGAGGGGACACGGGAAGCACGTACGTGTCCGATACCTGGACTTTTGCCGGGGGCGTCTGGACCAAGATCAGTACGGCCTCCCATCCTTCCAGCCGTGGGTCCGCCATGGCGGACGGTACCAGCACGATCAGTGCCCTGCTGTTCGGGGGGCAAGACAACAAGGGCAACCTCCACAACGACACCTGGACGTTCCACTCCGGTTCGTGGACCCATGCGCTCCCTCGATCGCCGTCGTACCGGGTCGAAACGGCCATGACGTATGACGAGGCGGACGGCTATGTGGTCTTGTTCGGAGGCAACTCGGGCTCTGGCCTCCTCGGCGACACCTGGAAGTTCGTTCACGGAGTTTGGACTCCCCTCCACCCCTCCGCATCCCCCTCGCCCCGCGAGGGTAGCTCGATGACCTACGACGCAGCCGACGGGTACGTCCTGCTTTTCGGTGGAGTGTTGGGTTCGACCACCAACTTGAACGACACGTGGAGCTTCTCCGGTGGCAACTGGACCCATCTCCCTCCCATCTCCGCGGTTCCACCCGCTCGGGCCTTCGCCGCCATGACGTACGACGCTTCCGACGGCTACGTTCTCCTCTTCGGCGGGTTTAACTTCTCCCTCGGGGGAATCTTCTACTCCGACACGTGGACCTATTCCGCCGGAGTTTGGACGAACGTCACCGGAGCGGGGCCCCCGCAGTTGACCGAGGCCCAGATGTCGTATGACTCGGAAGACGGATACGTCGTGCTGTTCGACGGAGTGGACAATAACTTCCAGAACACCGGGGAAACGTGGACCTACTCGGCCGGGATCTGGACCGACATTACCGGTTCTCTTTCGGTCAGTCCGCCGGGAAGATATGGGGGAAGCCTGGTCGACGACACGTACGACGGTTACCTCCTCCTCTTCGGGGGATTCAACGCGACGAACGGTGCGGTGAACGATACCTGGGCATTCGACAATGGCGGCTGGAGCCAGTTGTCCCCCGCCATGACTCCTCCACTTCAGAGCGTCGGTTTCGGCATGGCGTTCGACCCCGCGGACAACGAGGTCGTCCTACTCAGCATGAACCCGGTGCCCGCGACGTGGACGTACTGACGGCCCATGATTGCCACGGCGGCCTTCCCCGCAGGCGGGCGGCGTCAGAAACAACCACCTCCGTTGTCCGGGAATGCGAAAGTGGTTGGGCGAGAGAACCGGACCAACGGTCCCGACCGAGGTCCGTCCGCTCACGACTGAACGCGGCTGCTTCCGCTCCGCTACGTCGCCCGGCATTCGGGGTCGGGAGGGCGGACCCGCGACCGGCGGTGAGCGGTTCGACGGGTCGGCGAAGGTCACCGCTCCGCCGACTACAGGTCGGGTGGGCCAAGGGTGGGGACTCGGTCCAACCCGCGAGTCCAGGCCAGCTGCCGGGGCCAGGATTTGAACCTGGGTACTCCTGCGAGAGCAGATCTTGAGTCTGCCGCCTTTGGCCACTCGGCTACCCCGGCGCACCGTTCCGAGGAGCGCCCCATCCTTATGCGTCTTCCGAGCCGTCGTCGTCGCCGGACTCGCCTTCCTCTTCGCTCACCGGCTCCACCAAAACCTCCTGATCACGAGGCGAGGAAGACTCGAAGCCCACGGGCAGAAGGGGGGAGGGGCGGCCGAGTCGAATCGGTGTGCGGCGCGAGCGGCCGCACGAAAGACAGGTCCGGACCCGCCGCGCCCCGCGGAGGCGGGTTCGTACCGTCCTTCCCTCGACCCAGTACGCCGAGCAACCTCGGCAATACAGCTCTCCGTACTCGGAGGGCAGTCGGACATTGTACCGAGTACCGACCCGACGTGCGAGTTGGACATACCGGTTCGCGAGCTTTCCGTCGGGCCTCTGTGCTTCGCGTTCCGCGAGGGCGAAGAGATCGGCGATCCGCTCGCGGGCGATCCGTACCATCGTCGTGGTCCGGCGCCCCCGCCGGCCCCCGCGTCTTAGGGCCCCTGCGGTTGCTGGCATACGGGGCAGTAGACCGCCGGACGTGAGATCAACGTCCCGCAGCGGACGCAGTATTTGCCGTTCGGGGGCGGGGGAATCCGGGTCAGGTACATCGGGGGGGCGGCCGAGGGCGGGGGTGGCATCGGGAACGAGCTAGCCGGTCCGGGGTTGGGGATCGAGGCGGGTAGGAGCTGGGGAGCAGGGGACGCCGGAGTCCAGGAACCCGCGGTGTTCGTGAGGGGGGGGCTCGCCCGGACCGTCGGGGGGGCGGCCGCCCCGTTGGACTGCGGCAAGGTGAATCCGCACTTGGGGCAGAAGAGCCCACCGTCGGGGGCGAGCTGACCGCAGTGGAGGCAGACGGGCACGTCCTCAGCAAGGTATATGCGATATTTGACCCTCGGGGCTCTCCGGTGAGACATCGGTCGGTAGCGCTCGTCACGCGGAACGCGGCCCTCTACGGGGAGCTCGCGGGTCTTCTGCGGGAGCGTCGCTGGCCCGTCGTCAGCCTCCTTCCCGGGCAACGAATCCCGGACGGAGTCGCGGTGGTTCTCACTTCTCCTTCGGAAGCGGAGTTCATTCGCCACGAACGAGTGCTGACGGTCGCTCCGGACGGGGACCACCGCGCCCTCGGAGCGGCCGTCGAGCACGCGCTGGAGTCCGGCGACCGGGAGGGCGAGGTCATCGTCGGCATCGACCCGGGTCCGCAACCCGGGTACGCCGTCTGGGTCGGTTCGTCCTGCATCGCCGACGGCAACCTCGAGTCCCCGGAATCCGTCGGGGTGTTCGCGAGTCAACTCCACCATCGTTTTCCCTCGCGCCACGTCCTGTTTCGAGTCGGTGCGGGCGACCCCCCGGACCGAAATCGGATCGTCAACGAGCTCCTCACCCATCGACTCTCGATCGAGGTGGTGGACGAACATCGCACCACGCCGCGGGGACACCGCCGCCCGCGCGACGCCGCGGCGGCCCGTTCGATCGCGCAAATCCGCGGTGATGCGATCCGAGAACGGATCCCGCTCACCTTCACACCGGGAGAGATCTCGAACGTTCAGCGACTCAGCCGAGTCCAGAGCGGAGGCCGGTTGACGATCTCCCGATCCTGGGCGGCGCGCGTCCTTCGGGGGGAGCTCTCCCTCTCGGAGGCGGTCGATGCGGCGGCGCCGCCGCCCACGGCGAGGAGCCAGGAACCCCGCCTCGCGCCGGAACCCCTTTAATCCCGTCTCCGCTCCTCGACCCTGTGACGGTTTCGCCGGAGGTCCGGACCCGCGCTCTTCGGCTCGCCTTGGAGAACGCGGTGGCGCACTCCGGGGCCGCCCGGGTGGACCCGATCGTGGGCCGACTGCTCGCGACCGACCCCTCCCTACGCCCGCACGCCGCCGAGGTGCGGGGCGTCGTGTCGGCCGTCGTTGCCGAGGTCGTCGCGCTGCCGGCCTCGGAGCTCATCGACCGACTTTCGAGTATCGGGGGCCCGGAGGCCACGCGCGCGCGCGAAGCGCCGAGCACGGGAGGAGATTTTCCCGATCTTGTCGGAGCCGTTCCCGGGAAGGTCGTCCTGCGACTCGCGCCCTTTCCGAGCGGCGCCCTCCACATCGGCCACGGGCGGATGCTGTTCATCAACCAACATTATCGGGAAAAGTACGACGGCAAGATCCTCCTGGTCTTCGACGATACCATCGGTTCCGAGGAGAAGCGAGTCGAGACCGAATTCTTCGGCCTCATCGAGAAGGACCTCGAGGCGGCCGGTGTCCGGCCGGATGCGGTCTTCTACAAATCCGACCGCATCGCCAACTTCTACCCCTGGGCCCGGCGGGTCATCGACAAGGGGGGGGCCTACGTCTGCACGTGCCCCGCGGAGTTGCTCCGGGAGAACCGGGCCCGCGGGGCGGCGTGTGCTCACCGCAGCCAAACCCGCGATGAGACCATCGAGGAGTGGGAACGGATGCTCGCCAACGCCTACGGCCCGGGGGAGGCGGTCCTTCGGCTCCGAACCGACCTCGCCGACCCGGACCCTGCGTTCCGGGACCGTGTCCTCCTCCGCATCAGCGACATCGACCATCCGCGCGTGGGAACGAAGTACCGGGTCTGGCCGATGCTCGAGTTTTCCTGGGCCGTCGACGACATCGAACTCGGGATCACCCACGTCCTCCGCGGTAAGGATCTCGTCATCGAGGACCGGATGCAGCGATACATCTGGGACCTACTGGGGATCACGGGACCTCCGTTCCTCCACTGGGGGATCCTTCGGGTTCGTGAGGCGAAGGTCGCCAAGAGCAAGGCGTACCGGGAGGTCAAGTCGGGGCTGTTCGACGGCTGGGCCGACCCCCGGACCTGGTCCCTCCTCTCGCTGGACCGACGCGGGATCTCGATGGACGCGATCCGATCGTTCATCCTGTCCTTCGGCATGTCGCTCTCCGACATCGAGGTTCCGGCGGAGACGCTCTACGCCGAGAATCGAAAGCGGATCGACGGTACGACCGTCCGTCGCGCCTTCGTCGCCGACCCCGTTCGAGTCGAGGTGGACGAGTTCCCGGACGGACTCTCCTCGGTCGTGCTCTCCAATCACCCGGATCGACCGGAGCTCGGGACTCGGACCGTCTCGACGGGGCCGGGATTCTTCCTCGCCCGCAAGGACCTCGAGGGGCGAGCGGGCACCGAAGTACGACTGAAGGACCTCGTCAACGTCGAGCTTCCTGCGCTGCTCCCGCCGGCCGGAGGGACGATTCGCGCCCGGTTCACCAGTCGGGAGAACAAGCGGATCCCGCGCCTCCAATGGGTGGGGGCCTCGGGAGCGCGGCCGGTCGACATCCTCGGCATGGAGGGCGAGCACACCGCCGGACTGGGGGAGGCCACCCTCGCGGAAGCCCACCCCGGGGACATCCTTCAGTTCGAGCGGGTCGGTTTCGTTCGGGTCGAGAAGAACTGGACGCCCGGGGCGAGCCCGCTGCGGGTGGTCTTCGGCCATCCGTGATGCCGAAGCGAACCTTTAGGAGCGCGGGGCCGAATCCCGGTCCGTCGGTATGAAGCTCCTGCACACTTCGATCACGGTCCGCTCGATGGACGAAAGCCTTCGGTTCTATACGGAGGTGCTGGGTCTCGAATTCGAGCGACGCCGCACGATCCCCGAGAACAAAGCCGAGATCGCGTTTGTCAAGGACCCGATGTCGGGGGGCCGGATCGAACTGACCCACTGGGACGGGAAGGACACCTTCGAGGCCGGAGAACAGCTCGACCACCTCGCCTTCGAGGTGGAAGACCTCGACCGATTCTTGCTCCGGATCCGAACAAAAGGGATCCGGATCGCGAAGGAACCCTACCAGATCTCCGGGGGCTCGACCCGACTCGCCTTCATCCTCGACCCGAATGACGTCTGGATCGAGTTGATCGAACGGGCGAAGGGCCCCGGCTGAGCGCGAGGCTGTGCCCTCTCCGGCAGCCCCCCTCACCCCGACCCCGGGGCGGCGGCCCTTGCTCGCGGTCCTGGTCGCGACGTTCTTCGTTCGCCTCGGGTTCGGATTGACCCTCGCGGTGTTCGCGAGTTACATCGTCGGCCGATCCACCGGCTTGGAGGGCAGCGACGTCGGCGCCGCGGGGCTCATCAGCGCGATGGCACCCGTCGGGGAGTTCTCGACCGTGCTCCTCTCCGGTGCGCTCGCCGACCGGTACGGCCGATGGCCCATCCTCTTCTCCGGAATGGCGGCGGCGGCGATCCTGTTCGCGGTCGCGGCTACGACGCGGGACCGGTTCGCTCTCGGGGCGATCAACCTCGTATTCGGGATCGCGAGCGGTGCGATCCTCGCCGCGAGCCTGGCAGTGGTCGGCGATCGGGCCGACGAGTCGCGTCGGGGGTACGAGATGGGTCGATTCGATGCGATGAACCTGTTCGGGTGGGTCGGGGGATTTGCGCTCGGCTTCGGTCTGCTCGGGATCCTCCCGAACGACCGCCTCGGGCTCGTGTTTGCCGGAGGTTCGGTGGCGTTGGCGGCCGGATTGGCATTGACCGCCGGGCTCCTTCGCGGGGCTCGGACGTACCACGGGACGCAATCCTACAACCTCCGAAACGTCCTTCGCAACGTGTTTCGTCGGAGCGTTCTGCTCGTCACCCTTCCGTGGCTGGTGATCTACATGCTCATCGGTACGGCGCTGGTCTTCCTCGGGACGGCCGCCCAGGGTATCGGTATCTCGACGACCTCCCTCGCGCTGGTGATCGGCGGCGGAGGAGCGATCCTCGTGGTGACGCAGCCGTACTACGGAGGGCTCGCCGACCGGTTCGGCCGCAACCGGCTGATGACCATCGGTGCCACCGGGTTCGTCGGGACGATGGTCTTCGCCTCCCTGTTGCTCGCCTACGGGGTCGAGGACCTCGTCCTGATCGGCCTGGGAGTGAGCGTGATCATGGCGCTCGCGTACGGGCCGGCCGCGCTCGCGGCCCTGGCCGACCTGACGTTCGAAATGAGCCGCGCGACGACGATGTCGATCTATTCGCTGACGATTTCTCTCGGGATGCTCGTCGGGCTGATCGCTTCGACCGGGCTCTACTCCCGGTACGGGAATCCCGGGATCTACCTCTTCTTCGGCCTCGTCTCGACGGGCCTCATCCTGCTTACCGTCGCGCGGCTCCGCGAGGATGTGGCGATCGCCTCGGTCGCGCCTACGACTCCGGCTCGATGACGACGTGATGGACCGTGGGTCGCGCTTTCCGGATCGCGGCCGTGACCTGGTCGATCGTCTGTTCGATCTGGTCGGTCGTCAGGCCGTCCTGAAAGTTGATGCGCAACGCGAGGAGCGCGTCGTCCGGTCCGATGAGCATCGAGTGGACGTCCCGGACCTTGGCGACCCGAGGGTCCCGCTCGACGATCGAGAGGATCGCCCGCGTCTCCGCCGGCTGGAGCGCTCGACCGACGAGGTACTCGCGGCTCTCGGCGCTGAGGACCACCCCGGCGGCGAACAGGATCATCCCCTCGACCACCGCCGTGATCCCGTCCACCGCGTTGTCCCCGGTCTTGTAGACGATGAGGAGCCCGACGAACGCGGCGATCGCCCCCACGATCGCGACCAGGTCCTGGTAGAAGATCGACTTGAGACCCTGGTTGGCCGATGCCAACAGCGAGGCCAGCGTCTCGCGCGAGTGGCGTAGCTCTCGGAGGGTCACGTAGATGCCCGCGATGCTCGCGAGGACCGTTCCCCCGACGACGATGAGGCCGTAGCCGATGTGGGAGATCTTCTCGGGGCTGACGATCTGTTCAAAGCCCACGGTGAGGGCGAGGAGGCCCGCCACCGTGAACGACACGACGATGGAGACGAACGCCCAAAAGAATCGCTCGCGGCCGTGCCCGAACGGCCGGTCGTAGTCGGCCGCCCGGCGGGAGAGGTAGAGACCCCAGAGCAGGAACGCACTCCCGACCAGGTCGGTGACGGTGTAGATCGCCTGGGAGAGGACGGCCCGGCTCCCCGAGAGGAGAGCCACGACCAGGTTCACGGCAAAGAGCGAGGCATTCAGCAGTAGGGTGGCGACGATAACGACCTGCGGACGCATCCGGTTCCCGGGTTCTCCTCCGGGGACGTACCCACCGTGGGCCGGCGGTTAATCCTTCCGGAACTCGGCGACCGCACCCCGGGCGGCGCCTCGGGAGTAGCATTAAATCGAGCCGCCCGGTGCCGCGTTCGAGGACGAAGAATGAGCGAGCCGACGGAACGGACCCCCGCGAGCGCGACCGGCGTCACCCCTTCCGTCTCCTCCAGTCCGAACCCCCGCTACCCGCGGGTTCCCCTGTCCAAACTCGGCCTGTCTCCGGGCAAGCGTACGCGCCTGAAGCGGCTGTTGTACGACTACGGACCCGGAGGCGGCACCCTCCTGGTCCTTCCCATCGACCAGGGACTGGAACATGGCCCGGTGGATTTCTTTTCCAACCCGGCGGCCCTCGACCCGGCCTACCAGTACGACCTCGCGAAGGAGGGACGCTTCAGTGCGATCGCCCTCCACATCGGCCTGGCCGAGAAGTATTTTCACGAGTATGCGGGGGAGGTTCCCCTCATCCTCAAGTTGAACGGGAAGACGAGCATCCCCTCGGACGCGCAGTCATTCAGCGCCCTGACCGGAACCGTCGAAGACGCCGTCCGCCTCGGGGCGGATGCCGTCGGCTACACGATCTACGTCGGTTCTCCCGCGCAGGACCGCGACTTCCTCCAGTTCACCCAGATCCGGGAGGCAGCCGACCGGTTCGGGATGCCAGTGATCGTTTGGGCGTATCCGCGCGGCGAGGCGGTGGCCAAGAAGGGCGGGAAGGAGAGCCTGTACGCCATCGACTACTCGGCCCGGGTCGCGCTCGAGCTCGGGGCGGACATCGTGAAGATCAACTATCCGGTCCCTTCCGAGAAGGACAAGGACAGCCCGCCACCGTACAACACCCTGCAGCTCTCGCACTTCGAGATGTTCCGAAAGGTCGTCGAAAGCGCCGGCCGAAGCTTGGTGCTGGTGTCGGGGGGCGAAAAGGTCGGCGACGGCGAACTCCTGGAGAAGGTGCGCTCCTCGATGGATGCCGGGGCGACCGGGATCATCTTCGGCCGGAACCTTTGGCAACGGCCGAAAGCCGAGGCGCTCCGCCTGACCCGTGAGCTGCATGCGATCTTCCGAGAGTACGCTGAGCCCCTCGCCTAGACCCGCGATCCCCCTTCTCCTCCTCCTGGCCGGGGAGGACCATCCCAAGGCCTGCACGGGTCGTCGACTGATCCACCGCGGGCTCGCCCGCCCCGTGCGTCGGATCGCGGGTCTGCGCCCCCCTCCGATCGTGCTCGACCCCCACGCGTCGGACCCGCTCTCCGGAGCCGACCGGTCCGCCGCTCGTCGGGGCGGGGTCCTGGCCGTCGACTGTTCCTGGAATCGGATCGAAAGCCGCGGAAGGCTCCCCGGACTCCCCTCCGACGACGGCGGCATCCACCGCCGCCTCCCCATCCTGGTCGCCGGCAACCCGCAGCACTTTGGCCGAATCGCCGAGCTGAACACCGTCGAAGCGTTGAGCGCGGCCCTGTACGTCCTCGGACAAACTTCCGACGCAACGCACCTGCTCGATGGGTTCCGAGGCGGAGATGGGTTTCTCACGATCAACCGCGAACGGCTCGACCTGTACGCGAGCCGCCGAACCGCCGAAGCCGTCCGAGTCGCCGAACGCGAGCTCTACGGCGGAACTTAGGCACCGGCTCCGCCCACGTCCTCCGGCCTGGCGGTGTTCATTACACCGGATCGAACGTCTTCCCCTCGGTGTCCAGGTGCTCGATCAGCGTGTCTCGGATCGATTCGATCGGGCGGCCGAGGGGGAATCGGAGCGTGATGACCCCACCGAACCGCTCGAACACTCGGGTCGTGTGGAGCGTCAGGCAGTGGCCGTCGAACAGCGGCCGTCCGGTCAGGTCCGGGTCGTGGCCGCGCAGGAAGATCCGAAGGGAGGACGCTCGGAACAATCGCTCCAGGTCCCTCCCTCCCCAGGTCGGGACTCCGGCGCGTCGGTAGCGAGAGGCATCGCACTCGGACCAGACGATTTCGGCCAGTCGTTCGTCGTCGACCGTGTCGAAGGCGTGGGCCCACTCCTCCTGGGAGCCGACCAGAGGAAAGCCCGCGTGGGCGAGGTAGATCCCTTCGGGTAGGATCGCCGCGAGGGGCCCTCGTTCGAGGAGTGCCTCGATCCGCGTGCAACGGGTCGCGTCGGGGCCCCACAGGGAGTCCACCTCCTCAGGCAGGTCGTGAGGGAGCGTCGGGATCCGCCGCGTCGTCTCGTGGTTTCCCTGGATGAGGTACACCCGATCGGGAGCGTGCGCGGCGAGCGAAAGAAGGTGGAGAGCGGTAGCGACCGAACCCGCCCCGCAGTCGGGGGGAGAACGATCGACATAGTCCCCCAACCCGACCAGCAACCGACGGACCCCGCCCGCGATGAACCGGCGTCCGATCTCCTGGACGGAACGCCAGTCCCCGTGCGTGTCGCCGAATACGATGGCTTCCCGGAGCGAAGCCGTCGGGATCCGCACGAACGGGGGGTGCACGGGCACGGTCCGCTCGAGACGGTCGAGGAGGGCATCCGCCGCGTGTTCGTCGAGACCCAAGATCTCCTCGGGGGTGGGTACGGCGTCGGGCACGACCATCGACCCTCCGACCGATCAGGCGAGCCGAGGGGATGCGGGGGGCCGGAGTTCCCGGCCGCCGGTCGGGACGACCGGCGAACCCTTTGAACCGGCGAATGCCCTAGGCAACAGGGTCCTAAGCCCTGCCTCGGTAGCCCTACCGGCCGGAGCCGGCGGTTTGGCCGAACTGGAGCACCCCCGCATCGGAAAGTTGGAACGACCCGCGGAGTAGCCCCGGCAGGAGTTCCGGACCGCGGGCTCGCGGACCCCCGCGGCTTTCGAACCTGCGTCGCGAGATCCAGAGTCTCGCATGATTGGCCACTACACTACGGGGCTACGAGGCGAGCCAGCGGGGAGCCGTTGATAAAACATTCCATCGAAAATATCAGCGAGGGGAAGGTTCCGAGCTCTAATTCCCATCGGGCGCCCCCGGCAAAGGGGGAATCGACGCTCGACGACGGAGTTGGTCCGCAGCTTCGGAATCGGTCATACCGTCCACCTCGAGCAACTTGGCCCGAGAGGCGCCCGCGATCTTCCAGTGAACCGAGCTGGGAGGTACTCCCAACCAATCGGCCATCAACTGAACGACCGCTCGGTTGGCTTCCCCGTGTGTAGCGGCCGCCCGACAGGCCACATTCCATCGCTTCCTCCACGGGTCCCACCCGACGCGATTGGCCCCCGCGCCCGGTTTCACCCAGATCGAGATCTCAGCCACTGTTCACTCCCCGGCTACCTTGGAGAGGCCCAACCGTCGCACCCAGGCGCCCTTCCGAAGCGCGGCTTTCTCGAACGGACGGCGTTCGCCCGCGGCGCTGCGGGTCCCTCTTCGGCCGCCGACGGGTTGGGAGGATTCACTCGCGACGCGGCCGTCGGCGAGGCCGGTCGTCTCCGTCGCCGTCATCTCCGCCCTCGCGCCGGCGGAAACCTCCGCCGGGAGGTCGGCCATACGGTTTGGAACCGCCTCGGCCGCCGAATTTTCCACGGGGAGGTCCCCGCTCGAATCGCCGGGCACCCCCGCCCCCGCCACGTCCCCCTTCGGATTCGCGGCGTGGAGGTAGGGTGAACCGATTGCCGCACGAGCCGCATTCACCCGAGATGGTCCCGTCCGGTGCGGTGGAGAATCGTAGAGGGCCCCCGCACTCTCGACAGGGCCGGGCGTTCGAGGAACGGAAGCCGGGACCCGAGTCGTCCGAGCGTTCCGAGCGTTCCGGGCGCGGGGGACCGCGCCGAACAAATTCTCGGGGGGGCATGCCCATCCCGGCCGGGACATACGAGGAGACTGCGCCGCAACCCGTGCACGTAGCGTCTACTCCAGGTCCGCCGGAGGAGTGAAAGCTCAGGGACGCACCGCAGGCCTGGCACGGGGGACCGGTGGGGGTAGGCGCCGCGGCCTTCCAGGCGCGCGTGCCGTCCGAGGAACTTCCGCCCTCCGACTCCGTGCCGGTGTGGGCCTCTCCGGCTCCGAGGGTGACCCCGGGTTGGAGGATCGTGAGCTGGTGTCCGCACCCGCCGCAGGTGCCCGTCAGCACCATAGTCGTTCGGCTGTCATATTCCATCGGCGTTCCGCAGTCCGCACACGTGCGCGTCATGTATGTGAGGAAACGCACGGGCGTCGACCCCTCTTTACACCGCCCCCCGGGGTCCGGAGGGGTTGAAATGATGCACGCCGGAGCCTCCGGCTGGCGGTTCCCCGCCCCCGGGTGGGACACGGGGGCAGGGTCCCCGCCGAGGGCCCCCTGCGACCCAATGCCACAAAGAGGCTGGGTTCGTCCGCATCGCATCCATGTCCGGGGGGACGCATGGAGCTCGACAGTTCGGTTCGTTCGGTCCAGGAGGAGAATCGCCGGACCGGCCGGCCACCGCTGACGGGCCGTTCTCGTTCCACGACTGAGCTAGTGCCATCCCCTTCGTCATGGGGGCGGGGGAGCCAGCGCTCCGCGCTGCTCTACCTTCTCACTCCGATCGTGGCGGGTGGGGTGGCGGCCGCCACGCTCGGCATCTCGCTCGGGGGAGTTGCGGGGTACCTCCCGACCGCCTCGATCGATCTACTGTACTCTTTCCTGCGCATGTGCGCGGCGTACGCCGCTTCGCTCGGCTTCGCGCTGGCGTACGGCTACTATGCAGCGACTCGGCGTCAAGGCGAACGGGTGATGATACCGGTCCTGGACATCCTGCAATCGGTTCCCATCCTCGGGTTTTTTCCCGTCGCGATCGTCGTGCTCGCGGGACTCACCCCCCACAGCTGGCTCGGACCCAACATCGCGTCGGTGTTCCTCATCTTCACCTCGATGGCCTGGAACATGGTCTTCGGGGTCTACGAATCGGTGAAGACGCTCCCGGCGGACCTGCGGGAGGCGACGGACTCCTTCGGCGTCCGCGGGGTACAGCGATTCCGCCAGGTGTTGTTCCCGGCCATGGTGAATCGGCTGGTGTACAACTCGGTCCTTTCCTGGACGGCCGGCTGGTTCTTCCTGGTGGAGGCCGAGATCTTTACGACGAACGGAGGGGGTGCCCTACCGGGGATCGGCAGTTACCTATCGTTCGCGGCGGGGGCCCACGACGGCACGGCGTTCCTCACAGGTCTCATCCTGCTGGTGATCCTCATCGCACTGCTCGACTTTGGCGTCTGGCGACCCCTCGGCCACTTCGCGGAGCGGTTCCGGTACGACCAATCCCCGTCCGGGGAAGGGGACTCCTCGGGGTTGGGAGCGACGAACACCCGGTTCCGACGCGCGGCCGCCTACATCACGCGCGGGGTCAGGTCGGGGGTGACTCGGGTCAGCACCCCCTTTGTGCAACTCGCGGCGATACCGTTCCGGTCCGGCCCCGGTCGCCGGCGGACTGACGGGAACCATCCGGCGTTGTACTACGGGATCTTGGGTGGGATTCTGGTGACGGTTTGGCTCCTGCTGATCGCGATCGTGGTGGCCATCTTCAACGTATTCTCGGCCCCCCTGGTCTCTTCGGTACGCGGCCAGATACTCGAGCTCCCGCTCGCGATGGGTTCTTCGCTGATCCGGGTCGCCGTGGCGTTCGCCTTCTGTCTCGCCATTGCGCTGCCCCTCGCCACGGCCATCTCCCGCCGACCTCGGGCCGCTCGGGTCGGACTTCCGATCGTCGAGGTCATCGCCTCCTTCCCCGCGACCGCCCTTTTCCCGGTCATCATCTTCGAATTGATCCCCTACATCAGCGGCGAGGGCGCGGCCGTCCTCATGTTGATGACGGGAATGCTCTGGTACCTGTTCTTCAACCTGCTCTCGGGGATCCGCTCGCTCCCGCCGGACTTGGAGGAGGCGTCCCGTTCGTTCGGTGTCAAAGGCCGGGGTTTCTTCACCAAGGTCTTACTGCCCGGGATTTTCCCGGCCCTGATCACCGGCTCCATCACCGCGTTCGGTGGGGGATGGAACACGCTCATCGTCGCCGAGTACCTCAACGTGGGCACCTCCCAGAAGTTCCAACTTTTGGGAGTCGGATCTTCGATCGATATCGGTTACGCGGAGCCGAACGGGCTTCCGCTCATGGTCGCCGCGCTCCTCACGCTGGTGCTCACGGTCATCACCATCAACGAACTCATATGGAAGCCACTCTACCGCCGGGCGGTCGAGAAGTACCGGTACGACTGACGCGCGCCGGGACGAGGACCGAGAGGCGCGGGGAGGGCACAGATGGCACTGATCCGTCTGGACCACGTCGGCAAGAGCTTCGCGTCCCGCCACGGGTCCATGTCGATCATGGAGGACATCAATT
>JAKIVW010000111.1:0-1484 GCA_022750355.1 Thermoplasmata archaeon
CCGTCGAGGTGGTACTGTCGCCGAAGCTCCAGAGGTAAGTGTAGGGAGCCACTCCCAGAGCGACTGTCGCGTTGAAACTGACGGCATGTCCAACCTCGGCATTGGCCGGAGTGGCATGGACTGTCGCCGTTGGACCCGCAACGACGGTCAGGTTGTAGTAGGCTGTCGAACCGACGTAGAAAAAGTCGGTGATCGTCGCCGACATCGCATAAGTTCCCGGGGACGGGTAGGAGAGGCCCGTCTGCACGTACGACCAGGAAGTGGTCGCGTTGACGCCGTAGATATCGCTGCCCCCGACCTGGAGATTTCCGTAGCTGGCCCCGAGGGCGAGCCAGGGTCCCGACCCTGCGCCCGCCGACCCATTAATGGTCACCGAGACGTTCGCCCCGACATCGGCGGGATCGGGGGAAACGACGGATAGATAGAGGGTCGGCGGAGTGTCCATGGTGTAGGTTCGGCCGCTGCAGGAGCATTCGCCGGCCACCATGACGGGAGCAAACCCGGAACTATTGGCGGGCATCGCGTTGTACACTGTGGCGGGAGGGGAAAACGCGCCCGCGTACTGGAACGGGAACCAGCTGTTTCCCGTAAACTGCCAGGAGTCCGCCATGACGGCGGCGGTAGAGTTTACCCCACCGAACAACAGAATCGAGTCGGTCTGCGGGTCCCACGTCATCGAGGCGAAGGAGCGCCCGGGGGGATACAGGTCACAAACGAAGAAGCACCCGACCGAGGAGGCCGTCCGGTTCGTCCAAGTTCCGCCGGCGAGTGTCCACGTCGCATTCGTCTGGGCGTATCCGACGGTCGAGCCACCGACCGAGATCATCTCCTGGTCGGCCGCGTCGTACGCAAACGACTCACCGTATACGAATCCAAAAGAAGGGACGCCAACCCAGTCGCTACCCGGCGCGCCCAAGGACCACAACCCCCCCCAGATGAGGCCGCAGGTGGTGTTGGTGCATCCGTCGAGGTATTGGATTGACTGGGTAGCGGGGTCCCAGGCCATTGCGCCATAGACCGACGGCGGTGAGTTAGCTAGCCCGCCGGTCAGGGAAGTGATGTTCTCCCAAACACCAGCGGTGAACAGCCAGGTTCCCGCATCGGGGAATCCATTTAGGTCGCCGCCCCCCGCCATCACAATACCATCCCATTGTGGGTCCCAATCCATCGACTGTCCGATGATGGGCGGAGGGGCGGTCGTCAAGAAGGACGAATCGTTAAACCAGCTGAAGCCATCGTAACTCCAGGTGTAGTTGCTCGGGCACTCTCCAGTATACTGGCAGCCCCCGAAGTAGATCAGATCCCCATTTCCCAGGTTCGGATCCCATGCGATCGATGCGAGGAAGGCCTGCGGGAGGACGCCGGTGAAATTCGATACATCGTACCAGGAGGGAAGGGCGGTCGCGGTGGGGACCGCGGACACGCGGCAGTGTCCCGAACCTGCTGAAGCAGATACACACGACTCGGCACGACCCGTGGCCGGT
>JAKIVW010000111.1:1494-6557 GCA_022750355.1 Thermoplasmata archaeon
GCCCGCCTCCGCCGAACGGGTCACCTCCGCTTGGTGAATCGTAGCTGGACTAGAGGTAACCGGCGATCCCGGAGTTTGGTTCGAAACGCCGATGTGCGATTCGTGAGCGTTAACCCCTCCCAAAGCGCCGACCAGAGCGGCCAGGAACATCAGCGATGTCGCAATCAGCGCCAAGACTCTCGACACTCGAGGGCGGTCCATGCTCAATTTAGCGGTGGCTCCCCTATTTGGTCCCTTGGGAATGGCGGCTTGCCTCGTCCCGACCTCAGAAAACTAGCGCCGATTGTCGAACCATCGAAGTTCGGTCGGACCTCTTACTCTCCCGGCCGAGGCCAAGAATTCGGTTCCCTGGTGCTCCAGGGGAACAAGATGATCTAGCTACCCGCGAAACCCACCCCCCTCCCCGAACGAGCAGGATCGATCGGTCGGTAACTGGGGGACCTCGCGACTTCCCTCAGCGATCACGTTGAACTGCATGATCACCACCTGGACCAAATCCTCATTCGGGGAAGCGGCCCGGAAATTCATCGGACGCGGTGCTCGGAAGTTGTCACTACACATATGCATATGTATATTCATAAATGGCCACTAGCGACGACATTGCTAACGCCCGGAACCTCCGTGATCCATAGCCCCCTCGGACGCCGGTTTGCATGGCTACTCAACCAGGACGGATCCCGGCACCGGGTCACGGAGCCACGCCGAGGACGAAATTGAAGGCCGTAGCCTCATTCAGGAGCCCTCATTGCATTGAACCATTACCAAAGGAACGCAATAGACACAATCCGAACCGGACTAGCCACGACGCCGAGCTCCCAGAACCCCCCAACGGGGGAGACATGCCGACGCTACCCTCGAGCACCCCCCTGATTCGCCCAAATGACCCACCCAACCGGCCTCGATCGCGGAGGCGACAAGTCCCTGGCTTCAGGGGGAGGGGGCTGGCGGTCGTCCGAGAGCCGACCTACCTTTCCAAGGGGGGTGCGCGAGCCAAACCGAGGCCCCAGGGGGTTCGTATAACTCCAGTTATACAATATCACCTCGGAGAAGCCCGGCCAGAGGACCGCACGGCCTTCCCCACTGATGGCCATTAAATGCCTTTTAAGAACGCTAGACACGTTACACTAGGGCCTATGAACAACTATTGAGCCAAATAGCGATTATGACGGGCTCGACCAGGGCATGGCCCCAGACCCCCACCTTTGGGTCGAAAGTGGCTGGGCAACCCTCTTTCGACGCGCTCGAGAGAGGATCGGACTACAGAAGTGACGTGCATGCTCCTTTGGATGTATGATAGCGTTACACACATTCCTAAGGATTAGAGAGCCCGAGACGGGTGATCCGAAACGACCAACGACCCGGAATGGCCCGAGGATCTGTGGTGATCAGTTCGTCGCACCCGTTCGCTTCCAGGGCCCCCAGGGCCCCGAGAAGGAGCACAGGGACGCCGGAGTGGCTCTCCTTCTGCTCTCTCCGAGCGACCCGCTCCGCCGCCTTACTATCGAACGGCAACACGGTGAGCCCATGGCGTAGCCGGTCCAGGGATTCTCGGCGGGATCTTCGGTGCTGGGCGGAGCCGTTCCCGATAAGTCGGGCCAGTTCCAGCAGGTTGAGCTCGGTCGTCGCGACCTCCACCCCCCTCAACCGGCGGACCAGATCGCGCGCGTTCTTGTCACCGTGGAGGATGGCGAGGAGAATGGGGGTGTCCAGCGCCTTCATTTGGCCCTCCCCTGAAGTCGGCGGATTCCCGCCAATCCTGCCCGGTCGGCCCGGGCCCCCGCGGGCCCCCAACTGCCGACGCTCTCCTCGAGTCCGCGGCGCTGGTCCAGCAATCGACGGAACAGGCTAGTAAAACTCTCCCCGCCTCGTTTCTCCTTCGTCAGAGCGTCGTAGACCGCCTTCTGGACGGCGATATTACGGGATGGCATACATATGAATCTACATATGCGCTACTTGAGGATGTGGGCGGACTCGACGCCCGCCTTCGAATTGAAACCGCGAGCATTCTTCCCCCGAAGCCTCACAGTGAACCGGGGGAACGCACTCTGGGCCAGCGATAGGAGAGACGGTGGGTGGGGGCGATAGGTTTGCGGAGACCTCTCTCGATGACGGTCACCGGAAAGTCAGGAGTCGGACACCGACGGCTACGCTACCAGAAGTTAGGGATCGGAACACCCTGGGTCGATGAGGTGGTGGGGAGGCCGAACCGTTGCAGGAACGTGGGTCCGATATCGATGAGATTTCGGGCGGGGCCCGGTCCGTGAACCCCGTCGGTAGGGTCCGCCACGACGTAGATGCCGTCGAACGAATGGACCGAATCGTCCGGTCCCGTGTCGTTCTCGGTCAGGAAGTTGGACGAGTGACCGAGCGTGCCCGCCGAACGCCAGGTGAGTCCGCCGAAGTAGACCATCAGATCCGGAGCATCTCCCCGAACCGACCGATAGATCTCGTGCGGCGCCCTCACATCCGCGCCGAGCAGGCTTCCACGCGGTGTGCGGACCTCGGCCAGCTCCGCCGCCAATTGCCGCCGCAGCGCGGGCACCTCATTCCCGTCAAGGACTCCCTGTGGCTCACGTCCCCGAATATTGAACGAAATGCGTGCATAGTAGCCTCCCGCACCCCACGCCCGAGTCCTCTTCCAGTCGACCGGAACCTCCTCGAGAGGTGTGCCCGGGGGCGGGGGTCCGCTTTGGAGGACCAGGTACCCCTGGCGAATCAACCATTCATTGATGCAGAAACATCCGACCATCCCTTGACTGCCATGATCGGAGACGAAGACCACGCGTACGTCGGGAGGGACGAGATCCAACAGGCTCCCGATTTCGTGATCGAGTCGCACGTAGTATTCCTCGGCCAGGGCTCGGAGCGCGGGGTTGTCCTCATATCGGGGGTGGGTCGGGTCGATGTACTTCCAGAAAGCGTGATGGATCCGGTCGGGGCCGATCTCGTGCAGGGCGAAAAAGTCCCACTCCTCCCGAGTCCAGAGAAACCTCGCTACTTCGAAGTGCTTCCGGGTCATCTCGATGAGCTCTCGCCCCACGCGCTCTCGATCGTCCGCGCGAAATCGTACGTCAAAGACGTAGGTTCCGGCCACCCGTTCCACTTCGGGCTGAAGGGAGGCGGGATAGACGAACTCCTTCGCTCCATCGGGGGTGAGGAAATCCGACACGTAGACCCCATTCACGTGGGGCGGGGGGTAGCCGGGGGGCATCCCGAGGACGCAGACGCGCTTCCCGGCCCGGGAAAGCTGGTCCCAGACCATCGGATGCGTGAGGGATAGTGAGCTCGGCACGTATTGGTCGAAGTAGCTACCCGGCCGTCGGTGGCGGAATCCGTAGAGTCCCAACGATCCCGGGTCCACTCCGGAGAACATCACGGCCCACGCGGGGACGGTAATGGGTGGGTCCACGCTGCGGAGGGTGCCGAACCGAGACCGATTCAAGAGTTCCCGAAGCCGGGGCATGAACGAAAGAAATCGTTCGTGTAACACCCACGGGGACACCGAATCGAGCCCCAGGGCGAGGAGCCGCGGTCGAGGAGGGCTCACGGAGGCTCCGACCGGGGGCGGCTCATAACTTCGACGAGCGGCGTTGCGGACGCATTCTGGGGTATCTGGGGTCAGCCGTGGGTAAAGCCCTCGCCTGGGCCGGACCAGCCCGAAGGTCAGCTCACCCATTCTCCTCGGAGCCGCCCGTCAGGGCAAGTGGGCTGTCGCAGTTCCTAGGAGGAGTTCTCTCGGGAAGGGAAGGGATATAGGGGGTCAACTTCCGACCACACTGATGTCGTCGGCGCTCGATGTATCGACCCCTTCCGGCGCTGACGCGATCCTGGGTTTCCGGCCCCGCCGGAAGCGCTGGAGACGCCACCGACTCATCTGGGGGCCCGTGTCGGTCGCATTCGCGGTCACGTTCGTCCTAACCTTTGGCGCCATCGATGGGGGGCTTCAATCGGCTGGAATGGCCCTCTCTGCCGAGATTGGTGCGGTCGGGAACGTCATCGACCAAGTTGGGTTGGCGGCACTCGAGGCCGCAGAACGCTCCCTTTCGAATGGGGCGGGACCGGCGGGGGGCGCCGCCCTGAATTGTTCCCTGTCAGGCGTTTCCCTCTCGGGCCAATGCAGCGGCCCTTCTCCGAACGAACTCCACGCGACCTCCCCCGGTACCAAGCCGGCCCCCCCCGTCCTGTTCTGGCAATCGGTCGACCAACCTTCGGCCCGAACCCAGATGTCCATTGCGTACGATGCCGGGGACCTCTATGTCGTCGCATTCGGAGGATGGAACGGGTCGACCTATTTCGGGGACACATGGGAGTATTTGCACGGAAAGTGGATCGTCTTGGACCCGCGGGCCGGCCCCTCCCCCCGCGCCGACGCGTCTATGGTGTACGACAAGAAAGACGGATACGTCGTTCTGTTCGGCGGACACGGCGCTGCGGGCTACCTGTCCGACACGTGGAACTTCTCGCGGGGTTCCTGGACCCGCCTATCCACGACAATGTCTCCATCGCCTCGGTCCGGGGCGGCCATGGTCTACGATCTCCGAGACGGTTACATCTTCTTGTTCGGGGGGTGGAACGGAGTCCAGACCCTAGCAGATACGTGGAGATACTCCAATCTCACTTGGACTCCCTTCCTGCCCACCCCGGCCGGCGGAAGTGGAAAATCTACTGCGGGATCGCCGGCCCGGGCGGGGGACCCTGCGCAGAACTTCAATCAAACGGGACTCCCGGTGGGTCGGGAGGACGCGGCAATCGCTTACGATACCCACGATAGCATGATCATCCTCTTCGGCGGACTGAATTCCACCGGCGGCAGCGAGAGCTATCTCAACGACACGTGGGGATACACGCTCGGAGGCTGGACTTCCCTTACCCTCCCTCACGCGCCGCCGGCCCGTTCCCAGGCAGCCTTCGGGTACGATCCCGTGGACGGATACGCCGTCCTCTTCGGGGGGGTAGACTCGAAGATCCCAACCCAATACAGCGACACGTGGACGTTCGTAGGGGGAAGTTGGTCCCATGTCCCCACGAGTCGGTCACCTGCGCCCCGGCAAGGGGCGGCCGGA
>JAKIVW010000014.1:0-13244 GCA_022750355.1 Thermoplasmata archaeon
AGCCGGCCTCTTCAAGGACGGGACGGTAAGGGATACACTTCTGAGTACCCATGAATCCCTTTTCGCTGCTCCATCGTACCTCAGGGACGAAGTTTCGAGGCACCTAGTTGAAGTGGCTGCCAGGGCGAGGATTCCGGTTCCAACAGTCGAAGTGATCTTCGAGGACCTCCTCGGGGCGATCGACCTGATGCCGTCCGGTGTCTACTCGGACTTCCTCCAACCCGCGACCAAGTTGGCACGCACGGCGGGTGCGCCCGAGGACGTGGACGACCTGGCACTCGCGCTCTCGCTCGACGCACCAATCTGGACGCTGGACAAGGACTTCCGCCGGATACCTGGCATCCGCGTCCTCTCGACAAAAGACGTCAACGCGAAGGGACGGCGTATCACCTCCCAAGGAAACTTCGGGTGTCGCCGGGTTACCTGCAATTACCCATTCACCCGCCATAAGTGAAACGCGCCTTACACTTACCCGGACGAATCGAATCCTCTCAGCGCCAACACAGGAGCTCGTTCCCGCAAAGCGCCGTGGCGCTGGCCGAGAGTCCGTTGGCAACCGCGAGTGGGGCCGGGTGATGCCGGGCTGCTTTGTAGGGCAAGGTTTCCCCGGGCTGATTTCAGAGTGGCCACCGTGCCTCCAGGGGTAGGGCTGAATCTAACCCGGACCGGGGTCGAACCCTGGGAAATGCTCTTCGAGGACTCGACGCCACGCCCCGCTGAACTTGAGGGCAAGAAGCACCGCTGCGACGTACACCGTGAACACCAGGAAGGCCCCACCGACGAATAACCATCGCTGGGTCACGATCAAGAGCACCACGTCCGTCAAGGCGAATCCGAGCAGGGCACCCGAAGCGGCGCGAAGCAGGTTGGACGATTCGCGTCTCCCTAGGGCCTGGGTGGTCCAGTCAAGGGCTGCTGGGAGGGGGGCGAGGGCGATGAGGAGTTGAATGTTTTGACCGAACAGAGGCAGGGATTGTCGGGTGCCCACCCAGTAGACCAGCAGGAGGGCCAAGAGGCCTAGCACCTGCCCCGAACAGCGGGCACAGAAGTGGATCGCTTGTCCGCGATAGCGGATGGCGAAGGTACGGGCGTACCGCGCAGGAAGGTGGTGGGAAATCAGTACTTCCCATCCGGGAGGCTCAATCCCCGTCGCCCGGGACTCGCTCAAACCAACCGGGACTCTCACGAACGAATAAATAGCAGAGACCGCTCCCCAATCCCGTGTCGGGGTATCAACAGCCGGTGATGATGGGCGGCCCCATCCAGTACAAGCGAAAGTACACGCTCTGGGTGCTCATCCTGCTGGTCTTGGTCTGCTGGCCCGCCGCGATCATCTACTACTTCACCCGCGACAAGGTTCCGGTCCAAGAGATGCAGACGTACGCCCAACCGATGCAATACCCACCGCCGCCACCGCCCCGCTGAGCTCCTGGCCTCTTACCATCGAACTGGGGTCCGTCGAGATTCCCAAGGGGACGGCCCGAGTTGGCGTCGGCGCGTTCAAGAACTCGTATCTGAGAACGGCGATACGGGTTCCGCCAAACTCTCCCGACCTAAACCCTTGCAGCAGGTTCCCTTCCAACGAGTTCGAAGGGAGTGTAACCACCTTCGCACATTCAGTGGTCCCGCTGCTTCGCTGACTGCTTGGAATTCGAAACTGCCGATTTTCGGCCGAGCGACCCCGGGTTCGGCAACTCGTACTCGAAAAATAGAGCGCCGGGAACTGGGTGGGGCCCAACGGGGCGTACGGGCTTGAATCCCATTTCTTGATAGAACTCGATGGCGCCTTTCATCGTCGATAGGGTATCGACTCGCACTCGGCCGAACCCTAGATCACGGGCTCGGTCTAGAAGGGCTTGGGTGAGGATGGGCCCGAACCCGCCCCCTCGGTGGTCGGCCCGGATATAGATTCGCTTGATCTCTCCGATCCTAGGTTCAGATTCTCGCAGAGCACCGCACGCCACGAGTGCGTCCTTCTTGAATGCGAGAATAATCTCTCCACGGGAAGGCCCGTAGACTCCGGGGAGTTCCGCGATCTCCTGGTCGACGGGGGCCAGACCTGGGGGCAAGTTCACATCCGAGAAGGACGCCTTTTCCCGGTGATCGAAGAGCCACTGCCGATAATCTTTGAAGAGCCTGCGAACAGTGTCTAGGTCCGCCGACCAGTTCACTCGCCGAAGGGTAGTGTCAGTGTAGCCTTCCTGATTTGATCGTTCCTTGGGCACCATCGTCCACCACCAACCCGGATTCTCAGACGACTCCAAGTTCACACGATTCAATGAAGTCTTGGGTCGCTATCGAGTCTGCTTATGTCGGGCTTCATCGGCTGAGGTTGCAAGGCTCCAACTGTGAGGCAGTATAGACCCCGGCACCTCACGCAATCGCTGGGCGGTTCGATGGAGTGGATGCGACGTGCCCTGCACCCATCTGGGCAGGTATGTCCATTTCAGCACCTCGTCAGATTTTGCCCCGCATGCAAGCCCGCGTCTATCAAATGACGATCCTCCCAACCGCTCACCGATGCGCCCGCACGGTCCGACGGGTTATACCCGATGCGAGTTTGAAACCCCAGGGGCTCTATGGCGATAGACAGCACCACCCTCACCGCTGCAGCGGCCTGGGCACTGGCCATCGGCACAGTCGCATTGCTCTGGTGGCAGGTTCGAGTCGCCCAACACTTGAACAGCGCGAATGCGGTGCTGACGCTTCGCGAACGGTACGATTCTGCCGCGTATCGTCGGCGGCGCAAGGCGCTCGCCCAGCGTCTCCTAGATGGGCGTCACGATGATATCACCAACCTCGAAGTGGCCGCGTTCTTCGAATTGGTAGGCTCCCTCACCCATTCTCGCGTGCTGAACCGCGAACTTGTGTGGGAAGCATTTGGGACGTGGATCAGTGGTTACTACCTCGCGCTTCGAAGTCCGGTCGATGTGATTGGGCGGGCACGCACGGCGCTCAAGGACCCGCTGATCATGCACCAATTCGAGTGGCTGTTCGGACTCGTCCAGCAGATAGACCGAAAGAAGATGGGCGCGGGCGTCAACATTGACGAAGTGAACCGCGAAGAAGTCGCCTCTCTGCTTCGTCGAGAGGCCGAGTTGGATCTAGAGTGAATCGGGGCAGGATGTGCCTGATACCGGGTGGTTCAGTTCAGCTATTCGCGTTCGGGTTGCAAGGGATTACTATCACGGTTGAAACTCAGTTCATCGACTAGGGAAATGGCACGGTGCCTTCAGACTCCGCAAATTGTGTTGCAAGCCACCTTACACCCATGCCCGCTCGAAAAGCGCTCCGCTATGGTAGATGCATCCGAAAGTGGAAGGATTACGCCGGAGAGTCCCGGTGCTTCCCCCTCGTAGAATCTGAGATTTCCCGGGCCAAACGACTGCCTTGTCGGATTGACGCAGAGCCCCGCCCGGCCATCGTGATATTGATGAGGCGGGCTGTTGTGGTGTCGGGCTGAGATGGGTAAAATCGAAGGAGATAAACCTCCACCTCCTGCGTCACCAACTCCGGACCCCGCTGAACGGAAGCGTGAGGTTCTCCTGATCGCCCTGACGTTTGCCGCGGGCATCGTGGACGCCGTCAGCTACCTTGGTCTTGGGCAGATCTTTACCGCCAACATGACGGGCAACATTGTGTTCCTCGCCCTGGCTCTCGGGGAGAGAAGCCTGCCCACCGCCCTCCATTCCGGGGGCGCCCTCCTCGGCTTCTGCATAGGGGCAATCCTCGCGGGTCGGGTTCTCGCGCGGCCCCGACCGCCGGGAACATGGCCTCACAGGGCGACCTGGGTCTTGTTGGGAGAAGCCACTTGTATGGTCGCCTTCGCCATAGTTTGGGCCGCCGTGGGCGGAGCCCCGGGAGGGGCGCTGCTCTACGTATTGATCGGCCTGAGTTCGCTGGGGATGGGAATGCAGAACGCGGCAGCGCGGCACTTGGCGGTCCCCGGCCTGACGACGACCGTGGTCACCACCGCTCTGACCGGTTTCATGGTTGACCTCCCTGCGCTCGGGATCACCGGTTCCACCCAACGACGGGCGGGTTGGGCCGTGTTCGCCCTGTTCTCGGGGGCAGCGGTTGGCGCGATCCTCATGATCAATGCCCGCGTCGTCCCACCGTTCGTCACCGCTGCCGCCGTCCTGGCCGTCGTCGTCATCGCTTACATCCAGTTCGACCATTCGGGGCCGACCGGAGCCTGATCCCCGCTCGGCGACCGATTTTCCGCAGTCCGTCCTCAGGTGGTCCACCTGCGATTCTCTGGCCGATTCCTCAACCCTGCGGAATGCGCCAAGGTGGATTGCGCCGGTTCGGGCCGGCATGAAAAAGGCAAATCACATTACCGTCAGGGTCGCGCAGATGGGCCTCTCGCCACAACCAGCGCTGGTCCAGGGGATCCGAGTCGAACACTACACCATCCGCCTTCAGTTTGTCAACAACCTGGTCGAGTCGGTCACATTCGAAGTAGACGACAACTCCCGGACCCTCGGATAGGCGGTCTACTCGCTGCACCGAGAGTGTCGCTTCTCCATCCGGGCACTCAAATCGGGCGTATTCGGGCACCGAATCAACAATTTCCTTGAGGCCGAGGCGTCGGTAGAAGTCCACCGAGGCCCTTACATTGGTCGACGGAACGGTCACCTGATTGAGATTCATCGGCCACCCGTTGGGTGCGGAACCGGTTTCGTGCTAAAGCGGTGTGCTACCCCCCCTTTCGCCTCCCCTTACACCAACTCCCCGGCCGAACCTTCCCCGCCTCTGCCTGAACGCCACCTCCGGCCGAACTCTCTTCCCGAGTGGGTGGCGAAGAAGGGTAAATTAGGAAACGTCAATCGGGAAAGGTCCCTCTCCAGGCACTTGGGCTCCCATGACTAAATCCAAAATCCCAGGGGCGGAAGCGGTGGATGATTACCTGACGAAAGTTCCCCCGCAATTCCGAATGATATTGCAACGATTACGCAAGTCGATCCGTGCCGCGGCCCCGGACGCGGAGGAAGTGATCAGCTATCGGATGCCTGCCTTCCGGCAGAACGGGATGCTCGTGTACTACGGCGCGTATTCGGACCACTGCAGTCTCTTTGTAGGAAGTTACCGGGTTCGCAGCAGGTTCTCGGCGGAATTGAAGCCGTTCGTGGCTGGGAAAGGAACGGTCCACTTCACTCCCGACCATCCTCTGCCCGAGGGATTGGTCCGCCGAATCGTCCGTGCCCGAGTGGTCGAGAACGCCGCTCGTCACTCCAAATGAACGTTCTCTGAGTCGGAGATCGGTTTTCCCTTCCATCCACGGGGAGTAGGTGAAAATGACATTACATTTATGTCGAGGCAGCATCGAATGGCGGCCCCCTTCACTGAAGTTATTGGATTTCGAAAGCCTTAAGACAATTGGCCACAATTGACCAACATGTCCGCCACCTTGAATCGCCCGACTACCATTACGGTCTCGGAACGAACTCGGCGGCTCCTTGAGTCGGTCAAAGGGGATGGGGAGAGTTTTGATGAGATGATCCAGAATCTTTTGGAGGAGACATTCTTCGATGACGAATTCTATTCGGAGATCGAGCACCGCTGGCAAACCGAGAAGCGGATTCCCGGAACTCGGGTCTTGAAGCGGGCTGGGCAGACTTGACCCAGTACGCATACGAGTTTCTTGAATCCGCCGAGCAGGAGTTCCTCGCCCTCCCGCGGAAGGACCAGCGGCTGTTTCAAGAGAAACTGCTCTACTTAGTTCGCAACCCATACCGCTCCTATCCTTGGCTCCGGGTGCGCCAGGGTGCGCGCCATCCCGGTGAATGGAGGTTTCATCTCGGGGAATGGCGGGTCTTCTACCGAGTAGATGGTCTCACAATTGTCTTCACTCGGATCGTTCTTCGACCGAAGGCTTACTCCCGGCGAATGCCGAAAATCCCGAGCGGCCGACGGTCGGGATAGGAGGTGGGCGGACCGGGATTGGGAAGGGAGATCTCCTATGGGCCAAAGCGGGAATCGATTTCCCGCGCTTCTGGACGTCATGTCGGCCATCGAGAGCGGGCCGTGCCACGGTGTCAGACCCAAGCCGGCGGTACATTCGAAGGCCGCCCGGCTTTCACGGCCCGAACCCAGCCATCCCCAGCAAGACTCATCCCGTCCACGGATACTGTCGCGACTCGGCTCGACGGGAACGAACCGAAAAAGGAGGCTAAGTGAGCGGAGCTCGGTCGCAAGTTCGACGCGGAATTCCTCCGATCATTACGGCTCGCCCGCGAAAGGAGAAATATCTGGCTCCCCCGGAGTTTCGTCCGGTCAAGGACACTCCGCCCGGGCGGCATTCCCTCCTGAAGGTATTCGAAGGTCTCGAGGACACCATCCCGTTTCGCAAATATCCCGGAGACGACGCCGCGATTCGGACCATCGCGGAGAACACGTGGGCCGAGGTGTCCGATGGGCCGGGTTGGATGTATGTGGCCCCAGTCAGGACCCCGCCGGAGGTCCTTGCGGCCGGCTTCCGGATGGTCGAGACCCGGGACGACGTGATCGTAGTGGCCCGCGGTCACTTGGCGAACAGCCCCACGATGGACGTGTATCTGGACATCATCCACGAGTTCCTGCACATCCTCCAGCGGAGGCAGGGGCGGGCCCTCTGGCTGGGGAACAAGGTCGCGTACGTCGATCGGCCCACGGAGGTCGAGGCGTACTCATACTCGGTCGCAGAAGCTCGCCGGTTGGGCGTCCCCGATTCCTACCTCCGAAAATACCTCGAGGTCACTTGGGTCAAGAAATCAGAATATCTCCGCCTGCTTCGAAACGTGGGTGTTTCTACTAAGTAGCCGCTTCCGCGGGGCTCCACTCGCCCCTGCCCCGTCGAACCCATGGGGTCTCCTGCAGCCCGCGGGTCCCGGCAGGAAGAGGGGAGAACAGTTCAGGCGAAAGACTGACTCGGGCGTTGGCCGAAAATACCGTCTCGAGTCGGGTCCCGTTCACAGCAAACGACTATCAGGAGTGTGAGCTCTAGCCCGGCCAAGGCACCTAGTCATGTTCGACAGCGGGCGCAGCTCGCGATCGGAGACTCGGACCCCCCCTCGGAGGTCACCGTGGCACGCCGCCGCGGTTTGTAGGGATGATGCGAAGCTTCACGACCCAGGGACCTTCCTAAGTTGGACCCTTTCCGCGTCGACGCTTGCGCAGATCGGTGGACGTGACTACGTCCTGGTCGGAGCTGCCAACCAAGAGGAGATGGGTAAGATCCGATATCTTGGCCGCCTTCGAGGGTGGGGCGCAGTCGTCGCGATCATCCTCGCGGTCTTTGCATTTTTGTCGTGGGCGAATACTCCCTACTTCTTGCTGTTCGTTTTCACTTCAGCCGCGTGTGCGATCCTAGCGCTGATGAGTCATTTGATTGGCCCGGTTACTGACCCTGAGTAGCAAAGGGCCAAGCCATCGCTCCCTAGAATCGTGCGACTTCTTCGGATGCCCGACAACTTTGACCCCCATCCATCCGCAGAGTGTGTGACCCGTCGACAACCGGCTATTTTCCGGGAACGATTCTTGAATGAACACTTCGGTCGGACCAGGCTCGACCGATGAAGTACGTCGAGAGCAGCGTAACCTCTAAGGCGAAAACGACGACCGCCCCATATCGGGTAAACGGGGCGAGGAGCAGCGGTAGGACTCCCATGAACCCGAAGACACTCAGAAAGAAGAGCGTAGTCCCGAGCTTGTCGACGAACCCTCCCTTTTCCGATATCCCGCCGCCCACCTCTAGGAAGGAGAGGAGGCCCACACTGGAGACCGCGCCAACGATAGCAACGTAGCTGACGAGAGTCTGAAAGTACAGGTCCCCCGAAAGAGGACCGATCGGTGCATGAAAGGGTCCCGGGGAATTCAGAATAAGCACAAGGGAGGTAAGGGTCAGGCCCATGAAGAAGCCGAGGGCGGTTAATGCCTGCTGATGGAGAACGCTCCCTTCCTTTTCCGACATTGATTGCGTCGGTGTCCCAACAACACCCCTCACTTTAGAAGTCGTAGACCGAGAGGTGGGCTGAGACCCGGCCCGTGTTGACTCCGGCGCCGCAGGGTTAGCAGTCCAATCACGCCCTTCGCGCGGTGTATATGTAGGTCAACATCGGAATCTGGACCCTTCCGTCAAATTCCTCGTCGACAATCTCCGCGAGTCGAGCGAGGAACCATCGGCGTTTCATAGCGGGCAAGACGAGTAGATCGGAAAAAGTCCCCCACAACGCCGTCACTTGGGACGTACCGAGTGTCACTTGCCATCGAATATCTTCCCTGGAAATTCGATCGAACTTTCCGACGTGTTTCAGTACCGCAAGGCCTTGCTTTCGATGTTGGGCCGCTGACGTCCGCGAAAATTTGGCCCGGCTATGTCCGCCCGCGAGTTCGTTGTAGATGGGCTGGATCGCTCGATTGAACAGACTGGAGCGGTAGGGATCGCCGTGGATTGTGTTCCAAGAGGCCCACCAGCCTCCCGGTCGGAGCAGCCGGGCGACCTTTCTCAGCGCGCGATTCTCGGAGGTCCAGTGAAAACTTGAAGCCGCGATGCCCAGGTCGTACGTGCCCGATGGAAGGATTGCACTTTCGAAGGGGGTGACAAAGAGATTTACCCTCCCCTGGAGGGGTCCCAACGATTTCGTAAGGTATCTCGCGAGCCGCCGGTCGGGCTCCAGCAGGGTGAGTGGGTTGGCACCCCGGCGCAAGAGTTCTCTCGTGGCGATACCGGTGCCGGGTCCAATCTCGAAGACCGACACGTCGGGACAAAGGCCGCACCGGTCGACGAGGATCTCGTAGACTCTATTCGGATAACGTGAACGAGCGCGGTCGTACGCTTCTGGATCGCGTCCGAAGACGCTCCCTCTCGCCTTTCGCGCAATCCTTGGTGGCACTACTCCGCGACCTATCGCCTCCGAATAAGGCTGGCCGGTATCAACGAAGCTTGACGCGATCGAGCGGGTGGCCTCGATACCCTTCAAGCGACGGGAAGAAGTCCGTTGGGCCCGCCCGTTGCTAAGTAGTCCAACGCCCTCGCCGCGCCCGAGGAGCCACATGCAGTATCTCGTATCCGGTAAATTTATCGAGGGAAACGTCGCGGGAAAGCCGATGGAGGAGACCTTCACTTGGGTTGAAATGGTCGTTCACCCAAGCCTCGATATGATGGATAAGATGGTCAAGGGAGGAAAGGTGACCGGAGGAGTATCCGCGGGGTCCCGGGTGGTCCACATGGTGCTCGAGGCTTCTTCCGGAGAGGAGCTCGGGAAGACTCTCCGCAGCTTTCCGATCTGGGGGGCCCTCGACTGGACAGTGACGCCCCTTCAATCGTTCGGGTCCGCGATCGAACAAGACAAGGCGGCGTTCAAGACGGCGAGAGCGATGGGTGCATCGCACCGTTAGGCACCTTTCACGCCCCACCAAGAAACGCAGCGGTAGCTGCGGGGGAGGATTCCAGAAGGAACCCTCCCCAAACGGAGCCTCTTCGTCGGTTCTGCGTCAAGTGGTGGGATGGATTCAGTTACGAATGTGACTCCCAACAGCGTGCAACGGACATTTCACCCAGATTCCGCTTCGATAATGGGGGGCACCCTCTCTGACGGCGACCTTCCGATTCCTCCTCGTCAAGTCCCGTCGGTGGAGGATCGAACTATACGTGGGGACCATGTGAGGAGCGATCGAGTTGGCCTGGATTCGAAGTTGGCGAATCGTCCAGTTTGGAGTTCCCTCAAGTTATCTCCCCGAGCAATCTTGGTGCACTACCATGCCTCTTCAACGACTGACCTACCGATTTAGTACGAAGCTACCGGTTTCACGGACCCGTGCCTTTCAATGGGCTACCGACTATCGATCCGCCGATTTGCGACTCGCCGGATTCAGGGGAACCCGAACAGTGGAGCACCTCACGAAGAACCTAGTTCTCCTTACGGATTCGTTCGACGCAGACCCCTTCGATTCCAGACCTGGGGCCCGAACGGTGAAAGTGAAGCTCGTCCACCTCTATCCAGATCGTTGGGCGTGGACGGCCACCCACCTCTCCGGCCCCGCGCAGTATTCCCAATTTCTCTACGAGCTCACTGGTCGAAGTTCCTCGACTTGCACGCTCCATTTCACGGGTTCTCAGGTGGAGCAGGTCGCCCATCGCCCCAGTCAGGATTCGCTGGAGGCCCGCACTCAGGTGCTCAGGCGCGAGGATTCTGAACTGTGGCGCCGGTTTTCCTCGGCCCTTGCGAAAGACTCCCGTTGACACGCCCGGGCGCTCGAAAGGAAGACCGGACGGGCTCGGTACCTACTCGGCGACCTGGTATTTTACGGCAAAATGCCGGGGGTAACGAGCACCAACCCCACGATTCAATGAGTGGGTGGTTCAGTAGCAGCGCTTACCATAGCTCCATAGGCGGCATCCAGCGAAGCATCGGGGTACGGGCGACTCCAAACATGCCTTCCTGCCACCCGGTTGCGCGAGGCGAGCCAAACGTGGGCCGAACGAGGGTCCTTGCTCTAGGGCAATCCGGAGAGCGAAGAAAGGCGTCCGACGGGGTAGTCGCCGATACGATTGGCCAACCCCCACGGAGATCGGTCATAGAAAAACTCGAGTCGGGCGCGAGAGTCACCCGCAAAATGCGGATCGGACTGAAGGCGATGGTCGAACGCCTCTCTCAGGCTCGGTTCCTTGACCAATTCGTCCCGGGCCAACTTCTCCAGGACGTAGGCATCGCCAGACTCCTTCTGCTCGAAGATCGAGTCGAAGAACCCCCATCGGAGAGCTGAATCGGGCGCCTCGGGTTCCAACCAGTGAATCGCGACCTTGGAGAGCCGTTGATTGAGCGGAACTACGGCCGATCCCGCTGGAAAAGTGAGCGTCTCCGTGCTCACGGTACATCTCCCAAATTCACCGATATCACGTTCGACATTTCCACCCCGCAAAATCGGGTATCGGCCTTCGAAGGGCCGGCTCGGCCAGTGCATACCCGAGCAACGGTACCGCTCCACCGTACCGGTCCAGGCGCCGTTCGTTCGCTCCGTGGCCACGCCATGGGCTTCCAGTACCTCGATGACGTGCGTCCACTGCGGAGGGACGATATATCCCGCGGGAGGCCGAATCGAGATTTGCACGTGGTTGCCCGTATCCATCGGCAATTCGGTGTTCCACGGCTTCTGGCTGTATCGAATCATCATCGAGTCGGAGATCTGGCTGTGCTCCCGCGTGAACTCGAAGCCAAGGAATGGAACCGGGGAGTTCTGACCGCTCTTCCCCACGCAAAGCGGAAACGGTCGTTGACGCATCGGTTCGCCTCCCAACGTGGCGGCAGCCCGGTCGGCCTCCGCGTTCAGTGCGATCAGGGTCGCGGCGTTCTCGTTCAGGATCTCCAGCAAGACCCTCATGAGCTCATAGTCGGCCGTAACCCGGGTCTTGTAACTCTTGAGCATGTGGAGTTCGACCAATAGCCCCGGCCGATTTTCCAAGATCATGAATCCGGTGGAAAACCGAGGGGGGTTGTCGTTGGACTTCAATCCTTGCGACGGGTCGCTCTCGTCGTTCAGGAAAATCTGGCCGGGAAACGTCAGGTGGCCGGTTTCGTTGGTCCGGCGGGTCAGCTCAGGGGTAGCGAATTCGCGGATCCATCGGGCCGTGGGCGGAAAGACGTCCGTGGTGGAGTCCAAGGCGAAAGTTACGTCGTACTGAAAGTCCGCGCCGTCGGTGACATGGTTGTCCACGAAGAAGTCGGGCATCCAGCGATGAAGCATCTGGAGGAACGCCCGGGTTTCCGGGGCGTCGGCTTTCATGTAATCCCGGTTGAGATTCAGATTGGTGGCGTTCGCTCGCCAGCCGGCCAACGCAGGACCGTTCTGGTTGATGCGAGTGTACGGAGACCGGTGCTCGTGACCATCAATGTTGTACACCGGAATGAACACGAGCACCACGTTTTCGAGGGGTCCGGCACCGCCCTGGAGGATGTCTCGAAGGAGAGCGAGGCATGCATCCTTACCGTCCATCTCACCGGCGTGGATCGAATTTTGCACCAACAGGATGACCCTGCCCGCCGCGCGAATCCGCGCCGGATCGAACAGGCCGCCCTTCGACGCGATCACGATCTTGAGGTCGCGCCCCTCACCGGTCTTGCCGAAATTTTCGATACGGACGGTCTCGGGGTATTTCGACGAGATGCGCTCTAGGTACTCGATCGTCGTCGGGTAGTCGGGCGTGGAGCGATAGTCGTCCGACTCCGCCGGGGTACGCCAGTCCGCCGAATCGTTCGACGGAGAACGAGAAGACTCCCCCACCCCCATTTGTGCCACTTCCTCCCTCGGGCTTGCTCCGGTGAATTTGGGTTGAGCGGTGCGTCTCTTAACAGTTCTCGGGCCAAATCGGTGAACGGGACCGCCCGAGCCACGACCTGTTGGTTCGATGGCAATTTGACCTCTCCCCGATGTAGCTGAGCCAACGCACCTTCTACAAGAGCCAAGCGAGTCAGTGCCTATGCTTCTCAGACGGCAGATAGAGCCGCTCCCCGCGAGTGGCCCAACCCGGAGAGCCAAGTAAGATCCATGGTCACTCCTTTCTACTGACCTTCGGTCTCCCGACCCGAGTCTGACATGCAGGTCAGGAAGCTGCGTAAGAGCCCCTCGGGCCATTCCGGGTTGTCACCGGCCAACCTCGCCCTCTGGAAACGGATGTACGAGGAGACCCCGTTCGAAAAACTCCCTTGGTTCTCTCCCGACCCGTACCCGCCACTCGTGGACGCCGTACAGGCCGGCTGGTTCAAGCCGCCCGGACCGATCCTCGACGTTGGTTGTGGAGCTGGATCCAACGTTCTGTGGTTGACAACCCAGGGTTTTCGCGCCACCGGCATCGACATCGCTCCGGGCGCGATCGCCGCCGCCGAATCTCGGCGTACCCAATCCACCAAACACGCCAAGTTCCTTGTAGACGACGTCTTGGAAAGCGCCCTCCCGCCGGGACATTTCCGGGGCGCCGTCGACGCGGGGTGTTTCCACACCCTCCCCATCCGGAAAAGGAGTCAATACGCGAGTGGGCTGGCACGGTTGTTGAAGCCCGAGGCGACATACCTTCTCTCTTGGATCGGACGGGAGGAAACGCGGGCCTGGGGTCCGCCCCACCGTCCCTCGGTCAATGAGATCACCGAGACTTTCGAGTCGCTCTTCCGCGTGGAGCGGGTCGAATACCGTCCGCGAGTAATTCGAGTTCCTCCGCCCCCTCGGAAATCGACTCGGCCCCTGACGACCTTGGCCGGCTACACGGCTCG
>JAKIVW010000014.1:13344-25337 GCA_022750355.1 Thermoplasmata archaeon
TGGTAGGTGCAACGCCACGTACACCGATCGACGGAGCTGGGGGCCCGAGCCTGCTTCTTCTATCGCGCCGCAGTTACTGGCTCGGCCCCACCCCCGATGTCTCAAATCCACTTCCGAAGTAATCTCATCGTCCGTACTGGAATCTCTTTCTCTGACTCCCCCGGAGGGAGTCGTTCCCCAGCCGCTCCCCACAGGCTTAAGCGCGGGAGGCGGGATGCGGCTCGGGTTTCCGGATGAGCGAGTCCTCCCAGTCGAATCTCCAAGCAGGATTGTCCCGATGGATGGTTGTGGTCGCGGTTTGTGCGTTGGCGCTCGCTTCCGGCCTCGGCGCTAGTTTCCTAGTTGGGACCAGTCAAACGCACCCCGGAGTCGGCTCCCTTTCCGGAGTCGGTACGCCGAAACTAACTCCGCCAAGTTCATCGATGGGGGTTTGTGGTGCCGGGTCACCTCGTTCGGGTTTCGGACCGTGTCCCTCCACGGACCCCCTAACGTCAGTTCCCTACGTTGCGAAGACCTTGGTAATCGCCAATAACACGGTCGTTCCGGGAAACTTCCTGGCGGGAAACGGACTCGATCCCGGGGATGTAGCTTACGATAGCGCGAACGGGATGGTCTATGTCGCGGAATATGGCACCGCGGGCTTGAGCATCGTGAACCCATCCACAAACGAAGTGGTCGGCAGCGTTGCCCTCGGGGGTGCGTTGCAGGCGATCGTCTACGATCCCGGCAACAACGAACTGTTCGTCTCGGACGGTTCGGGAGTTTACGTCGTCGATGCGGCGACCAACTCCGTGGTAGCCGACGTTCCGACCCAGACTGGGGCGTGGGGCCTCGACGTCGATAGCGGGACGCACCAGGTCTTCGTTGCCGATTTCTCCACCTCAAACGTGAGCGTCATCAGCGAGGCGACAAACACTGTGGTCGCGACCGTGGGGGTTGGACCATACCCGGAGGGGGTCACGTACGACCCCGCGAAGGGTGAGGTCTTTGTGGCGGATTATAGCCCCTCCACGCCGGGGGTGAGCGTCATCAACGATAGCACGGATACCGTTGTCAGCACCATCGCCTTGATGAATGACCCGGGCCGCGTCTTTTACGACCCAGCAAATGGGGATGTGTACGTCGCCAATCTCCACAACGTTACCGTCCTCGACGCCACAACCTATGCAGTCGTCGTCAATTTCACTTTCGCGGGTTTCATCGATGGATTCGCATTCGACAGCGGGAAGAACGAGATCTTCGCCTCGACCAGCATCGGAAATGCCACGTTCTTCAACGCCTCGACCAACGTATTCCTCGGCAACATCAGTGACGGCGCCCAAACCGCCACCGGTTTTGGGGGAATCGCCTACGATGGCACGGCGGGTGAGATCTTCGACACCGGCCAGATCTTTACGGTCCAGGTGATCTCCGATACCTCCGACTCCTTAGTAGCCAACATTACCGTGGGCTACACTCCCTATGGGGCCGTATTTGACCCAGCCAAGAACGAACTCTTTGTCACCGCCTGGCAGTACTCGAATACGGTCGAGATCATTTCGACGATCACGGACCGGATCGTCGCGACTGTCGACGTCGGAACCGGGCCCGTCGCGCCGATGTATGATAGCGGACGGGGCCAAATCTGGGTAGCGAACTCCGGATCCGGCAACATCAGCGTGATCAACGACACGAATAACACCGTTGTCGCCACCATTCCCTATCCGGCCGGCGTGGCCGGCATGGAATACGATCGAGCGAACGGTGAGGTCTTCGCCATCGGCGGGTTCTCGGCCACCTTGAGCGCCATCAACGACACGAACGACTCGGTCTCGTGGACGTCTCCGACGATCCAAGAGGCCTATGCCACGGCGTATGACAGCGGACGTGGGTTGCTCTTCGTCTCGACATCATCGGGGAACAACGTGACCGTGCTGAATGCGACGACCCTTACGTTCGTGACCAATATCACCCTGTATGGTCCCGCCTACGCACTCGGGTACGACAGCGGAAAGGGCGTAGTGTTCGCGGCGATCTACTCGGTCTCCGCCCACGACTACTCCATCGCGACACTTTCCGACACAACCGACACGATGACCTCGAACCTCACCGTCGGTGCCTATGTGGCTGCGTTCGTCTACAACCCGACCCAGGGCGAAGAGTACGCAACAAACTTTGCCTACGGCGATGGTCGACCCTACTCGAACGTCACGGTCCTGTCGGACGCCACCGACTCCTTTGTCGCAACGGTGCAAGTCGGGCTGGAACCCGGCGGAGCCGCGTTCGATGGCGCCACCGACCAAGTCTTCGTCGCCAATTACGCGCAGGGGACGATTTCTATCCTCGACTCGACACCGGAATCCACCGTGACGTTCACCGAGTCCGGACTCCCGGCGGGGACGTCCTGGTCCGTGGTCTTGAACGGAACGAAGCAGTCCGCCACAGGAACCGCGATCACGTTCAACGAACCGAACGGTACCGATTCCTACACCGTCACCGCCGTCCCGGGCTACTCGGTGACACCGTCGGGCGGGAGCGTGACCGTGTTGGGCGCCGATGTGACCAAGTCCATCCAATTCACGACGTCCGGGACCGGGTCGGGGACTCCTCCGACCTTCCCAGTCACGTTTACAGAGACAGGCCTTGCTTCCGGTACGAGCTGGTCGGTAACCCTGAACGGCACCCCCCAAACCTCGGGCACCTCCTCGATTTCCTTCAAAGAATCGAATGGGACCGACGCCTTCACCGTGGGATCCGTGACCGGCTATACCGTGAACCAGGCGTCGGGGTCGGTCCCCATCTCGGGCAAGCCGGTCACCGAGACGATCCAGTTTACCGCGACCTCGAGCTCACCCCCGCCGGCCGGAAAGAACGCCACCCCGGCCGCTACCGTGCTCGGGCTCCCGGCGACCGAGGGGTACCTCCTGATCGTTCTCATCATCGTTCTTCTCGCGGTTGTTGCCACTCTCGTGGTCCGGTCGCGACGACGGAAAACTCCGCCGACCAACGGTGATCCGGGCGCGGCCGGCAGCTCCGCTCCGACTCCGGCCGGAACCAACGAGCCGCCCCCGGCTCCCTAGGGAATTCCGCCTCCCGGGCTCGATCGAGCCCCGGTAAGTTCGCCCGTCCGACGGCCCGCATTAGGGAGTCACGTCAGGGTTGTCCCGACTCGCCGAGCGAATCCGGGGCGGCCCGCTCGGTGTCAGGCTGAACCCGATGGGGACGATTTTTGGGCGTGGATGCAATCGAGCTTGCACCCATCTCCCCGTGGGGGAACGAGCGGCCTAACCCCGGGTGGACTCGATCTCGATGATCGAATCGCACTCGATGCCCGCGTGCTGGTGGTGTTTCGCCACCGCCTCTCGGTTCGGGGCGTCGAGGACGCAGAACGCCTTGTTCTCCTTCTCGCTGAAGAGGATGTCGTGATGCGTGATTCCGAACTGGTCCTTCGGCGCGTGCTGGAGCTTCTTCAGCTGCTCGGCGGAGAGCTTGCCCATGGGATGCGTGTCGATGAACTTCGGCATGCGGACCGAACATGATTCCGGATTATAAAGCCCGAGCCTGATTTACGACGCTGGATCGGGCCGGAAAACTTCGAGGGGCGGGTAGGCGGAGCTCGAAGTTCCGTCACGGCGTGTGGGCAGGCTTCCGACGCGTTCGTTTCAATTTGGCGCCGGTGTGTGACTCCCGCATTGCCACCGTTTCTCCTCGTCCCCGGTTCAGGGCCGAAATCTGGCGGGCCGTACCCGTGAACAACGTGGTCGCATCCACAAAGCAGAGGGGATTTCCGGCAGGATCGGTGGCATAGAACGACCGCTCGCCCCAGGGCCGAACGGTGATCTTTCCCGCGGGGCTGGCCGCATCCCCGTGGATCAGTTCGGCCGACAAACAGCCGAGGCGCTGGGCGCGTCGGTAGATTCCTTCGAGGTCGTCCGTCGCCAAGTAGATCGCCTCCGTGGGAGTCGCGCAGGCCCGCGAGGCGACCTCGGAGTAGTCGAGGATTCCCAGAATCACATCGCCGCAATCCAAGTACAGCCGCCCGGGAGCGACCAGTCGAGCGGTGGTCCCCAGCAGGGACTCGTAGAATCGGCGCGACCGGTCCAAATCGGTGGCCGGAATCAACAGTCGGAAAATCCGTGGGGACTTGACGCCGGGCACGACAGGAACCGAACTCCTCACGTCCGGTGGATAATGACCCTGACTCCGGCAGGGTCGCTACTCAATCGATGGGGTTTGATTCCAGGAACGGGTCCCCGCGGGCCGAGGCTCCGCTACGCGCCGTGGCGCCGGTCGACTCCGGGACAGTGTGCTCCGGCGGGGGGACCTTGGGTTCGGGGGGCGGTCGGCCCCGAATCCGAGTTCACATGTCGGGGCTTTCTTGCCAAACCATCATCGAGTTTCCTTCCGAATCCCGGAAGAAAGCCGAGGCCCCGAAGGGGTCGAATGCGATCGGACCCACGACTTTCGTGTTCTTGCCCATCGGTTGAGCCCGTTGGAACTTGACTCCGTTCCCCTGCAATTTCTTCACGAAGCCTTTGATGTTCTTGACGACGAAGGCCGTGTAGGCTAGATTCCGTTTCTCGTGCTTCTCCGGGACGATCAGCCAGACGCCCGAATCGCCGATCGTGAGGGAGGCCCAGAGGTTCTTCATCTGGCCCCGGCCCCGAAATTCCAACTTGGCGCCGACAGCCTTTGTGTAGAACTTCACGGCGCGGTTCATGTTCCGGACCGGGATCATCGTCGTCAAGCGAGTTCCTGCTACCATGGTTACCACTTCTTCGGCCCTCTCATCGGAGACGAGAGGCGCACGGCTCGCCTACGTCACGCCTAGAATATCAGGCTTCGCTGTCGACCATCGTCCGGGAAAATTTACCCCGGTCCTCCCACACGAACTCCGTCGCGGAATCGTCCGAGTCCACGCCCAATAATTTCCCGACCGCCCAATCCGGGAGGGGGAGAATCTCTAGGTGCGCTACTCGTGGCGGACGAATCCGGTGGAATGAGAAGCCATTACCCCTGCCTCGAGGGCCTAATTTTTGGGCGAACCCGAGGCCCTGCACCTCTTACCGACCCCCCGCTCGAGCCTTCGGCGGTAGCGGGATCGGCCCGCCAAGAGAGCCGCCGCGGGGTTTCCTCGGATTCTCTTCGCCCCGCGTGCCTTTGGGTCCGGGCGATAGGGGCAACGAGCGGGGGACGCCGTGGCGTTCAACGGAAAGAGTTTCTGCCGGAAAGCGCCTTCCCCGAAGAATGCCGTACCAATTCCCGGTTCCCGAGGCCCTACTTCAAACTCCAAAAGTCGAGCTGTGGTATCGTGCGCTCCTGACCACGACCGGAGTCTCCGCCGATGAGCATCTGCTGCGGTTGCACCGGTTCTCCCGACACTCCAACGTACATCCCGAAGAACTGCTTCAACTTCCCGAATCGCACCAGCAGATGCTGATCGAAGGATTTCGGAAGGCGGAAGAGGCGCTCAAGCACGACGCGACGCGGAGTGTCGAAGCGGTCCGACATTGGATCAGATTCGGAAAGGAATAGTAAAGTTCCGCAGCGCTAAGTAGCGCCGTTCGGATTCGGGTCCATGCCGCTAGCGGGCGGTCCAGAACCCATTCGTTGCGGGCGGCCGGAAGAACTTGCGCGGGGAGCGGGGCGAAACACCTCGGCATCGGCGGTGGGGCCATGAAGGCTCTCCCGACGATCGTCGGGGCATCGTGCCTGGTCGTCGTTCTCTTGGTGATCACCGGGGGAGCGATGGGCCCGGTCGCGAACCGGGGGGACGGCCCGACCGGGGCGCCCTCCCACAGTGGCTCCGGCCACGGCACCCTGAGCGGCCTGCTGGCGTTGACCGCGAAGCTGCACACGGGATACAATGCGAAGTGCAGCGTGAAGACCAACCCGCAGTTCGCGGCGTATGATCCGGTCAGTCACTACGTGTACGTTTCCAGCCTCGCGAACTACGTGGCGGTAATCAACGACACCGTCGCGAACGGTGCCTGCAACGTGAAAACGGAGATCCCGCTCCCGGCCGGGGCCGGCCCGGAGGGCGTCGCCTACGACCCCAACGATGGCCAACTGTATGTCGCGGACTCCCACCTGAATCAGGTCTACGTGCTCAACGGGACCAAAGTGGTGGGAACGATCACCAACACCACCTGTTCCCACTCGGTCTTCAATTGCGCCTTCACGGAGCCGTTCGCGATCGCTTACGATCCGGACGATGCCCGGATGTTGGTGACGAATTCCGGCGCGGACAACGTGACGGTGATCGGGCCGCTCTCGTACCAAGGGGGCGATTACAGCATCACCACCCTGGGTAGCGTGCCTTCCGGGATCGCGTACTCTCCGTCGCAGGACGTGATGGAAATCACCAACTTTGGGAGCAATGATGTGAGTTGGTTCGACGCCCAGTACTCCCAGAGCCCTACGGTCGCCCTGATCCCCGTGGGCGACGAACCCTACGGGATCGCCGCCGACCCGTTCCTCGCGATCGACGGGTACAGCTACGTGACCAATTTCGGATCCAACAACATCTCGATCATCGCTCCCGGTGGGGTCCTCGGGTATGCCCCTGCCATCCCGGTCGGGCAAGGCCCCTCGGGGATCGTGTTCGATCAAGCGAACCTGCGTATGTACGTGACGAACTACTACACCCACAACGTCAGCGTCATCGGGGGAGACCCGGGCGCGGTGCTGAAGACGATCAATCTGCCGACCGGCGCGTTTCCGCTCGGCGTGGTCTACAATGAGGAGCACGGGGAGGTCTACGTGGTCTCCCTGGGAACGAGTACCGTATACGTCGTTCCCTAGCGTCCGGACCGCCGGACCCCTCGGGCGACCTCGAAGCGACCGGCGCGGGAACCCATTCCAAGGACCCGGCCCGGGGGCGGGCTCCGGCCCGCCGTGGTCGAGCGACCACGCCCGGGCCGACCCGTGATGCCTCAGTCGAGGGGGGAGGAGAGCATGACCGTACGGCCGTCCGGATCCCGAAGGAAGACGTTCCGGATCCCCATCTTGGATCGAACGGTCGGCGGGGCCAGGAACCGGACGCCGAGACCCGCGAGCCGCTCGAAGGTCGCCTCGACGTCCTTCACCTGGACCATGAGTACGAGGTTCGAGGCTCCCGCCTCCGAATGGTAGGCGCTCTCCGCACCGCTGACCTGCCCCCACCACCGTCCGTCGACGATAGAGATCGTAGAGGAATTCGAGACCAGTTTCGCGTAGGGCGCCGAGCCCTCGGGTGTCAGATCGAGAACGGTCTGGTAGAAGGCGAGCGTCGCGGCGAAGTCGCGGGCCACCAGAAGGGGCGCAAACACCGGGGCCGCGGTCGGCTCGTCCGCCATACCTCCCCGGACCCGATTCGTGTACTAAGAATCGGCGCCCGGCGCGGTGGGGGAATTGCCGTTCGTGTCTTGGGGTAAAGTCGGGGCCGCGCCCCGTGTCGGGGAAGGTGCCGTAGATTACTTCGGTTTCTGGTTCGCGGCTTGGGCCATTTGGGCCATGAATTCCTTGCCCCGTCGTTCGGCCTCCGCGGGAGAGACCTCTTCGATCCGGCTCGCGATGGACCACTCGTGGCCGAACGGATCCCGGATGCGGGCGTGCCGGTCCCCCCAGAACATGTCCGTCGGGGCGACGATCGAAGTGGCCCCGGCGCCGATCGCCTGTTGGTACGAGGCGTTCACATCGGGAACGTACAACCAGATGCCCGCCGGACTGCCGCCGAAGTGCTTCGGCGAGTGGGACCCCATCTCCGGCATCGCATCGGCGATCATGAAGAGGGAATCGCCGATCTGGAACTCGGCATGGATGATCTTGCCGCCCGGGCCCGCGCTCCGCATCCGCTCCTTGGCGCCGAGGGCTTTCGAATAGAACTCGAGGGCCTTCGCGGCATCGTCCACGATGAGCGCGGGGGTCGCCGTGTGGTATCCGTTGGGTACCGGTTTCACGTGATGCGTCATGGTGAATGCCCCCAGGACCGACTCCGATTCAAAGGTTTCGACCCCGCCGGTGGAGTAGACCGAGCGGACCCGTCCGGCCCTACGAAAATCCCTCTCTCCAGCGTCCGAGGTCGTCCACGACGGCCGTAGCCCATGCCAGGTCCGGAGTCATCCGCTCGATCAGGTGGGCGACCTCGTCCGCCGACTCGGCCTGGGCGATGTGCCGCAACGCGGCCAGCGGGGCGCGGGCCATGGCGAGCGGGAGGGAACTCCGTTCGTCCGCCGTCAGGTGCACCTGGAGCTGTCCGTCGTAGGCATCGACCAGTGCCCGAAGGCGTCGGATCGACTCGTCCGAAAGCGGATCCGCGGAGAGGGTTGAGTTCGCGTAATAGAGCGTCAACGCGAGGTCCTCGATCCGCGGTTGCTCGCCCATGTAATCCCAATCCGCCACCAGGACCACTTTCCGGTTCCGGAACAGGACGTTGGCCCCCCAGAAATTTCCGTGGACCTGCTGCACGGGAAGTCGGCCGCGGAGCTTGGCTTCCGCCGCATACAAGCGCGTGGCCAGCGCCTCCGAATCCCGGGCAAAGCGAAGATGCCCGGAAGGGGGATTTCCAACCTCGATCCGCTTCGACGCGCGCGGAGCCCATTCCTGAACTTCGGCGGTACCGAGGTAATTCGCGATCGGGGGTTTCTTCCCGGCCGGGCTCACGTTCAGGGTCCTCAGGATGCTGTGAGCGCGTCCGAGTACGGGGAGGCCCACCTCCAGCCGGCTCCAGGAGTCCAGCTGGGCACTGTGCTCCACGAATTCCTCCACTTCAATGAACTCCCCCTCGTGGTGGGAGCAGGTTTCACCGGACCGGGTCCGGAGGACCACGGACGCTGGTACTCCCCCCGCACTGAGCGCGCGGCGGACCGCCTGGACGGCGGTGAGGCGGTCGAGCGACATCCCGGTTCGATACGAACGAACCACGAGCATCCCCAATCCGGTGGTGATCATCAGATTGAGATTTCGAGACCCCCCCAGGTCCATCGTGAGTTCGATGCCTCCAACGGCGTAGGATTTCCGGATGTGTTCGAGCAGATCCCCGGGGGCAACGGTTCGAAGAGTTCCCGAGACAGCCGACACTGTGGTTCCCTCTACGAACGCTACCGAGTGACCTACCTGCCATTAACACTCCGGAGGGGGTGCGCTCGGACGAACCCCCGTCGGAGGGTTTCGCGGGAAGCGGGCCGGGTCCCCACCGCCCCACGGGGCCGAATGGGTATACTTCTCTTCCCGCCGAGGCTATCAGGGCCATCGCCTACAATCCGGCATGGCAACCAAACGCCCCGACATCGGGAACTACAATTGGGTCGAGATCGTCTCTAAGCGACCGGCGGCGACAGAGAAGTTCTTCCACGCGGTATTCGGGTGGAAGTTCGAGAAGGATGCCGCGATGAAGGGATACACCTTCTACACGACCACCGCGGAGCCGAACGGTGGACTGCGGACCCCGATGATGAAGGGGGAACCCGCCGGCACGATGCCCTACATCGGCGTCACGTCGATCGACAAGACCATCGTCAAGATCAAAGCCTCGGGCGGAAAGATCCTCGTCCCGAAGACCGAGATCCCTCCCGGGTGGTTTGCCGTGTTCCGGGCGCCGGGAGGTGTCGTCCAGGCGGTCATCGAGGGGAGGTAGGTCGGGGCTCGTCGGCCCCCGTTGTCCGACCTACCCCGTCCCGGAGCCCTCCGCGGGGCGGGTCCACCGCGGCCCACTCGCGAAGCGCCCGCCCCCGGACGACCGAGGATCGGGTCGCCCGTACTCCCACGCGCGGCGGCGGGCCGGCGTTCCTTTCGGCCCGTGCGAAGGCTTAGAATCGAAAGCCGGATGGTCATCGATGGAGGGGAGATGGCCGGATATTCGGGCACTCCGCTGCCAAAGAAGCTCGGGCTCCGGTCGGGGTTTCGGGTTCGGATCGTCAATGAACCCATGGAGGTGCGGACCGAACTGCAGGCCTCCCTCGCCGGATGCCACGTCACCGGAAGTCTTGGAGGGGGCTTGGACTTCGTCATGGTCTTTACCGATTCCCGGGCCGAGCTGTGGCGAGAGTTCCGAACGGCCACGGAGCGGCTGGCGCCGGCGGGGATGCTCTGGGCGTGTTGGCCGAAGAAGAGCTCGGGGGTGCCGACCGATCTGGACGAACACGGGGTGCGCGGGATCGGCCTGAGGACCGGGCTCGTGGACGTCAAGGTCTGCGCGGTCACCGAAACCTGGTCCGGACTGAAGTTCGTGCGCCGTGTCGAGGATCGGGCCCCTCCGGCCCCAAAGCTTCGCTCCCGCTGACGTGCCGTAACCCATTGCCGCCCTTCCGTTCGGGGAGGGGCCGACGGAGGGCTTTATTGCTCGTGGCTGATTGACGGAACATGGCCGCCCTTTGGCCGGTCGGCGCGTGGGTTGGGTCGGCGTTCGGTCGGGAGCCCCGACCGTGAGCGACCGGGGTACCTACATCGTCATCGAGGGGATTGACGGCACCGGAAAGACCGAACTCGCCGCCCGCCTCGTACCCCCGCTCCTCGCGCGCGGGCACTCGGTGTCCAGCTTCCGCGAGCCGACCGACAAGTTCCTTCGCGGCGAGTTCGCCCGTCTGATCAACGTGGAGTCTCTCGCGGCCGCCCTCTGCTTGACCGTGGACCGCGCGATGATGCGTCCGGACATCGACCGGGCGTTGGACCAAGGAGACGTGGTCGTGCAGGATCGGTCGTTCTACTCGACCCTCGCGTATCAGTACCCGGGCCTCTCGGCCGAAGCGTGGCGGCAACTCGAGCGGATCGAGCAGGCGATCGCGGTCGAGCCCGACCTGGTACTCTATCTCGACGCCCCGGTGGAGATCGCGATGAAGCGGGTCGAGGGGACCGGGTCGCGGGATGCCTTCGAGGACGAACCTTACCTCACCAAAGTGAAGCGGAAGTTCGAGCAGATGTTCCAACAGCCCCGGTGGGTCCGCATCAACGCGACCGGGAATGCGGATCGGACCCTCGAGCAGGCCATGAATGCCCTGCTGGCCACCGGGCTCTAGGGGACCGACGGACGCGGATCGAGGCGCGACCCTTGCGCTGAAATCGGATTTCGGTCGACGGGGGTATGGTCGCGACGCACGAACCCAGACGTTCGGAACGTTCGAGGGCGCGTCCGGATCGTGGGTGAAGGATGGCCGAATCTGAATCCCAGGTACTTTGCCCGGGCTGTCACTTCGTCCTCTCGGTGCCTCCGGAATGGCGTCTGGCGCAGTGTCCCCGGTGCGGACAGATGGTCTCCCGGATGACCGACGACAGCTCGTTCGACTGAACCCGAGGGCGGTCTCAGGGAGACCCGAGCGTTTCGAACCGGAGCAGCTCCCCGTCCGAGTTGAACGTCACGAACACCGAAAGGGTCTCGGTCCCCGCCTGTGCGACACAGGTCCGACCGCGTCGGTCCCCGACGATATCGAGCGATTCGAGGGTCGGCCAGCCGGTCTCCTCCTTGATCCGTCCGACGAGCCGACGGAACTGGACCACGCAGGTGGCGCAGCAGAAGAACATCCGTTCCCCCTCGACCTCCTCCCAGAGATTGCCCCAGGTCGAGTCGCAGATCGCGCAGCCGGTGTAGTTACGCTTCAAATTGACCCGCCCTCTCGAGTCGCGCGAGGAGGTAGTCGTCGAACAGGTCGATCGACCGGAGGAACGTGGCCTGGACCGCCTCGCGCAGACCGGGGTCGGTACCGAACTCGGTCACGAGGTCGAGAGCCTCGTCGGAGTGCGTCACATCGGCTTCGTACCCCTCGCGGAGGAAGTTCTTCGCGGCCGTGCTGATCTCCGACCCCTGCAGTATCGCCGGGTCAAAGTACCGCACCGAAGCCCCCTCGTCGACCAGGTTTCGATTGGCGATCAGCTCGAGACCGTGCATCGCCGCGACCGCCGAGACCCAGTGCTCGCGGGTCGCGATCTCGTTCCAACCTTCGATCGCCCGGCGGGTCGCCGGTAACGGGGGGGTCGCCAGCACCTCGGCCCGGTCGACCCCGAGGCTCTCGCCCATCCGCAGGAGCAGTTCGTAGTGCGAG
>JAKIVW010000015.1 GCA_022750355.1 Thermoplasmata archaeon
GAGGTCGGTGAGAACAGGGGGGCGCCCCCCTCGACTCGGGGAACTCCATCGCGCCGAAGGGCCTTGAACGCATCCCCGAGGCCCGCGTAGGTCTCTCGAAGGTCACTGACCATCGATTCGGAGCTGGAGCCCACCATCGCATCCATCGTCTCCAGCATCTCTAGTATATCCGCGTGGGCACACGCGGTGGAACAGAAGGCACGACCTTCGAACAGGTCAGCGACTGTCGCGGGAAGTCCCGAAAATTCTCGGACGGGGACACCCTGAGTCACATGGGTCCCGCATCGACACTTCATCGGTCCGTCGAGAGTTCGATCTTCCAGGGTGGGGCGAACCGGAAGGGAAGACACTGCGGACATGCGGGATTCGCTCTTCGCGTCGCGCATAGCTCGCTTTCGGCAGGGGTGGGTTATCAAAGTATCGTCTATTCAACCTTCCGCCGCGCGACGCTCCTCCGGACCCCGTTTTGGTGAGGGACAGAATCGACGCAGGGAAGTGACCGTCCGAACGGGGCGCCCGGACGAATGAGTGCTCGGCGCCCCAACCTCTTCCGGACCGCCACTCTCCCTCGGAGGCCCCCGGGGAGAATTATCCCTGGATCTCGAACCGGGTCGAGTGCGAAGGGCTCGCCTCGGAGGTCAGCGACCTGCGACCCTTCGAAGGGTCCGACTCCGGCACCCGCGAGGGGATCCGGGCGGTGGAAGATCGATTCGCCGGACGGCGGGGTGGGCGTGGCAGGTTGGGGAGCGGCGAATGCCTTCGGCGATTCCGCGCTGGATGGGGCCCGTCGAACTCACGCTCTTTGCGGTGCGGCGCTCAAGTCTCGCCCAGGGCCGGTCCGGGATCAGGCTCCGCCCCCTGGCAGCTTCGTGGACGGTTCACACTTCCGAAATCCGCCACTCCAGCGTCCTTAACGGAGCGTCGGGGGATCAACGAGTTCCGCTTTTTCCCGTGGAGAGTCTGGCGCATTTCGGGCAGACGAGGTACCGCCCCTCCTCCAGGGTCTTGAGCTCGCAGAGCCAACATAGCGGCTGATCGCATACGGCACACGGGCGCGAACTGCCGTCGTCCGGAACCGCCGTCCCGCAACTCACGCATACGCGAGGGCCCGTAGGGCCGGAGACCACGGGCGGCTCGCTGCTCCGGCTCGCCTTGGGGGGCCGGATATCGTTCGAGGGAACGACCGAACGGGGAACGGTGGTCGAGGCCGTTCGAGAGGGAGCGGCCGGAGCGGACGCCATCGGGGCGGACGCCCGGGTCGATGGCGGGAGTGACCTTCCCGGGGTTTCTGGGGGAACACGGGCGGGAGGTGTCTTCGGTTCCGACGGCCGTGCCTCGGCCGCTAGCCCTTCCAGCGTTGCTTGCATCTCATCCAGGGCGCGTTCCATCTCCGTACCGGGACTCGGGGGAGTGACGGCCAAGGTCCGAGCTACACCTTCGGATCGGCGCGATGAAGCGCGGCCCCGAGGGGGCAGAGCGGCCGCCCACGGCTGGTAACTACTCGCAGGCGGCCCTTCGTCGTACTCCGCGCGGACGCCGGCCTCAGAACGCGGTTCCGGGTCCGAGGCCCGAGGAAGTGAAAGGACATCTGAATCGCGATCGACGGCGGAGTCGGAATCGCCACCCACGACCAACACGGCCAGTCCGCCGCCCGTCGTTACGATGCCGAGGGCCGCAGAGAGGGACCAAAGCGGGGCCCGCGTCGCAGGCAATCCGATTCCGGCGTCGAACAAGAAGAGGGCGAGCAAGAATGCCCCCACCGCCAAAATGAGCAGCGGTAGCGCCGCGAGAACCCGGTTCCGCCACGCCATCGACGGTTCGCGCACCGGGGTCATACCTCCGTTAAGGGAGATGCAAGGAATTCAAGTTGGGGGGTGCGACTGACGAGGTCGGGAGGGAAACTTCGCCCGAACGATTCCCCGGCCTCGAATCGATTTTGGAGGAATTCCGGAAGCGGAGGCCCCCAGGTCCTGGTCGGGAGGGCAACGCCGGCCCACCGAAGGGAGTCGGAGGTCGCCTGTCGCGGATCGGCCCGGTTCTCCAAGGCCGGGGAGTGCGACAGCTGACCTCCGTTGCGGAAGGCTCGGGCCAGGAGGGATCTCCCGAGGCCCGATTCCCTCGCTACTGGACGACCATGTCCAGGACGGTGACCCCGCCCGCGGGGGGACTGACCGAGCCGTAGTCGATGTAGACCTCTACCGTCTGAGTGAAGGCAGTGGACGACCCGGTTCCGAGGGAAATCCCCTCGGAATTCGTCTGGACGGTCCCTGCGCCGACTTGAGTGGTGATGGTAATCGTGTTGGTCTGAGTGACGATGGTGGCCGAGAAGGCGAGGGTGAATTCCTCAGCGAAGTCCCCCGTCGTACAAACGGCACTTCCCGTGGTCGAGGAAAGGATCAGCGTCACCGTTCCGGCGGTGACGGCCCCCGACTTTACACCGGATGTACACGCCGCGACCGCGGCGGGGGTCGAAGTGATAGATAGGGTCGGTCCGCTGAATCCGTTGGCTCCCGTGTTTCCTCCTTGATAGTAGTTCGCACTCTGGTTGACCGCCGTGCTCGTCAAAACGGCTGCCAGCGCAAATCCGGAGGCGAGCGCAATTGCGACGATCGCCGTCGTGGTGTAGATCACTCGCACCTGGTTCTTCGTCTTCATTGGACTCTGTATCCCTCGTCGGGCTACGGCCGGGGATGTTACGGTTCGATACATAAGCAGGCGGTTTTTCCGGGCCCGTCGAATAACACCAAATTGAATCCGGTTCCGTTGGGAGGATAGGGGCCGCGCGCTGGGGCGCGTCTTTCGGATACTTCGAGGCCGACGGAGACCGCATCGGGGAGCGCCCCGCTCCGATTTTCGAGACCCCCGTTCCGGCCCCAACCTACCCGAACGCCGGCGTCCATTCCGCCGGGGCGGGGCCGGTGAATTCCACGCGGGGGGCTCCCAAGAACCGGGCCAGGTCGTCAATCGAAGCGCGAATTTCCCTTCCGGTCGTGAGATCCAGTGGGGCGTTTTTCTCGGCGTGCACGCCGCGGATCACCAGCGTCCCCCGGGATCGGTGGAAGAGAGGGTCTACCCGCCCGATCAGGTGGTCCCCGGAAAGGATGGGAAGCGAGTAGGGACCGAACTTCCGCTTGGTCTTCGGCACATACCCCTCGAATCGGAACCGGAGCCCAAAGAGCCATTCGGTACGCTTCCGGTCGCAGATCAAGTTGTCAAAGGGGGAGAGGAGTGTAGTCCTCGGTTCCCAACCACCGGAATCGAGGGCCTCCAAGGGCCGAATATCCTTCCGCAGGATATACAACTCTCCGTCGGCGGGTCCCGACTCCGTCTCAACCCGAACGACCTTCGACTCCGAGATCAACCGCGCCAGGGCCGATTCGAGGCCGGGGTACCGGTCCCGCAGGAAGTGCGCCCGGATCTGGAGGGAGGTGGCGACACCCAGCGCCGAAAGCGACCGCTGGACCGCTTCGTAATCGACGGCCTCGGGTGACCATGCTTCCGGGGAGAAACCCGTCGGAAAACACCGCTCCGGGAGGTCCCAGAGTCGCGTTCTTCCCATTCGCCCGGCCACCATGACCTCCCCCCGAAGGAATTGGAGCTGCAGGACCCTCGAAAGATCCCCGGACGCTCCCCAACCGGACCCCCTCCGCCGAGACGCGGTCGGGTGGCCAAATTGGCGAGAGCTAAGAGGACCGCGCGCTCGAAGTTCTCGAGTGACATAGTCCTGCAATTCCGCATGGGATCTCATCCACCGGTCTTCCCTCTTCTCCCATCTCTGCCCCCAGCCGTGGGGCGTGGCTCCGGGAATCCTGCGCATCATGCCCGCGAAGAAGGGGTAATCCTCGGTCAGCACGATCGAGGCCTGGTGGGCCCAGTACTCGAAAAGGGTGCGATCCTCCCACAGGAGCTTCTCGAGCTCCCGGGTCGGATAGAAGCCTAGCCGACTCCACAGGACGATCAAGTGGCTCGGAGCGACCACGTTGATCGGGTCGAGTTGGACGCACCCCAGCTCCCGGACCAAGTTCAAGATCGAGGCCGCTCGGGGCCGGGTCGGGCGCTTCCCCACCAGGTGCTGCTTCGTCACGGCCAGCCGTCGGACGGCCTCTTTCGAGGCGAGGATTCTCTCGGGCCGTGCGGTCATTCGAACGCCCCGACGTCCAGGTCAGCCTTAGAGATTCTATTCCGCACGGATCGATCCCGTGGGCGATCCGTCTGTATTCGGAGCGATGACCGGTGAGGTCCGGTCGGGGAAGCGGCATGCCGGATTCGCCGAAATCTCCCGGTTCGGGACCGGCTCGGCCCCCCTCCTTTAGCCTAGGGCTGCTCGAATCGAGCAGAGTCGCCGGTTCGAATGGTACCCTCTTCGATCACGCGGCAATACCATCCCCGCCGCCCCAGCGTGGTGCGGAGGAAGGCTGGCCCCCGAGTCTTCCCGACGTAGGAGAGTTGGTACAAGTTGTCGCAGGGGTCGCAGGGCTTGGATACCTCGAGCAGAACCGGCCCGATACGGACCCGGCGGGACGGGCGGAATTCGTCGTTGGGAAGCCCGGAAGTGGTGACGTTTTCGCCCAAGTCCCCCGGTCGAACGGGCCAACCGTCCTGATTCAGCGCCGAAAGAACTTCGAGGGGAACGATGAGGATCGCCATGTTGGGGTCATCATGTTTCTCCTCCCTTCGATACCGATTGAAGTCCCCTTCCACTCCGCTCTTCGTGATTCGGGCCGTGGGAACCGGAGTCTTAGGAAGACCTCGTTCGCGGGGAATCTCCGCCTTCCGATTTAACTGGACCACCCTCCCTGCCAAAAAATCCTCGCCCACGGGTCGCTCGCCTTCGACAAACCACGGTAGGATTAGTGATTGCGGTCCATAGGGTGGGAGCGAGTGCCCTCGTTGAACGGTGATCATCGAGAGCCCACCTGTCGGGTGCGATGTGGAGTCGAGTCCCTGGAGGCCGAACGCTACCGGACCCTGCCCGCCGGCGGAGGCCAAACCTGGTCCCCAACTGAGGAACCGGGCGGACTGAGCGAACCATCGGACGAGGGCTTCCCCGCACCCATGCCCTAATAGAGGCTCAACGCAGCCGGAAGGACATGCAGCTACAGGTGCCGGATTCGGCCGACCCCGTCGGTGAGGCCCTGAAATGGACGGCCGAAGCCGCGAAAGACCACACGGAGAACCACCCTCTCACACCGGAGCTCTTCTGGGTACATCTCACGGAACACGGATTCGGTTTTCGAGGCAACCCGCCCGGGAGCGATGAGCACGGGAGATTCTTCGCCCATCTCGTGCTGGATCACGCCGTAGCCGTGCGACTCGTCACCGGTAACACGGCCCTGCACCACTACTGGTCGATCTGACGCTCCGCACGGCAAGCCGCCGACCCCGGGATGTTCTCTTACCCCGGACTCGGGCGAAGGGCCATCCTACCGGCGATTCGGTTCCGGACGTCAATGATTATGCGGAGTCGTGGTCTCCGGAGAGTCTGCCGTGGCGCCCCCTGAAGTCGAGCAAGGCCACTCGCGGGAAAAGTATCGTCTCGCGTGGCCACGATTCCTTCCCCCGGCGCGGCTCCTGTGGATGGCTCTCGCCGCGATCGGAATCTACGGAGTCCATGTACTCGCCGGCCTCGGAACGTGGTCGCTCGTCGCCCTCCCGGTCCTCGCGGTTCTCTCGGATCTTGCGTTTCAGAGCGTCCGATTCCCGCGGATCCGATTCCCGGACGCAGCTCTGGCGACGGGTCTCTTTCTGGCGTTGATCTTCCCCCCCTTGGTTCCCCTGGTGTTGGCCGGGGCCGCGACGTTCGGTGCGATCGCGATCCGGCACGCCCTTCGATTCCATGGACATCCGTTCTTGAATCCGGCGGTTTCGGGGGTCGTTCTCGGTGGGGTGGTCTTCGGCCTCGCGCCCGCCTGGTGGGTCTCCGTGGGGCCGGACGGCGAGTATCTCATGGTGGGCCTCGCGATCGTGCTCCTCGTTCGGTCCGCCGGTTCCTGGCGCGTTCCGTTGGGCTTCTTTGTCGCGTACGGCCTGGTAGTGGCGGCGGTCCATCTTCTCGTGAGCACAACTGTCGACTCGAACGTCCTCTTACTGGCGGTCGTCGACCCCGCGACACTCTTCTTTGGGGTGTACATGGTCAGCGAACCCCGAACCGCACCGTCGGACCCGGCGCTGAAACCAGTCTACGGGGCGGCCGTGGGAGTCGGTGCGGCGGTGTTCCCCCTGGTCCTGCCGTCCCTCGGGATACTGGTGGCGCTCCTGTTGGTCAACTTCGTGGCCGGCGTTCTCCGCCTGGTCGCGACCTCCCGCATCGAGCAACCGACGCGTCGGCCCGCCCGTTCCCGTGCGGCCCCGACACGGTCCGACCGCGCAGCCCGTTGGCCCGTCGCGTATCGGGCGTCAGCGGTTTTCTTCGTCATGGTCGTCCTGATCGCTGCGGCGGCGGTGGCCCCGAATGCGCACCCCCAACCGATCGGGGTTTCCGCCCCGGGCAGTGGGGGAACCGGTCCGGGTCCGGGCGGAGGAGGGGGACCGCCCTTGACGAATTGCTCGAAAGACGGCACGTCGATCCCCGCCAGCACCCTCTCGTCCCTCCATCAAATGCTCGGGCCCTCGGTGATCCTCTCCGACGATCCGAACACGGGGGTCGTCATATTCTACGACCCGGTGAACCATGTCACCGTGACCGAGTCGGATCTCTACGAGGATTTCGGGTACGCGGAGTTCAACGGAGACGACTACGCCGTGAACGGTTGCCATCCCTGACGGGCGACGGGCCGACCGGAACGTGGGGAGTCCCCCTTCGCGCTTTTGGGCAGCGCACGCTACGTTGGATCGATGGGGCCAAGGTGGGATCCGCCGGCTCCTTCCACCATGACGAGGCACGGAACCGACGTTTGCTCCCGCGACGGGGGTGAGCTCGATCCCCGGGCGTGACCGAGTTTCCGGCGGAGCTTCGCCGGTCTCTGCGGAGGGCGGGAAGGACATGGTCCTCCGGGTGGATCACCTCGGTTACTCGTATTCTCCCGGGCAATTCGCGATCCGAGAGCTCGAATTTGAAGTGGGCCGAGGTGAGGTATTCGGGTTGCTGGGCCGGAACGGCGCCGGCAAAACGACGACCGTCCGAGTCCTGACGACGCTCCTCGCGCCCACCGAGGGAACGGCGTACCTGTTCGGGAAAGAATTGGGAAAGTGTGGACGTGCCGAGCGAGCGCGCCTGGGGGTGGTGCTTCAGGCCGAGAGTCTGGATTTCGTTTCGGTGGAGCGGAATCTGACGCTCTACGCCTTCCTCTGGGGTGTCCCCCGCGAGGTCGCGAAGAGCCGCGCCGAGGAGATGTTGGCCCTGTTCGAGCTGGAGGCAGTCCGGCAGCGAAAACCCTGGGGTCTGTCGGGGGGCGAGCGTCGTCGGTTCCAGGTCGCGCGCGAACTGATGCATGAGATGGAGCTCCTCTTCCTGGACGAGCCCACGGTCGGGCTCGACGCCCTCACGCGAAAGCGGATCCTAGATTATCTGGCCCGGCGAGCGCGGCAGGGACTATCGATCGTCTTCACGACCCACATCCTGCAGGAGGCCGACCAGCTCTGCCATCGGATCGGGGTGCTCCAGAACGGCCGTCTCCGCGCTCACGGTCCTCCGGCCGAGATCAAACGAAAGTACCGGGGCGCGCGGACGGTCGAAGCGGAATTCGAGCGGGAGCTCGTCGGGGGGGAGTCGGCCGAGCTCCTCGAACTCCTCACGAGGGAAGGCGAAGGATTTTCGCCCGTGGCGGTCGACCCGAACGCGTTCGTCTTCCAGGCCCAGAATGCCGAGGACCTCGTCGCCTCGATCTCACGCTGGGCCCATGGGCGCGGGCTTACGCTCGAGCGGATCTCGGTCCGGGAAGCCACTCTCGAGGAGGCCTTCGTCCATCTCGTATCGGAAGAGGCCGTATCCGAGCCTCCCGCCCGCACGGAGCTGGCGTGAAACTGCCTCCCGTCGTCCGTTTGGTGGTCCGCAATTTTGAGGCGAACCTCGACCCGATCACCCTCCTGGTGATGTTCGGACAGCCCGCATTCCTCATCGTGATCCTCGGGACGATGTTCAACCAGCTGATCCCGTCGGTCGGTGCCTCGGGGTCCTACATCTCCTTCCTGGTGCCGGGGATGATCGCCTCCCAGATGATCACCGGCGCGGTCCTCGCGGGGCGGGTCTTCTGGCTCGACCGGCGCTGGGCGATGGTCGAACAGATCTTTTCGGGCCCGTTCCTGCGAGCCGAGTATCTCGCGGCCCTCCTCATCACCGCGCTGCTGTTTTCGCTCGTCGGGGTAGGGATCATGGTTCTAATCGCCCTCCCGCTCGTCGGGATCCCGGGCCTTTCCGCGGCGGAGCTCGCGGTGATCCTCGGAACGATCGCGCTGGGGAGCCTGTTTTTTGGGGGGCTCCTGATCGCCATCGGTGGCCGGATCCGGTCCGCGAACCTCTACTTCACCATCCAGTCGCTGCTCCAATATTTTCTGATCTTCATCTCGACGGTGTACTACCCGGTGTCGTCCAAGACCCCCGTCGTGCTGCGAGCGATCGTCTATGCGAATCCGCTGACCTACGCGGCCAACACCGTGCGGGACGCTTTTACGCACAATTTCGGACCCTCCGATCTCGTGGCGGGTGCGGTGCTCGGCGGCCTCGCCGCCGTCGCTTTCGTCCTCGCGGTAGCGTCGTTCCGGCGCCTTGAGTTGGGGCCGGTGCAGTAAGTTCCCGTCCGACCTCGCGAGGAAGCCTCGACACCTCGAAAGTCGACCGCCCGGCGCAACGTCGGGATGTCGTAAGCGCCGGTCGGGAGCCCGATTCGACCCGGTCGCTCCGCGTGTACCTGCCTACGATTAAATCGCTGAACTCGCTCTCCTCTCGAATGACCGAAAACTCCGACGGAGACGAGTTCTCCGTCCTCGCGTTCGTTCTGGTCCTCCTCGCGTCCCTCCTCGTTCTCCTGGAAGGAATCCTCCTGCTCGTGGCGGGGGCGATTGTCGGAGCGATTTCGCCTACCGTGGGAGGTGCGGTGTCCGGGTTGGGTTTCGTCGGGGTGCTCCTGGCCCTCGTCCTCGGGAGCATGGCCTACGTGCTCTACCGCTTCCCTGAGAGTTCTCGGGTGGCGGGTGTAGTGGTATTGTTGGTCTCCTTCCTGAGCTTCTTCACGGGTGGGGGGTTCTTCCTCGGATTGGTGCTCGGAATCGTGGGAGGGATCGTCGCGATCCTCTTCGATCCGGGGATCGACCTCGAATTCGACACGGGGGAGCTCTAGAACCCACACGGCCCGATGCGCCCCGGCCCGCGTCCTGGAACCCGCCCCGAAGTCGGTTCCACGGTGACCATTTCGGCCATACGGAGGAGAGGTGAAGATATCCATCGTGCCGTCTAGCCCCCTCCAAGGTGAGTATCGTGACCGGCAATCCGAGGAAGCGTCCCAGCCCCGGCGGGAAGAAGCGCCACCACAAGCAGCGTCAACGAAAGGTCGCCGCCCGGCGACGGCAGGTTCCGCTCGGCGGCAAGAACCGATAATTCGGGCGAACCGGGCGCTTCCGAGCCCCCGAGTGCGCTCGGAATTCCACCGGGCGCCGGGTCCTACAGCCTTTCGCTAGGGGACGGGCCGCCGCGCGCCTCCGCCATGACGGCGCTGGTGATCATGGTGCATTTTCTAGTGCCCGCGAACGTCCGAGCGACCCCCTCGCGGGGTGCGTCATCGGTGAAACTACCGCCCGGGGACCGTCGCCCCTGCGCCGCTACTTCTATTGTAGGGTGGGAAGTGGTCGAGCCGTGAATTCCCCTCCGGTTTGCCTCCGACCGCCGTGCCGGCGGCGATTCCAATCGGACCGACCCAGGGTCCATGCCCCGGTGGGCGAGGTGAACCCGTGGACCTGATCCGGACCCAATCGCTCACGAAGCACTACGACGGAGTCGTGGGCCTTTCCGACCTTACGGTAACGATTCCGACCGGGACGATCGCTCTGGTCGGACCGAATGGGGCCGGCAAATCCACCTTCATTCGGTTACTCCTCGGGCTGCTCGATCCAACGGCCGGAGGGGCCCAGGTGCTCGGGGAGGACATCGCGCTCCGGGGCGTCGCCCTCCGGGAGCGGGTCGGGTACATGCCCGAGCACGACTGCCTGATACCGGCGATGACCGGCATCGGATTCGTCGCGTACATGGCCCGATTGAGCGGGTTGCCCAAGAGCCAAGCGTTTGGGCGCGCCCACGACGTCCTCCAGTTCGTCGGGCTTCGCGAGGAACGGTACCGGAGGATCGCCGAGTATTCGGTCGGTATGCGTCAGCGGGTGAAGCTCGCCCAGGCGATCGTGCACGACCCGCCGTTGGCCCTTCTCGATGAACCGACCGCCGGCCTCGACCCTACGGGAAGGGCCGAAATGCTCGGCCTGCTGAAAGCCCTGAGCGGGACGAAGGAGCGCAGCCTGGTCCTCTCCACCCATCTCCTTCCCGACGTGGAGGGCCTCTGCGACTTCCTCGTCGTCCTGAACGGGGGTCGGCTCCTCGCCGCCGCTCCGACCCGGGAGATCCTCTCGGTCGACAGCGGGGAGCTCGTGATTCGGGTGAAGGGAGATTTGTCGCGCTTTGTCGCGGCGCTCGAGCACCGGGGAGTGGTCACGCATCCTGCTCGGCACGAAGTCCGGATCGAGCGCCCCAGCGGAGGGGAGCGGGTCCTGTTCGAGGCGGCCGCCGAGGCCGAATGCCAGATCCGCTACCTGGGGCCGGCGACTCGGAGCATCGAAGAGCTGTTCCTTCAGATGGTGCCGGCATCTTCCGGAGGGGTAGCCTGACGATCAACGCGCCCCGCTACACCATCGGGGCGCTCGAGCGCGAACCTCGCTGGAAGAGGGTTCGGGTCATCGTATTCGAAGGGCTCATGCGACGCCTCGGAGCCCTCAACATCGTCCTGATCGTTCTCGGGGCTCTCATCGTTGGCGTGGAGGTGGTGTTGTTCACTACCCCCGCCTTTGTCGCGATCATGAATTTCGGGGGTGCGGTGGGCCTCAACAACTTTGCGACTCCGTACAAGTCCATCCCCTACCTCCTGCTCGCCACGTTGCTGGCCGCATCCGCGGGCGCGAGCGCGATCGCCGGTGACGTGTCCGACCGCTCCATCACGCTCTACCTGAGCCGCCCGATCACGCCGTCCGACTACCTGATCGGAAAGGGGTCCGCGGTCGGCCTCGTCCTCACGATCTTCTTCCTGATCCCGGGGATCGCGGCGTGCCTGTTCGCCTACTTCGTCGGGAACGTCTCGTTCGGGCTGGCCGCCACCGCGATGGGGGCTTTCGTGGCCGTTGGGCTGTTGATGGTGGTCTTCTTCACGACGCTCGCGCTCTTTCTCTCCAGCCTCACGCGTCGGCCGCTGTATGCCGGCGCCGCGATCTTCGGGGTCCTGATCAGCGCGGAGATCCTGTCGGCACTGATCGAAGGGGTTACCTCGAGCACCCACGCTCTCTACGTCAGCCCGCTCGAGGACCTGTTGGCCGTTGCTCAGTCGTTGTTCGGGGTAACTCCCGCGATCGACCCCGGGTCGGCGGCCGCGATCGTTGTCGGCATCGCCGTCGTCGCGACCGGGGTCGCGTTCCTCCGGGTCCGCCGGGTGGAGGTGGTCGGGTGACGCCCGCCGTCGTGGTCGCGACCGGTGCGACCAAGCGGTACGGGGAAGTGCTTGGGCTGAACGGGTTCACGGCCGAGTTCGGGCCGGGCATCACGGGACTGGTGGGGCCGAATGGCGCCGGGAAGTCCACGTTCTTCCGAGTCCTCGCCGGGCAGTTGCACCTCGACTCCGGGAGCGTGATGGTCCTGGGCCGACCGGCATCCCGTCCGGTACGTTCGAATCACGAGATCGGCTACTGTCCCGAATCTCCGACGCTGTACGAGTGGATGACCGCCGAGGAATTCTTGCGCATGCTCCTGCGGCTGGACGGATTCGAGAGGGCGGAGGCCGATCGACGTTGCGCGTCCGCGCTCGCGGAGGTCGACCTGCTGCCGGTGAAGGACCGCAAGCTCGCCGGCTTTAGCCGCGGGATGCGACAGCGCGTGAAGATCGCGCAGGCCCTGGCCCACGACCCGACCCTGCTGCTCCTCGACGAACCCCTGAACGCCCTCGACCCCGTCAGCCGGGTCCACCTGCTCGAGCTATTCACGCGCATCGCCCAGGCCGGACGCCACATCATCCTCAGCTCGCACGTCCTCTACGAGGTCGAACGCCTGACGGATCAGATCGTGATGATGTCGAACGGGCGCGCGATCGCCCAGGGGGACCTCCACCAGATCCGAGACCTCATCGATGCGCGGCCCCACACGGTCGAGGTGACGACGCCCGTCCCTCGGGAGCTAGGGAAGGCGCTCGCCGGCTGGGAACATGTTACGGACGTCTCGTTCCCGGGACCGGACAAGGTCGTGGCCCAGACTCGTTCTCCGGACGCGTTCTACCGAGCCCTCGGCGAGCTGGCGCGCACGGGAACGGTCCCCGTTCGAGGGGTACGCGGCGTGGACGACAATCTCGAGGCGGTCTTCCGCCTCTTGGCGGGGTAGTTCCATGACGAGTCAGGTGCGCCGGCTCGCGGTGATCGTGGGCATGACGTATCGCGGCAGCTTCCTCGGCGGCCGGTTATGGATCTCGACCCTTCTCGCGGGCCTCCCGCCGGTGCTCCTGGCCGCATTCTACGCGTACGGAGTTACGGGCACGGACCTCATCACGGGTTTTGGGAACGTCGTGGTCACCCTGATCCTCTCGGTTCAATTGCCGCTAACGGCCCTTATCCTGGGGGTCGGCCTGTTCCGCACCGAGATCGAGGAGGATACACTTCCGTTCCTGACCCTGCGAACGGTCGCCCGGCCCTCCATCGTGATCGGGAAGTACCTGGGTGGATGGGCGGCCCTCCTCACGTTCCTCCTACCCTCGTTCGGGGTCTCCCTCGCCATCGCGGCGGCGGGCGCCCAGGGGGCATCGTTCCCGTCCGGCGATGTCGCCGCAGGCCTCTTGATCGTCCTGCTCGGCTCCGTCACCTACCTCGCGATCTACCTACTCATGGGCCTCGTCACTCGGAGCGCGGTGATCCTCGGGCTCGTGTACGCCTTCTTGTGGGAGTTCGTCCTTCCGCTCTTCCCGGGACACCTCCCGCAGATCACGGTGTACTACTATCTCCGAACCGGCGCCGCCAACGTTACGTCGGCGGCCCCCCTCGGGTCGTACTCGACGACCGTCGGGCTCGCGGCGGCTCTCGCGGCCCCGTTGGGGGTCGCGGCCGTCGCCCTCGTGCTCGCCTGCCTCGTCGTCGGGTACGTCGAGACCGCGCCCGGTCATTCGGATAGTTGAACCATCGTGGGAGGCTCGGTCGGCCGAGCCCAGTGGGCCGATTCGGACCCGGTGGGTCGGGGACTGGGTGCCCTGGCCGGAAGGGGGAGCCGTCGATGCCCGGGCCCCTGCACGCCCTCGTCAGGCACACCACGTATGGATACGTGTGAGTGCGGATGTAGAGCGGTATAAGGCCCTCCAGACCATGGACGACCGCGAGGTCTAGCTTTGGCGTATAACATTCGGCTGTTGGGACTGTTGGTCTTTTCGATCGCGGCGATCATGCTCATTCCCGCGGGCTCAGCGGCCCCAGCCGCGGCGGCGGCCGGTGCCGGCCCTGCTTCGGCCATGGTCGTGGCTCCCGCGTCGCTCCATACGGCGCCGACGGCGGCGGCGGCGGCCCCGACCGTTGCCCCCACCGGGGCGGCGGCCGCGGAGAGTCGAATCCTCTCGGCCCTGAAGAGCGACAACGTTCCTCAAAAGGACGTGTTCTTGCCCAATTTCGGTTCGCATTTCTCTACTCGCGGGAACACGGTTAGCCCGCTCTACGGCGTCGCGCCGGCTCCGATGGGGCTCGGCGATTTCGGTGTCCGGGACGTCAACGGAACGAACGTCGGGACGATCTCCTACACCTCGAGCGTCGAAGGAGCAGTCACTCTGAACAGTGTGAACCCGATCTACGTCACCTCCTCCGACCCCGATGGGTTCACGATGCAGCTGAACACGGTGCTCACCCACACGGATGTGCTCGGCACCGCTTCGTATCAGTACTGGATTCAGAACGTCCCGGTCTACAACCCCGTCCTTAGCACGCTTTCGTTCGAGGACAACATCTGGAACTTCTCGAGCCCCACCGCGGGCATGCAGGCCAGCACGATCTTCAGCGGCGACGGCCAGGTCGTGCCCGGCGTCTTCTACTACGCCATCGGCCCGGCCTATCACGTCTCGACTCCGTTCACGGTCGAGGTCTACAACAACGCGTCGGTCGTCAACGACCGCCCGACCGTGTTCTTCAACTACACCGTGGTCGCCGGCGGCGGCATGGTGTCCGGGTCGTTTGACCAGGTAGAGTTCAACTCGTCGGCGACGCCTCCGACCTCTCCGGCGCCCTCCCCGACGTTCCAGATCAACGGGGAGTTTGCGAACCCGACGAATTTCCTTCTGAACGACGCGGAGATCATGCTGGGCGGGCCCGGCGGTGGCTCGACCACGACCCTCATGGGAATCCAAGGCTCGATGGGCCTCTGGACCCTCCCGAACGGAACCTCGACCTACCAGGCCGTCCCGGCCGGGTACGACTTCGGGACCGACACGGGAGAGACCTCGGAAGGGATCGCGGAGTACGCGACCACCGGTTCCAACCCGGTGGCGGAGCTCAACGCGGGACCCTCGATCCTGTACCCCCTCTGGGGCATCGTGGGCGCCCACCAGGGCGCCGAGAAGATCACCGTGAACCTCTCTCCCATCATCGCGTTCGTCTTTGCGAGCCGGGGCGAGCTTCAATGACGCGACGGCCGCGTGGGGCCCGACCCCCACGACCGGCCCGGCGGTCTACTGGCTCAGCCCGGGTTCGTACTCGTTCAAGTTCCTCTTGAGCGACTACACGCCGGTGTCGGTCCACATCCCCGACCACCACTCGGTCACGGTCACGGTGTCGATGGTGTGGAACACTAACGAGGGTGTGTACACCCCGTTGTGGGCGCAATCCAACAGCCAGCTCGCGGCGATCTCGCAGCCCGGTGGAATGGGCACGTACACCAACCCATACTACCTCGTGAACAACGGCGGAACGATCGACCCGCTCTTCGCTTCGTTCAACGACTATCTGTTCCCCGTGTTCCCGGGCGTCTACCTCATCGGAACGTCGGCGTACGTGAACGTCTACGACATGCCGAGCTTCGGGGTCACCTACCCCAGCACCGGCTTTGGGTCGGCGGTCTACAACCAATTGAACATCGAGCTGTACCGCGCCTCCCACGTGTCGATCGTGTCGAACCCCGACCTTTCGGGATGGTTCTACAACGCGGCTTCCTTCGGGGAGCCCGCGGCGGTCTATCTCTGGGACTCGAGCCACAACCTGATCGCGGGGAACACGTTCTACGTAGAGTCGAACGGGATCAACGTGGTGGACGCCACCGGACTGGGCGGCTACAACACGATCTGGGGGAACGTCTTCTATCCCACGGCCGTGGTCGAACCCAACCCCGGCGCCGCGCTGAACGCCGGCAACACCGTGGGACTTTGGGTCTGGGAATCTCACGACGTGGTCTACAACAACGCGTTCCTGACCCCCAACACCGCGTTCCTGCTCCCCGAGAACTTCTACGTCGGCGGATTCGCACCCTGGACCGCGGCGTGGAACGTGCACTACCAACCCTCGACCGACGTGAAGGTCGTAAACGGTTGGCATCTTTCCGGCAGCATCCTCGGGCTCAGCTACGAGGGCGGGAACGACTGGGGGAACTACGGGACCGCGGCGAACCCCTACGGGCTCACCTACCGGAACGGCGGCGAGATCTGGACGGGCGGCGACCTGCTGCCCCTGACCACGCTGACGCTCTACCACGTCTGGGTCCGCGAAATGGGTCTGGCGTCCGGCACGTCCTGGTCGGTCACCATCAACGGCTACACGCAGACCACGACGGGGATCGGGGTCAGCTACTGGCTGCCGGACGGAGCCTGGGGCGTGTTCCCGGGCGCGGTCAGCGGGTACACCTCTCCGGCGTCGTCGGCGATCCTGGTGAACGGAGCGAACCTCCACACCACGCTGGTCTACACGTAGGCGACGGGGAGCCCACGCTCCGGGTCGGGACCCCCGACCCGGGCCGAGCACCAACCCTTTCCTCCCTCTTCTTTTTTCCAACGCGCGCGCCCACATTCGAGTTCTCCGTTCGGGGAGCGAAGGTCGGCGGCGACCCGACTCGAGCGTTACGTTCGACTGCGGTGCCCCCGGCCGTCGAGGGAAGTCCCGCTCCCAACGCGGTGTCCGGTGGGTTCAGCCCGTATCACCCACGCCCGACGTTCCAGTCGGAGGGCGATTCCGCTCTGCCGCCGAGGCCGGGTCCGGATACGCCCGCTGCAGTCGGAAGAAGAACAGGAGGGTGATCGCGACGAGCGGGAGCGTGAACGGAAGCCCGAGCGTGAGGAGGACGCCGAACACCGCCTGCCAGAGGACAGAGCCGAAGGCAAGGTCCACGAGCAGGTACTCGTTCTGGGTCCGGCCGATCCGTCGCCGAATGCGCTCGAAGAGAAGTCCGAAGATCACCAGCTCCCCGAGGATGATGACGGCCGGTGGGACGGGGCCGGAGGTGAACCCGTACTCGAGCACGAAGGCGATCGGGAAGAACAGGAAACCGATCGCTCCCACTTCCCACGACCTCGCACTCGGGCGTTCGCTCGGGGGGGCCCAGCTATTGCGGGGGAGGCGGTACGCCGCCACAACCAGGGCCGCGATCGTGATCCCGCTACCGATCAGGAGGTACGGACCCATCCAAAAGTGGAACTGGTTGTAGACGATCAAAGTCTCCGTCGCCGTGGTGGCGGCGAGCGAGGCGAGCGCCACGACGAGGCCGCGCCGACCAAGGAGGGATCGCCCACGGGTCGCCGGGAGTGCAAGGCTGAGAAGTAAGATCGGAAGTCCGATGGAGAAGATCACGTGGAACGCGAGGACGGCGGTCGCCCAGACCCAATTGACACCGACCCAGTGACCGAACGAGCCGAGTACGCCGTCGGCGGCGTGATTGGTGTTGAACAGGGTGTTGTCGCCCAACCCTTCTTCAGTGACTCCGTACGCGAGACCGAGGAGGAGAACCGATCCCCAACCCTTGTGCCAGCGGATCATCGCCTCCCGGATCAACAGGGCGCCGGCCGTGTACTGGCCGACGTTGATCGCGAGCTGGAGGAAGAAGAAGGCAGGATTGGTGACGAGGGCCAGCACCGGGCTGGAGGTCGAGAGGTACTCCGGGATTCCGGGAGTGAGGATGGCCAGACAGAGGATCGGCCGCGCCCTCAAGTACGCGACGATCCGGGTCTCGACGGTGGGAGCACCCCCGGATCCGTTCGGACGCGTAGGTCCGGAACTGCGCGTCACAGTCGGGGCGCGATGCGGTGTCGTCCTACATCAACCCGTGGCCGCAGGACCATCGTCCCGCTCCGACTAATGCGCCGGGTCGGTGGAACCGTCTTCGGTGAGTCCGGGGGTGGACGGAGGACTGCTTAGACCGGGGCTTGACCGTTCGAGGTGAAAGCGTACAGGAACCCGTCCTGTCCCGTGACGTACACCGTTCCGTCCAGCAGCACCGGGGCGGTCACCAGGCCGGCTCCGGTCAGGAACTTCCATCCGCCTCCGTCGAGGTAGGTCTTCTCCGCACCGATCGTTCCCGCCGCGTCCTCGTAGACGGCGACCCCCTTCGCGGTGGAGACGCCGACGATCGGCGACCCGATCGAGAAATTGAAATCGAGGAGGCCGGTCGAAACGCGGAGCACGTACAGCCGCCCGTCGTTCGACCCGATGTACAGCAATCCCTGATTGTCCAGCGTTCCGGTCTCCTGGACCGCCCCTCCGGTCACGAAGTCCCATTTCTTGGTCCCGGTCTTCTGGCTGAGGGCGTAGAACTTGTGGTCGTTCGAACCGACGTAGACAACTCCCCCCGTCACCATCGCCGAGGCCGTGACCGCGCCGCCCGTCACGTACGTCCAGAGTGTGGTCCCGGAAGTAGTGTTCATCCCGACGACGTCTCCGTTCGACTCTCCGACGACCAAGAGGTCGGCGGTGGCATTCAGCGAGGGCGCGGAGGTGATCGTCTTTCCGGTCGCGATCGACCAGGTGACCGAGCCCGAGGACTCAGCCAACTCCGCGACGGCGCCGAGACTCGATGTCACGAATAGGTCCCCGTTGGAGAGAACGGGTGCCCAGACCTTTCCACCCAGGGAGGTCGACCAGATGAGCGACCCGTTGGTAGTGTTGATCGCGTCCACGGTCCCGTCATCGGCCCCTACAAAAACAATTCCACGAACGGGATCGACCGCAGGAGTACCTTCGATCGCGGCTTTCGAGGTGAGGGTGAAGTTCCAGAGCAGACCTCCGTTGTGGACGTCCACGGAATAGAGATTTCCGATCGTATCGGCGACGTAGGCGTCCCCATCCGCGACCGCGGGGGATGCGTTGATCGACGCAGGCGCCGCGAAGTGCCAGGCCAGCTTGACCCAGTTATCCCCACCGGGGAAGATGAGGTTGTTGAGGATCTCGTCGTTGGGTTCAAATCCGGTGTGGCCGGCGGAGTACCCAAGTTGGTCCCAATTGTTTGCGATCGTGATCGCCACGGAGCAAGACTTGCCGGAAGAACCGGACGATGCGACCAGCGCGGATGGTCCGAACAGTGCTTTCAGCGGGATCACCACCGGCGTGGACGGAAGGGATCCGTTGGTCGACGAAGTGACCGTGGCCAACGTCTTGCCGAGCAGGCTGATCGAAACCGACACCGAGCGGCCAAAGCCTCCGCCGTCCAACGTGACCTTCCCTCCGGGTGCGACGAACGTGGGAGAGACTTCGAGATGGGGGCCGACCGTGCTGAAGTCGACCGCAAAGTCGACATCCGAACCCTTCAGGTCGGATTGCCCCGGGGTAGAGGAGGCGTACGCGATCGCCTGATAGGTGCCTCCCCCCGCCGGCACGGGGAACGAGAAGGTCCAGGCGGTGGCCGCGGCACCGGGAGTCGTCAAGGTCGCCGCATCGTCCACGGGTCCGGGCGACCAGGAGGAAGTCGCCGCGTCCCACCATCGACCGGAGGGCCCCCCCGATTGGATCGCGACGTGCACCGCCGCGACTCCGGAAGGGTCCGTGGCGTTTCCTGCGATGGTCAGGTTCCCGTTGGGATTCGCGAGCATGGCCCCTTGAACGGGGTAACTCACGGCGGTCGTCGGGAGGAGGGCATGGTTCCCGCCCCCGACCGCAAAGGCGTAGAGGAAGCCGTCCGAAGAACCGAGCAGAATGTTCCCGTCGGATACGGCGGGGGAGGCCGTGATGTATCCCCCGGTCTGGTACGAGTAGAGGAGAGTCCCTCCCACCATCGCGACGACGTCCAACTTTCCGCCGATATCGGCGGTGATGGCGATGCCATGTCCGTTCCCCCCGGCAATGGCCGGCGAGGCGATCGACTCGGTGGAGGTCGAGTCGTTGAAGAACCAATTCACGGCGCCCGTCAGGTCGTTCAGGTTCACGAGCCCGTTGATGTAACCGAAGACAATGCTGGTGCCGTCCAACGCCGGCGTCGAGCGCGAGGCTCCCGAAGCGCCCGCGAGGGCATTGAAGTTCGTCTCCCAGATCAACGTCCCGTTGTTCAGGTCGAGCGCGTACGCGCGGCCGGCCTTGTTCACCGCGTAGGCGACCCCCTGGGCGAAACCGTTCTTGCCGGGCGGTGAAATCGCCACGCCGGAAGCCACGTCCAGGTCCGCTCCCACGGGGTTGTAGCATTGGAACCGCCAGAGGAAGTGCCCGGTCAGGGCATCGAGGGCGTAGATCGAGGAGTCGGGGTCGTCCGTGCCGAAGATGACCACCGGAACGCCGGTGGCGTTCACGACATAAGAGGCGGAGTCCCACGAGCCCGCGGGCTGGTTATAGCCCGTGAACTTCCACAGCACACTGCAGTTCGCGGCGTCGACCGCCACGAACGGGCCACTTCGCGTGCCCGAGCCGGCAGTGCCGACGAACACAGCCGTCACGCCCCCCGGCAGCGTCGCGATGGTGGGGGTCGCCTCCGTCACATCCGGGAGAATGGCCGTACACTGGGTCGCCCCCGTCGATGCGTCGAGCTTGAGCAGGGCGGGATTGGACCAAGTCGCGACGTAGAGCGAGCCGTTGTGGACCAGGGGGGAGGAGCGGATCGGTGAGCCGAGCCAGACGCCCCAGACGATCTGTCCGTTCGCGAGGTTGACGGCCAGGACGTTTCCGGTCTCGGTTCCGACATACACGAGAGTCTCTCCGCGGATGGGATCGAACGCGACGACCGGCGAGTCCAGAATCGAGCCGTAGGCATTGGTCGCCCAAGCGACGCCGAGAGTTGGGGCGTTCAAGGACGAAAGAGGACTGGCGGTGGCATAGCCGTTGAGCAGCGGGCCTTGGTGGAGTTCGGGCCAGTCGTACTTCGAGTTCTTTACCACCGTGATCGGAGGAGGGACCGCGGACTTCGTCCCGCTCCCGATAACCGCCGTTCCCGTCCCCGGCGCCCGGTGGGAAATTCCTCCGCCGTACGCGCCGGACGGGATCAGGAACAGGGCCGCAATACCGACGACGAATACCCCGAGGAGGACGGACCGGCGGTCGGATTTTGTTCTTGGCGGCCGGGGCTTCATCTTCGGGCCGACCCGAGTAGGGGGTATCTAACTATCGCACCCGTCCCGTCCTCGATGCGCGTTGCACACCCCAGCTCGAAGTGAGAAAGCCGACGCTTTCTCCGACCGATTCAACTCGGCCTACGTTCGGCGGGCCCCCCGTAGAGTTTGTTCCCCCGGACCCAACCTCGCGCAGGCTGGGGCGGTCCCGTTCCGGAGGGAAGCGGACAAGAAGGGGCGACGCATCAAGCGGGAGCCGAAAAAAATCGGAGGCCGTCGTAGGTTCCATGAAGCGTCACCGCCCGCGAAGCCTCAAGATCCTCGCCATCGTCGTCGGAGCCCTTCTGCTGGTACCGCTGCCCTTCCTCGCCTTTCCGACTCGACCGAGTTCGTCGGGAGCGTCCCGCCTCCCGCCGTCCGAGCACCGGGTCCTGTCTCCTTCGCCATCGACCCGAATTGACGGCACCGGACTTTTCGCCCCCGCGCATGGTCCTTCCCTCGAGAGAGGAAGGCCAGCGATCGGTTCGGATTACTGGTCGAACATCACGGGTCTTGGAGCGGCGATCCCGGGAACGACCTTCGGGGGCGCGATGGCGTTCGACCCCGCGTCGAACACCACCGTGTTCCTCGGCGGAGATTCGGCCGGCGTCACCGGACTGGCGTGGTCGTACCGGAACTTCACCTGGTCCTCCTCGTTCCCTGGGGTTCCGGAAATTTTCCCGGCGCTGGCGTACGACGGTTCGGGCGCCGACCTGATCGCGTTCGGAGGGGGCGCGCCTATACCGAGCGAGCCCGGCAGCACCGTTCCGACGAATGCAACGTACGGATTCTCCGGGGGGGTCTGGGCCAACCTCACGCCGGCCTTGTCGGCGAGCCCCCCCGCCGGGGCCCAACCTCTGATGGCTTCCGACCCCGCGGACGGGTATGCCGTCTTGCTGGATCCGGTCGGGTCCCCCAACAGTTCGCAGACCTGGACGTACGAGAACGGGAGTTGGACGAATCTCACGGGCACCGCGGGCACTCCACCGCCGGGCCCGACCGGCGCGGACAGTGTGATGGCGTACGATCCGGCGGTTGGGGCGGTAATTTTCTTTGGAGGCTCGGTGCCCGGTCCCGGATACGCCCTTGCGACGAATGAGACCTGGGAATTCCGGGCGGGCCAATGGACCAACCTCAACATCTCAGGGCCCGATTTCAATACGGGCGCCACACAAACCTTGGCGTTCGATGGCGGTTCGAATGCGATGGTGGACCTGGTTGCCCCGGCCTACCTCTATTCGGAGAACGGCTCGCCATCGTACGAGGACTGGCAATTCCTGGCAGGGGCTTGGTCCAACCGAACGCCGTACCTGCCGACCACTCCCCCGATCGGGTTCGACCCACTCTCCGAATGGGACGCGGCGGACGGGTACGTCCTCTATGAGGTCGGCGGTATCGGGAGCCAGAGCTGGGCGCTCGGGTCGACGCCGCTCCGCGCCGGACTGGCGGTCGAGTCCTCGCCGGTCGACATCGGGAACTCGCTGACCCTATCGACCGTCGTCACCGGGGGAGCGCCACCGTTGAGGTACACGTATTCCGGACTTCCGCCGGGTTGTACGAGCGCTTCTCTCCCGACGCTGGTCTGCCTTCCGACCGGCACGGGGAACTTCACGGTGCGAGTGTCCGTGGAGGACTTCACGAACGTTACTGCGAATGTGACAGCGGGGGTCCAAGTGGAAGCCCGTCTTGTGGCCTCGGGGCCCCTCGTGTCGACTCATATCGCGTACGTCGGGGAAGTCGTCGTCTATTCGGTGACGGTCTCGGGTGGCCTCCCCCCGTATGCTTTCGCGTGGAATGTGCCTTCCACGAATTGCACCGCCCCCGACGTCCCCACCTTCAATTGTACTGCGAATGTCGTCGGAACGTTTCCGGTCTCGGTCAATGTTACGGACTCGACGGCGACCGGGAGCGCGAACGATTCCGGCGACTTGACCGTCGTCGCGATTCCCGCGATCCTATCCTTCGTCGCTTCTCCCAATCCGGTGGAAGTAGGTCAACCGTTGGAGTTCAATGCGAGTTTGGTGGGGGGTGCGCTTCCGTTGCTGTACAACTTCAGTGGGCTTCCGACCGGCTGCTTGGCCCGTTCCGTACCGAATTGGAACTGCGCACCGACCGGGCCCGGGTCGTACAACGTCACCGTTTCCGTCACCGACGCGTTGGGTACTGTCGTTCGGGCGACGGCCGAAATCACGGTCGTGGCCCCTCTGGCGATCGCGGAATTGGGGATATCGCCGAACCCCGCTCCGGCCGGCTCGGTGGTCATCTTTTCCTATACAGTCGCCGGCGGGGAGGCGCCGATCCACTCGGCCTGGACCGACCTCCCGCCGGGCTGCATAGCTTCCCAGACCGCGTTCGACTGCGTCATGAATACGACCGGTTCGTTCGACGTCGGTCTTACCCTCCGCGACGCACTGGGGGGTGTGGCCCGTAGCAATCTTACGCTCATCGTCGCGGCCCCCGGCGGTACATCGGAGACGCCGTCCGGGTTCGAGCTGGTCCCGCTGTGGGCGTGGGCCGCGCTGGGCTTGGCCGGTATCGCCGCGATATTCCTGGTCGTCCGGGGTCGAGAGCGATGGCATCGATCCGACCCGGGAGACCCGCACGTGGAAGGGGAGGGATCGGAACCGGGCGCGAACCCGCCGGACTCAGGTCCGGTGGAGAGATTCTAGGGACGCAGGAGCGACCGACGTTTCCGATGGCGGGAAGGGGTTAAGTCCTGCCCCCACGACGCAGGTATGGGAGGGAGGAATCCGCCCCGCGGTTCGACCACCCATGCACGATCCTCGCGGGCTCCGCGGGCCGAGTCGACGGAGGTCGATTCTCCGCCGCCCAACTGGGTTCGTGATCGGCGCCCTGGTGACCGCTTTTCTCGCGATGGGAGGTGTGGGTGGGGTCGCGTTTCAAGTGACGCACTTGAACGAGAGTCTTACCGGAATCCAGGCGCCGACCCAATTTCTCACTCACTGGCAACAGGTCGGTTCCGAGTCGGGACAGATTCCCCCCTTCCTGCCTCGAGCCTGGAGTGGGGCGGTCGGTTTCCCCTCCCGGTTGCCACGGCTCTCGGGGGCAGAACGGATCAACCCCGTCACGGTCGGGGACCAGGCTCTCGTTTGGGTATTCAACGAGAGCGTGGGCATGGCCACCAGCACTGAAATCGAGATCACCTTCAACATTCACTACCTGGTCGGGGTCACCGCAACGGCAGCCTCGATCACCGTGTACATCGAAACCCAACGGGCCGCTCCTCGGGCGACTCAAACCTTCACCGTCTACTGGGACTCAGGCCATGCGGCGGGCGTCACCTACGTCGACCAGATCGAGGTGGCTCAGGCGTGCGTCGCGGTCGGGACCTGCCCATGATGGCCTCCGTCCGGCCGCCCCGGAGGTTCGGCAGGACGATTCGGTTCGGAATCGGCGTCGCGTTGATGGCCTCCCTCCTCCTCGGTTCCGCCGTGATCGGGTGGGGCCTGGGCGCTCCAGCGACCGTCGCGCCCGGGACGGTCGAGCAGGGTCAAGGAGCCGACGTCGGAGAGCAGACTCCAGCCTACTGGGTGTGGCAGGCCGCTCAGGTCTGGGGCATGCCGTCGCCGGTGCCGGCGATGCTGTCGACCGTTTCCCTCACGCCGACCCTGCTCCCCGCGGCGGGAGCCAGTTTTCGGATCAACGGCGCGACCGCAGCCAACACGTCGGTCCGCTGGGAGTTCGGGGAAACGACCGCCGCTCCGGGTTCTACGGAGCTCGAACTGCGTTTCACGGACGGCCTAAGTAGGGCGGCCTCCACGCTGACGGTCTACCTCGAGACCCGCCCGGGGACCTTGCCCGCGGGGCTGACGTTTTTCCTATACTGGGACGCGGGCGCATTCGGCCCGAGCGGCGTCACCGTCGAAACGATGCATGTGATCGTGCTGGCCTGCGCGGGAATCGGGCGCTGCCCCTAGAGCGACCCCCGGCCCGTTACGGCCCGAGGAGCACGACGCGACCGATTTTCCTCCGTATCCGACTTCCTCACGACACGTACGTTCTTCTACCCGAAAACCCGGAGCGCCGCTTGAGGTGCCACACGATGGCATACCCCCACACCACCACAACAACCGGGAACTCCTACCGACTGAAGCCGCGCCACGTCATCGGCGGAACGATCGTCGCACTCCTCGTCATCGGAGGCAGTTGGGTCATGGCGGCTTCGTTTGCCGTCACCCAAGGGCCGGCCGAGACGGGAAGCGGAGTCTATCATGGCACCGCGGCGCTCGCGTACTGGACCGAGACGGCGGCGGGTGTGGGAACGATGGCG
>JAKIVW010000112.1 GCA_022750355.1 Thermoplasmata archaeon
CTGTTCCACTCCGACCGGGCGCTCGTGCGGATCGACATGAGCGAGTACATGGAGAAACACACGGTCGCCCGTCTCATCGGCGCGCCCCCCGGATACGTCGGGTACGAGGAGGGCGGACAGCTCACCGAAGCCGTGCGGTCGCACCCGTACTCGGTCGTGCTGTTCGATGAGATCGAGAAGGCCCACCCCGACGTGGTGAATGTGCTGCTGCAGTTGCTGGACGACGGTCGGCTCACCGATGGGCAAGGCCGAACGGTGGACTTCCGGAACACGCTCGTGATCATGACCAGCAACCTCGGTTCCGACCTCCTGAGCGAGGCGTCCACGGACGAGGAACGGCGAGCGCTGATCGAACCGGTGCTGCGCGCCCATTTCCGTCCGGAGTTCCTCAACCGCCTCGACGAGATCGTCATCTTCCGTCCCCTGAGCGAGGTCGAGATCGCGGCGATCGTCGACCTCCAACTCGCTCTCGTCGAAGCACGCCTGAAGGATCGCCGCATCCGCCTATCGGCGACTCCGGCCGCGAAGAAGCAGCTCGCCGCCGAGGGGCTCGACCCCCACTTCGGGGCCCGGCCCCTGAAGCGCACGATCCAGCGTCGGGTCGTGGATCCGCTCTCCGCGCGCCTCCTCGAAGGGGAGATCAAGGACGGGAGCGAAGTGACCGTGGACGTGAAAGGGGGCGAGTTCGTCCTTCGGTCCACCGGACTCCGCCCGGCGAAGTAGGATCCATGGCAGACGCAGTGACGGTCGCGATCGTCGGTTCCCCCGGGGTGGCGGGGGAACTCGGCAAAAAGGGAACCTCGTCGGACGTCACCTTGTTCAACAGCGTGCGCGACGGCCACGCCGTCACTCTGGTGGAACCGACCCAATTCCCGGAGAAGATCGCCCCCCTCGTCAGTGCCCTCGCGATGGCCGACCGGTGCCTATTGATCATCCAGGAGCTCAACCGACCGCTCGCCGAGACGATCGCGACGCTCGAGATCTCGGAGATACCGACGACGGTCGTGATGGGACCGGCCGTGGGCGAAGCCGATGTCGGACGGATCCTGAAGGGCGGCCGGCTCGAGTCGGCGCCCCGAACCCCCCTCGACCTTCCCGCCCTCCGCGCGCTAGTGGACGGATGGACCGCCCCCGACGTGCCGGGTCCGGTGCGCGTGCCCCTCGACCACGCCTTCCCGGTGAAGGGGGTCGGCGCCGTGGCGCTCGGAGTCGTACGGCAGGGGACGTTGCGCGCCCACGACCGGCTCCGGTTGTGGCCTTCGCCGAAAGTGGTGGAGATCCGCTCCATCCAAGTGCACGACGTGGACCGGAAGGAGGCGGGCTGCGGGGAACGCGTGGGGGCGGCGATCAAGGGAGTGGAGGCCGACGAGATCGCTCGCGGCCAGATCCTCGCGCCAGAGGGCTCCCTGTGGGAAGGGACCCGATTGAGCTCGGGCCCGTTGGAAAAATGCCGCTACTACCGTGGCGATGCCGGAGTCGGCGCGCACCTCCACCTCGCCCTGGGACTTCAGGTCGTGCCGGTCGTCCTCGAGGAGATGGGGAAGGAGGGGGGAGTGCTTGCTCCCGACCGACCGGTCGCCTTCGCGGCGAACGAGAGCGCGGTGCTGATCGATCTCGATGTGCCCGTAGGACCGCGGGTGTTGGGCCGGACCGTCGTCCGAGGGATCGCGTAGGGGAGCGGGCCGTTCGCGCTTAGGCGAACATCGTGACGGACTCCTTGCGGAGCTCTTCCTCGCCGATGACTTTCTCGACCGCCCGGTCGAAGTCGGCCAGGGTCACGGTGTCGCGCTCTTCGCGGATCGCCCACATGCCGGCCTCGGTACAGATCGCACGGATGTCGGCGCCCGTCGCACCCTCGCACCGGCTGGCGAGGGCCTCGAAGTCGATCGTGTCCCGGATCGCCATGCCGCGGGAGTGGATCTTGAAGATCTCGGCGCGGCCCAGGTAGGTCGGGACCGGGACCTCGATGATCCGGTCGAAGCGGCCGGGGCGGAGCAGTGCGTCGTCGAGGATATCGGGTCGGTTGGTCGCCGCGATGATCTTGACATTCGCGAGCGGCTCGAACCCGTCCATCTCGGCCAGCAGTTGCATGAGGGTGCGCTGGACCTCGCGGTCGCCGCTGGTCGCGACCTCGAGACGTTTGGCGCCGATCGAGTCGAGCTCGTCGATGAAGATGATGGTCGGTGACTTCTCACGGGCCAGTTGGAACAGCTCGCGCACCAAGCGCGCGCCCTCCCCGATGTACTTCTGGACTAGCTCGCTGCCGACCAAGCGGATGAACGTCGCGTGGGTGTGGTGGGCGACGGCCTTCGCCACCATGGTCTTCCCGGTTCCGGGCGAACCGATGAGGAGGACGCCCTTCGGGGGGTCGACTCCGACCTTCTTGTAGAGTTCGGAGCGGAGGAGTGGGTACTCGACCGCCTCCCGAATCTCCCGGATCTGGTCGTTGAGCCCGCCGATGTCCGCGTACGTCACGCTCGGCTTGTCGACGATCTCACTCGCCGTCACGAGCGGGTCCAACGAGGCGGGGAGGACCCCCATCACTGCGAGGGTCTGCTTGTTGAGCGCCACGCGAGAACCGACGGTGACTTTGCCGTGCTCGACCGTTTCCGCCGAGTTGACGACGAAGTCCGGGCCGGTCGACGACTTGACGATGACCCGCCCGTCCGTTAGGACGTCGCGGACGCTTCCGACGATGAGGGGTGGGTAGCGGAGGCGGTCGAGTTCGGTCTTGAGTCTCTTGACCTCCCGTTGCAGACGGAGGATCTCGGCCTCCATGTAGTGCCGCTCGCTCTCGACCCGCTTGATTGCCTCGGCGAGCTGAGTGTTTCGGAGCTCGAGGAAGTTGACCCGATCGTAGGACTCGTGCGGTACTGCAGGTGCGTCCGGTTCACTCATGTTCACCCGGTCCGGCCTGGCCACGTCGACTCCCGAGATTCAATAAGCGTGGCGGCTTATAAGTAGTCCATCATCGCGGTTCTGGTGACGCGTTCGAGAGCCTCCGGACCGCCGCGTTGCGCAGTGGCGTTCGCGCCCGCGCATGTGACCGGCTTCTTTGCCCCCGACCTTCGGGCCTGCGACCCCCGCGGTCGGGGTTCGATCGGGGCCGGCCTCGTCCTCGAACTCGGTGTCACGGCGTTCGCGGTGCTCGAGCCCGGCCGGACGACCCGCGTTACCGTAGAGGGCGACGTCTCGGGCCCGCTTCCGATCTCGCTCGAGGCGGCCCGAGGACTCGTGCCGCCCGGATCCGGACGGGTGCGAGTGCATCTCACCCACCAAATGCCAGTGGGCCAAGGTTTCGGGATGAGCGCGGCCGGGGCGCTGTCGACGGCGCTCGCTGTCGCCGGACTCTTCGGAATTCCGAGACAGCGCGCCGTCGAGGTCGCCCACCTTGCCGAGCTATTCGGGGGTGGAGGCCTGGGCGGGGTGGCGGCGATCCTGGGCGGTGGCTTGGAGTATCGTATCCGCGCCGGGGTCCCGCCCGCGGGCCGGGTGGTCCACCGCTCCTTTCCCTCCCGCATCCTCATCGGGGTGGTCGGAAGGCCGCTCGCTTCGCCCAGGGTCCTGGCCGATCCCCACGTTCTCCGTAGGATCACCGGGGCTGCGAACGACATTCTCCCGACAAAACCCGAACTCACCTCCACCCAGTTTCTCGAAAAGAGCGAACGGTTCACCGATCGGGTTCGTCTGACTTCGCCGGCCTTGACCCGAACCCTCCGGGCGATCCGTACGGAGGGGGGCTGGGCCGCCCAGGCGATGTTCGGGCGCAGTTTCTTCGCCGTACCTCGCTCCCGTGCCGGACACCGGCGCATCCTCCGCGAGTTGGAGCGGCGGAGGATTCCGGCGGTCGAGATGTCCGCCGGTTCGAGAGGGGCGATGCTTTTGCCGGGGCTCGGATAGGGCGGGCCGCCTCCACGGTAGCGCAATCATTTTAACGGGTTGGCCGTCCAGCCCAACCTCATGGTTCGCAAACCGGCCCGGATGTACCGAAAGGTCGAGGGCCAGGTCTACACTCGACGCGAGTACATGGGAGGCGTACCCGCGCTCCGCGTTACTCAATTCGACACCGGAGATCTCCGGGCCCACTTCGCCCTCGAGATGTCCCTCGGCGTCGAGGAAGCAGCTCAGGTGCGCGATGTCGCACTCGAGGCGGCGCGCATCAGCGCGGTGAGGGTCTTGGAGAAAGCAGCCCCCAACGAATACCACCTCAAGATCCGGAGGTACCCGCACCAAATCCTCCGCGAGCACAAGATGGCCACGGGTGCTGGAGCGGACCGTATCTCCGACGGGATGCGACGGGCCTTCGGCAAACCGGTGGGCCATGCCGTCCGAACCGAGATCGGGGGCGAATTGCTAACGATCTACACGACGCTCGCCCATCTCGCCGACGCCAAGGAGGCGCTCCGGAAGGCCTCGCATAAGCTGCCGTGCCCGACGCGTGTGATCGTCACGCACCATGCTTCGTAGCGGGCATCCGCACGACCAGCACCGGACACGGTGCGTGGGTGACCATCGCTGTGGAAACGCTCCCGAGCAGTAGCCGGCGCGCCGCGGAGAGGCCCCGGGAACCGATCACCAACAGATCGGTGGGATGCTGATCGAGGAACGTGAGGAGCTCGTCCGTAACGACACCGTCTTCGCAGATCCCCGTGACCGCAGTCACCCCGGCCTGTTCCGCCCGATGGACCGCTTCCTCGACGATCTGCTGGTAGCGTGGCAGGTCACTCTCGGGGACGACCGGGGCCACGAACGGCTCGTTCGGAGTGACATAGACGGGTTGGAGGGGAGCGATGGCGATCACCGAGAGCTGCCCGCCGTAGTGCCGGGCCATGTCGATGGCCACATCCAACGCCCGACTGGCATGAGGGGAACCGTCAACCGCCACGGTGATCCGTTGGAACTCCAGCGAGGCCATCGGGGCACGGATAGGCCGAGGTTACTTCTCCGTTGCGGGCGGATTGGGAATCGGTCCGGAGCCTCGCCCGTTGGACGCAAGCCTTTTTCCGAGAGGAAGCCTGCCGTTGGACGACGGTGACTTCGTGGCCCCGGTGTGTTCCAATTGTGGTGCGTCGGATTTTGTCTGGGCGAACGAGCTCAAGACCGGCTCTATCGGGGGCGGCGCGCTCTCGTTGCGCCCTCGCGGGGAGCTTTCGATGGGCACTCGTCTGTGTCGCTCCTGCGGGCACGCCGACCTGTTCTTGAAAGATCCCTCCGTGCTCCGAATGCCGCACACGTGGAAGCCCGGAGAGTTCGTCCCGATTCCGCCCCGGCCGGCCGCCCCGGCCGCTCCCCCCTCCCCCGCTCCCGAGAGTGGCCACCACCACCCGACCCCGCCGCCACCGCCGCCGGCCGAAGCACCGGCACCATCCCCTCCCTCACCGCCGCCCCCCTCCCCGATGCCCGTGACTCCCTATCCTTCCCTCGAAGAGTCGCCGCCCAGCGCATCTTCGATGGAGACCTCTGACGCCGCTTCAGGAGCCCGGAAGTCCGGACGTCGGAAGTCGAAGGCGAAATCGGCGGATCCTGGCACCGGCGATTCGCCCTCCCCCTAAGATCATCGGTACCCACCGGCCCCGGGGAAGCGCTCCTCTCGCGGGGCCCGACCCTTCCGACCAGGTCCGACGATTCGGGGGGAATTATCGTCCGGAACCAGGCGCGGTTCGTTGGTCGACCTTTCGCATCTCGTGGACGACAGCCCCCTCGGTATGGCCCAGTGGTTCCACGACCCCCGTCGCGCGGAATCCGCGATCCATGTACAATCCTACCGCCGCCCGCTGGGTCGGATTCACCGAGAGGAGGACCTCGGCGGTGGGATCCGTGGTCCTCGTCCACTCGAGCAGAGTATCGAGAAGCCGACCCCCGACTCCTCGACGTCGGAACTCGGGATCGACCCACATCCCGAACACGTGGAAAGAACGGTCCTGGGTGAAGGCACCGATCATGCCCACCAATCGCCCTCGCTCCCCCTCGGCCACCCAGGCCGCCTCGCTTCGGGAGCGCGCGCCGCGAGTCACACGATCCACCCAGCGAGCCTCGTCGAACCCGGATTCGCGCTCGAAGGTGCTCCCGAAGGCGAGGGGCTCCGCCAAGAGCGAAGTCAGACGCAGAGTTCGGTACGAGACGAGGTCGGACTCCCGCAACCGACGAATCGCGGCCGGGTTCGGTCCTTCCTTCCCGCCGGCGGCGTTGGGCGGCCCCACGGTCAACCTACCCTGTCCTCTCGTGAAAGCGCTTTCCAATCGGGGGAAATCGTCTCGGGGGCGAACGTTCCGGCCGTTCGCGGGATCGACGCTGGGGTCTGCGACGGCGGGACTATCGACAGCCGATATACCTCGGATAGCGGGGCATGGTATCGCACATTCGTTCAAATCCATTGCATAGTGTGATTCGGAGCCGCGTTCCGACTTGGTTGAAAAGCTCGTTGCCGTGCC
>JAKIVW010000220.1:0-404 GCA_022750355.1 Thermoplasmata archaeon
ACCGCGCGCGCCGCCGTGGACGTCCCCATCCCGACGGACGGTACGACCGAAGCGAGGACCAAGATCCCCAGGACCCCCGCGAGGGCCATGGAACGGGTCGGCCAAATCCGCCCTCGTGACACCGGCAAATCCCCTCGGGGGAATCGGGATGGGGGTGATAAATCCCACGTTCGGCGCCACGGAGATAAGGCTGTGGCTCTTGGTGCGCGCATGGTCGACCCGGTCGAGGTAGCCGATGTGGCAACCCCGATCGGCACCTTCCGTATTGTCTACCAAGGAACTCATGTCCGGGTCCTCGACCTTCTCGAGCATGGAGTCCCTCAGACCGGCGTTCCCCCCGGCGCGCTTCGTCGTAAGCCGCCCTTTGCGTCCGGAAGTCCTCCGCGACAACTGGTGGAGTATTT
>JAKIVW010000220.1:414-1546 GCA_022750355.1 Thermoplasmata archaeon
CGGGGCACGCGCACCGAATTCGCTCTCGACGTCGACCCCGACACAGCCTCCACGTTCGATCAGGCCGTTTGGAAATTGCTCCGCCAGGTGAACGCGGGCCATACCGTGACCTACGGGGAGCTGGCGCGTCGGGCCGGCTTTCCCCACTCGGCGCGCGCGGTCGGAGGCTCGATGGCGCGGAACCCGATCCCGATCATCATTCCGTGCCACCGGGTCGTGGGGCACGGAGGAGCGATCACCGGTTTCGGCCTCGGACTCTGGCGGAAGCGTTGGCTCCTCGACCACGAAGGCGCGTGGCCGTTGCGTTCCCGTTCGGCCGAAGGACCCAGCCACCCCGGTCAAAGGACGCTCGACGGGGGACGGAGCGGGCGGACGGTCCGACCTCGGGCGTCGAAACCTACTACAATTTGTAGTAACTAAATTTGCCCGATCGGCGTAGGGTTGCGCTCGATAGTGGAGGCAATCCTACTACGATTGTAGTAGGTATTGGCCCGTTAGGTACGACACTTGTAGTAGCTTGGGTTTCCCCCGGCGCCAGGGCCGGGAGGCGATTACCCGGAGTAGTAGGCGGCGTCGTACGGTTCGGGTTTGAGACCGCGGCGCTGCCGGATCTCACCGACGACCTTCGGCTGAAGCTCGGTGGGCACCGGCTCGAATCCCATCGATTCCGTCGACCAGAGCACTTTGCCCGCGGTCGCGCTCCGAATGTCGGAGGCAAACCCGAACAACTCGGCGACCGGGACCTTCGCGATGATCGTCTGGAGGTCGCCGACGCTCGTCATGTCCAGGATCTCTCCCCGCCGGCGTTGCAATTCGCGGGTGGAGGGGGCCAGCACCTCCTGCGGAACGTTGACCGTGACCTTTTGGAACGGCTCGAGGAGCATACGGTCGCCGAGGACCATCGCCCCGTAGATGCCGCTGCGGGCCGCGGGGATCGTCTGGGCCGGACCGCGGTGGATGGAATCCTCGTGCAACTTGGCGTCGACGAGGCGGATCTTGAGTCCGTAGACCTTCTCGTTGGCGAGCGGACCCCGGTTGACCGCCTCCTTGAAGGCGTCGACGACGAGGTCCATCGTTTCGTTGAGGTTCTGGATCCCCTTCGTGACGTCAAAGAGGATGTTCGTGCCGTCGA
>JAKIVW010000113.1:0-4858 GCA_022750355.1 Thermoplasmata archaeon
AGTGGTAACGAACGGGTGGGGAAGCTGCGCCTCTTGGCCGTAGTACGTGCCCGAGTCGGGGTCGGCCAGCATCGTGGTTACGGTCCACACCCATTGAACAATCGCCGCGTTTGGCGATGAGCCGGAGTGGGGTTGATAGGACTGGGACCCATCTAGAATGGGGTAACCCGTGAGGAAGTTGAGTCCGATCTCCGGGACCGGAGGGAACAAGGTCTCGACAAACGTGTTCCCGAGCGTGGTTCCGAGTTGGATTTGGATGGATTTCGATGAGTACACGAACGGTTGGAGGTAGAACGCGCTATCGTTGATGGTGACTGCGGTGACCGAGAAGGCAGGCAAGGTCAGATAGGACGATCCTCCCGCCACGGGAAACTGATGGAAGTTCGCTTTGTCTGCCAGTACGGAAACGTTGCAGCCGGGGTCTTCACAGTAGGACTGCGCCGGGTCGCCTCCAATGGCAATGTCGGTGAGGGACATGTTGTAAATGTCGGCGCTGGAAAGGACCAGCGTGATGTTGCCCGAGTAGAAGATTAGGGACAACGGGGGAAAGAAGTAACCCGGAGTGTTGTCCACGCTTTGGACGGTGACGTTTTCGAGATTCTTAAGATGAAGTTGGTTTTGCTCCTGCAGGTTGGTCTGCTCCTCGGAGGCGACGAAGAAGGAAAATGCAGTGGCCGCCGCCACGACAATGAGGACGAGCATGAGCGTGCCGACGATCTCCGCGAGACCGCGGCGGTCCTGCCGGAAGCGGTTTCGATTGCGCATCAAATGATGAGACGGCGCTGGCGTCATAGGAATGCCCTCCGGAGAATCCGTAGTTAATAGGCTAGTACGTAGGTTTCCGGACACTACACGCCGCTTTGTTAAACGACTCAACCTCCTTCCGGCCGCGTGAACATCCCCGTCGAGGTACCGGGCCTCGACACGATCATCCCGGAGATTGAAGAGGGGCGCCTGCTCGTCGTGGAGAGCGGAGCCGACTCGGCGAAGAGCTACTTCGTCCGACGACTGAGCCTAAGCGCCGGGCGGGTGGGCTGCCCGGTGACGTTCGTGACGTCCCGAGACGAGACCGAGGTCCGGGCGCTCCTCGCGAGCGAGGGGGACCCTGACGAGCTCTCCGAGGGTTGGATCCGCATCTTGGAGCGCGACGGGGTCGATAGCTTTGATGAGTTCGAACCGGAAGGGGGCCTGCTTACCGTCGATTCGTTCTCGTACCTCACCCTCAACTTGCCCCCCTCGGAGCTCGCCTCCTCCCTTCGGCGGCTCCGAACGGCGTGTCGAACGCGGAAGATGACGGCGATCCTCGCGACCGATCGGGGGATGCTGGATTCCCGTTCCGAGGCCGTCGTGACCCATCTCTCGGACGGGTACTTGCAATTCCACGCCCGGGAGGGACCCGAGGGGGTCCTTCGTTTCTTACGAATCCCCAAGTGGATGGATGGGAAGTTCGTCGACCGGAACATCTATTATGAGTTCGACGGCAAGCGTATCGCGATCGACCTGCGTCGCCGGGTCCTGTAGAGAGGTTGGAACATGCCCGGCGGATCCTACGAGCGGTATGGCCTGACCAGCAATCCGTTTCGAGATCTGGCGAGCGAGAGCCTCGATGACGTGAGCCTCTACCATGTCAACCAAGATGTCGATGAGACCCTCCGTACGATCAAGGATGAGGTCTTCGACAAGGACAATCGGGCGGTCGTGGCCATCATCGGTCCCCACGGGGCGGGCAAGACCGAACGCCTCCTGGTCACTGCGGCCGAGGCCAAGGAGCGGGGTGCGTTCGCCGTCTACTACGACGTGCCGGCCAAGACGGCGAAGGTCCTCCGCGGCGTGGCGACTGCGTTCCAGAAAGTCGCTACCTCGAAGGGGAAGGCCAAGCTGTTCAGTCAACCACCCTGGCTGAGAGCCATGGCGGGGCTGACCAAGATTCCCGATGAGAACTACGACCCGAAGGATGCGGGCCGCGTCCTCGGGCAGGCCCTCAACAGCACGGTGCCCTCCTTCCTACTGCTCAACGACCTGAACAACCTCATCGAGTCCCGGGAGGTGGATGCGTTCGCGAAGGTCATCCAGGAGGTGACCGACGCCATCAAGCCGGGAGTGCTGGTGATGTTCAGCTGCTATCCGAGCTACCTTGCGTGGCTCACCACGAACCACCCGGCTCTCGCCTCCCGCATCAACCGCACGCTCACGTTGTCGGGGTTCAGCGATGACGAGGCCGCCCTCCTCCTCGCGAAGAAGCTCCTCGTCAAACGCCTCGTGGAAGATCTCGACCCGATATACCCGTTCGACCGGGAAGCGATCCATCTGCTCAACCAGGCGGCCGGGTCCAATCCCCGACGGCTCCTCGAGTTCGCCGACCTCGCGGTCGAGTACGGTGCCTCCCACCGGTCGTATCGAGTCGATGCCGAAGTTGCCAACGCGGTCATCGCCCTTCGCGCGGCCACCACCGCCGCATCGACCGCGGTGGCCAAATTGCCCCCCGCACCCGCTCAGCCCGGGCCGGTCCGCCCCGCGCCCGGGGGGGCGAAAGTCGCCCCAGACGCCAAGGCCAGCTGGGCCGAGGGTTAGGTCTCAGACGGGTTCTGGGCTGAGCAGTACGGAAAGGTCGATCGCCTGCTCGGCGATCTCGGAGGCATACCCTGCCGTGCGGCCCAAGCTATCGACGATCGTCCCCAACGCGAGAAGGTCCTCGCCCTTTTTCGATGCGACGCGATGGGAGAGCGAATCGATGAGCTTCTGGTGGTCGATCCGTCCATCGATGGCCTTGTTGGCCACTTCAATGTCCCGCGTGATGAGCGCGGTGAAGGCGGTGTCGAGCAATGCGACCGCGGACACTCGGGCCTCCTCGATATCCCGCGAGAGCTTGGGGTCCAGCGGCTTTCCGGCGCTGAGGGCAGGATAGGTCGCCGCGATGCGTTTCGCATGATCTCCAATCCGCTCGATCATCTTCGCGATGAGACGGTGGGCGTGGATCGCGGCTGAGTTTGCCTTGTCCGCCGCGGGGGGAGAGGATGAGTGCGCGAGATGGTATTGTTTCGAGACCATCCAGAAAAGCCGGCTGACATCCTGGCTCCGGAGCGCCACGTCGTTCGCCAGACTCTCGTTGCCCGTTTCGATGGAGGTGACGGCGTCCTCCAGCATCGCGCGGACGGTGAGGTGCATCCGCCGGAGGCACTTCTCCGAGCTCAGTTCGGAGGGGTCGGAGAGGTCCTGGATCACGATCGAGTTCTTCGCTTCCTCGATGACCTCGGGCCCGATGACCAATCGGCAGAACTCGCGAGAGACCCGCCGGACGAACGGGGCCCGGTCGGGTGCGAACCGGATCTCGATGAGGCCGAAGCCGGACGTGTAGGCACCGATGAGTTTGCGGAGGAGGTGGTCGCGGGCCTCTTCGCCGCGCTCCTGGAAGATCATTCGGCGATCGGCGGGCCGTTCTCCCGCGCGAGGCCGCACGGAAACAGAACCGTCCGTCTCCGTCTCGACGAACAGGGTATCCCCCGCCTTGAGTCCCGCGTGGATGACCCAGCGCTTCGGCAGCGAGACCAGGTAAGTCGATTTACCAGCGAGCTGGAGCTTTCGTCCTTCCATACGAGTCCCTTCGGCATCTGCGAGCATTGTCGGCAGATAAGCCGAATAACCATAGACTATGTACCTTGGAGGAGTAAACCGTACGACTGACACGTGCCGCTCCCGGCGACGGTCATCAAATCCTGCGCAGGAGTGAATGCGAGTGTGCCGGGTTTTCCCCGCCTCCAGGAGTCGTACGACATCGTCGTCGTGGGGGGTGGACACGCCGGACTCCAGGCGGCGCTCAAGACCGCCCTCCTCGGCTACCGCGGTGCGCTCATCGACCGGGGGCCAAAATTCGGTCGGTCCTACTACGCCCCCGTCATGGACAACATCCCCGGTTTCCCAACCGGCATTTCGGGTCACGCGCTTCTCGACCACCAGGTCGCGGCCGTCCGGAAGGTCGACGACTGGGTGAGCTACTTCTCTCCGGCCACGGCCCGGAAGGTCGAGCGGACCGAGACCGGGTTCGCCGTCCCGTTCGATTGGCTGAAGCAAGATCTGACCGCCCGAGGCCGAGCGGTAGTACTCGCGATGGGGGTAGTCGACCGAATCCTCGAGGTGGGCGGGCAGATCAAGCCTATCTTCCCCTGGGCCAATCAAGCGCTGGTCGACTTCTGCATCCTCTGCGACGGACACACGTTGGGAGCCCGGTCCATCGCTGTCCTTGGGCACGACGGTTTTGCGGTCCGAAGTGCCCTCGACTTGCTGCACTTCCACCCGGCCTCGATCGAGATTCTAACGCACGGTCATCGCCTCCTCGAGGGAGTCGGCCCGGACGAGGCCGCGGGGCTACGGGCGGCTCTCGTCGAGAAGGGTATCACCCATTTCGAGGCCGAGGTCACGGGGTTTGACGAGATACGGGAGAAACGCTTCGGCGTCCTGTTCGCGGATGGAAGCCATCGGAGTTACGAGAAGGGGTTCAGCGCGCTGGGTTGGTGGGATTTGCATCAGGAGATCCCCCGGTCGCTGGGCTGTCGGTTCGATCCCGAGGGGTACGTCGTGACTGACGAGGATTGCCGGGCGATCTCGGAGAGTACCGGAGCGCCAATTCCCGGACTCTACTGCGTCGGGGACCAGCGGAATGGCTGGAACCAGATCCCCGAGGCGTGGGCGACCGCCGAGCGCGCGGTGATCCATGCCTACGCGGAGTATCTCTAATCGCTCGGCCGCTACGCGGGAGTCGGGACCGATACACCGAGCTGGCGAGCGATGTGGGGTAGGTCGATCGCCACGGCGGCCGCCCCTCCGGCCAAGAACCGAGCCTCGCTCTGGGTCGAGCCGCCGG
>JAKIVW010000113.1:4958-6377 GCA_022750355.1 Thermoplasmata archaeon
CGTTCGGTGAGCGCGCCGAGTAACGGCTCGGCGCCGGGTCGTACGACCGTGCGAGGGAGGGCTTCCAGCTCGATCGCATCGATCGCGTGGTGGAATTCGACTTCGAAACGATACAGGACCCCGTCGGTCGCGCCGCTGTCGTGAATCTCGTCGCGAGCCTTCTCGAAGATGCGATGAATTGGGTCGGTGACCGTGAGGTGGCCGGGGGTGACCCCGTGCTTCTCCGCGATCCGGATTGCCGTGGAGCGCATCCGTCCGAAATCATGGCGCGAGAGGACGAGGGTCCCGTCCAGGTCGAAGGCGACGCCCAAGAGCGGTTCGAGGTACTTGGGGTCCGGCTCTCGAGGCGGCACGTCCGCACCTTCGTCTAGGGATACGCCGTCCGAGCCCCGTTAAGCGTTTCCCTGGAGGGGAACAGCGCCGTCGGCTCGAACACTCATCCCGAGTACGCTCGCGCTCGTGCGACTTCGGCTTCGAATTCGACGTAAAATGAGGCCGCGGAGAGCGCACGGTAGCACGGCAGGAACGCCCCGGTTTGGTGGTCGCACCGAAGAGATTCGTTAAAACCGTGGCCAAGGTTCAAACCCCTCCCGCGCGTCGGCTCATCGTGTCGAACATCTACCTCAATCCGGCCTTTATTGCGGGGGCGGTTTTGTGGGCATTTGTTGGATGCGTTGCGTACTTCTGGTTGGTCTCGTTCCTCTTTGGTGCCGGTTACCAAGGGGCCCCCCGAAAGTCGGTGGAGACGATGTTCCGCTTCGCCCACGTGGTCCCCCAGGACACGCTCTACGAGCTCGGGGCGGGGGTGGGAGCGATCGCGTTCCCGGCGGCCCGGGAATATGGTGCGCGGGTCGTGGCGGTCGAGATCGAACCGCTTCGTATCCTCATCATGCGACTCCGCCGGGCGATCGGTCCGGGGGCCGAAAGGATCCAACTCCTTCGGGCCAACATGTACGGCATGGATTTCGGCCCGGCAACCGTGGTGACTGCCTTCCTGTGGCCGGGCGCGATGGCACGACTCCGGCCAAAGTTCGAAAAGGAGCTGCGACCGGGCACCCGGGTCGTCAGTCGGTGTCACCCGATCATCGGGTGGACGCCGGCCCAGTACGACCGGGCCACCGACGTCTACCTCTATCGATGGCCTCAGGCCTTGGAAACCTCTCAGCTCGGCGCGTGAGCGCTCGCGGGCGGGCCGGACGAACGGGCTTCGTCGGATGGGCGCTAGCGCCCGACCCGAACGGGGCCGGTCGCTTTCTTTTGGAGAGAAGTCAGGATCTCGTCGAGCTCCGCCAGGAAGGTGTCCGGGGATGGTCGCTCGGGTAGGGCCCTCCGCACGGTTTCAGAGTCAGGGATTCCGACCTCGTCTGCTTCGACCGACCTGACCCTTTGCCGATCGGCGGTGACCGACGTGCGCGCCCA
>JAKIVW010000221.1 GCA_022750355.1 Thermoplasmata archaeon
ACTTATGCTCCGCAGCGCCTCCCCGAGTCGCACCATGGCCTCCAAGAAGAGAACCGCCCCACGGAAGCCCCACCGCCCAACCACCGCAGCTCGGAAGGGATTCGTCGGACGCGATGCCTCCCCGGTGCTCGACAAGTATCCGCCCAAGGACCCCCGACTTTCCCCCCGTGGCCCACCGGGCGGGTCCAACGCTCAACCCTCGACCGCTCCGTCCCCGGCGTCTCCCGCCTCCGCCCCGACGACCGTCATCCCGCTCATCACGCTCGAGCGTCCGTTCGACGTGGACGAGTTCTCCGGGCTCCTCGGGGAGACCTCGATCCGGGTCACCGTGCCGCTGGAGCAACTCGCGGAGGTGGTGCGCCGTATCACCGACTTCATGGGGTTCGGCATCTACGTCTACTCCTTCTCAATCCGGCCGGCCCCGTCCGAGCTGCTGAAATCGTTCATCCTCGAACTCCACCGAGTCGACTACTCGACCGGCGAGAAGACCTGGATACCGTTCGTGGAGAAAGGGACCTCCGACTCCCCATTCGGCCCGACGGGCACGCGGACGTAGGTTCGGGATCCCGTCGGAGAAGCTAATCGGGGTCAGGGCCTGCCGCGCCCGAGGGGAATCGAATGAGCACAGGTTCGGGCGAGGACCACTGGGAAGCGGAACTTCGGATGCTCCGGCAGGAAATCCAGGAACTGCGGGCCGAACAGAAGGAGATGGCCGCCGCCATCAACCAGCTGGTCACGACCTTCCGCTCTCTCGCCGCCCACCTCGGGATCGCGGGAGAACCGTATGCCCGCAAGGGCGGTCCCGATCGCGACCTTCCCGGGTTCGCGTAAGCAGGGATCCCCGTGCGGATCCGCTACCGGGTTGACGCGACCGTCGCCGAAGGACACCGGGGTCGCTTCGCGATCGAGCTCGAGGGGGTCGACGCGCCCACCCTCGACCTGGTCGTCCCTTCGTGGGTGCCCGGGTCGTATCATCTCGCGAACTACGTCCGCGCATTCCGGGACGTGAGCGCCAGGGCGGTCCCGGGGTCCTCCTCGGTGGCCGTCCACCGCATCGGCGCCGACCGGTGGCGCCTCGCGACCGCCGGCGTCCCGGCACTGAACGTACAGTATACTGTATACGGGAACCAGATGGTCACCGAGGCGTTCGACCTTTCCTCCGACCACATGTTCCTGAACGCCGCCCTCTCGCTGCCCTTCGTGGACGGCCACCTCCAAGAGCCGGTCGAGGTCGAACTGCACCTGCCTCCCGACTGGCGGGTCGTGACCGAGCTCGAAGAGCTGAGCTCCCGACCCCCGACCTATCGCGCCCAGAACTATGACGAGCTGGTGGACAGCCCCATCGACGCCGGGCACCCGCTCGTCCTGACCGTGCGTCCCCGGGGGATCCCCCACCGGATCTCCCTCTGCGGAGAGGGAGGGAATTATGAGGCGCACCGGCTCGAGGAGGACCTGACCAAGATCGTCGAGGCCGCGACCGAGCTGGTCGGCGAATCGCCCCTCCACAGCTACACCTTCTTTGTCCACCTGAACGAC
>JAKIVW010000114.1 GCA_022750355.1 Thermoplasmata archaeon
GACGCCGTGAACGGGGAGGTCTACGTAGCCAACTACGACTCGAATACGGTCTCCGTAGTCTCCAGTTCCACCGACCAGATCCTGCACACGGTCACCGTGGGGATGAATCCCGTCGCGGTCGTCTATGACTCGGGACTCGACCGTGTGTTCGTCGCCAATTATGGGTCGAGCGATGTCACGGTGATCGCCGGCGGGAACGCCACCGTCGTGGGGACGACTGCCGTTGCGACCACTCCCGTGGCCGAGGCGTTCGATTTCACGAGGGGGGAGCTGTTCGTGGTGAGCTATTTCCCCGACAGCGTGACCGTGGTCTCCGACGGAGACGACGCCGCAATTGCCACGGTCCAGGTCGGGGCTTTTCCCGATGGGGTCGTCTACGACACTCTGCGCGGGGAGTTATTCATCACCGACCCCCGAGCCGACCGGGTCCTGGTGGTCGCCGATTCGACCCGAACCGTGGTGGCGAGCATCCCCGTCGGTCTCGACCCCACCGCGCTCGCCTACGACCCGCCGGCGAATGCCGTATTCGTTGCCAACACGGGCTCGGACACGATCAGCGTCCTCTCGGATATGACCGATACCGTGGTCGCCAGCGTTCCTTCCCCGGGAAGCCCGGTGGGTTTGGCGTTCGATGGCGAGTACCGGGAAATATTCGTGGCCGACGAGGTCGCCAACATCGTCGATGTGATCTCGGATTCGAGTTACACGGTGGTCGCTTCGATCCCGGTCGGCGGCGACCCGGACGCGGTGGCGTTTGACAGTGGTTTGGGAGAGGTGTTCGTCACCCAGCCCGGAGTGGGTTGGGACAACGTAAGTGTGATCTCGGACAGCCAAAACCGGGTCGTCGCGAGCATCCCGGTAGGGACCTTCCCCGACGGGATCGCCTACGACCGGGTCGAGGGAAAGGTCTTCGTCGCGAACCAAGATTCGAACTCGGTGAGCATCCTCTCCGACCGTTCGAACACCGTCCTCGCCACCGTGCCGGTGGGCGCCTCTCCCGAGGGGGTCGGCTACGACCCGGGACTCGGCGAAGTCGCCGTGGCCAACGACGGATCCGGAAATGCGAGCGTCCTCTCCGATACCTCAAACTCGGTGATCGCCACCGTTCCCCTCGCCGGGAGCCCCCGAGACTTGGACTGGGATCCCGCCCTGGAGCAATTTGTCATCAGCGACTTTGCCCAGGGTTCCCTGTCGCTCCTAACTCCCGGCCCAACGACCTACCTGCTGACCGTCCGAGAGAGCGGACTTCCTCCCAGTCAGGTTTGGCAGCTCAACGTCCCCGGGGCACTCCCGGTGAACAGCTCCACGACGGAGGCATTGCTCAATCTCACCAACGGAACGTACGCCTATTCGATCCTGACCCCCAACACCGTCTTCCACCCGACCCTCGCCGGAGGGACCGTGGTCGTCGGGGGGAGCGACATATTCCAAGCGGTGACCTTCGTGCCGACGACCTACGCCCTCGGATTCATCGAGAGTGGTCTACCCACCGGGACGGCCTGGTCGGTGATCCTGGACGGGACCTACACCGCGAGCTCCACCACTTCCCTGACCTTCTCTAGCGTGAGCAATGGCTCGCACACGTTCGAAGTGGACCCCCTCCGGGGCTACGAATCGTCGCCTTCGGCCGGAGTGGTCCAGGTGAACGGTACGCCCTCGGGGATCATTTCGGTGGTCTTCCAGGTACACGTGACGCCCGTGACTCTGCCCACCGAGGCCCAGCCAGCGGTGATCCTTACCGAGTTGATCGGGGGGGTCATTGTGGCGGGGATCCTCATCGGATTCGTGGTCTGGCGCCGGATGCGTCGCAAGCCCGAGGACGACTGGTTCGCGGCCCCTTGAACCTCCGGGGGGAAGGTGCCATCCCGCCGCCCCGGACGGGTCGGGAACCCTGCCGCCCTCTCGCCGGTGGGGCCGATGGGCTTCGAAGGTCAGATAACGTCCATGCCCCTTTGGTCCCCTGCGCCGCCCCGAGGCGCCCGAGATGACGAGGCCGGAACGGAGGCCGGCACCGTGCGGGCTTTCCCGCGCCGCTCCGTGGGGGGCCGTTGGCCTCGTCCTTCTGAGCGGATTTATCTCGGTCGCTCTCTGGGTCGACCATTCGAACCCCGTAAGCTCGACGAGCGAAGCCGGTCCGACCTCGGTAGTCGGGAAACCGACGCCGTCCTCGGGGGAGCCCGGCTCCGTGGGGGGGTCCGGTACCGGCTCCGTCGGGAGCGGAATTTCATCCCCTGCCTCACATCCTTCCGTGAGCCCCCAACGGCCGTACGTCGCCAGTACGCTCGTGCTGTTCAACGACACCCTGCTCCCCGGGGATTTCCTGGCTCAGAACGGGGCCTCCCCGGGGGGGGTCGTCTACGACCCCGGAACCGGTCAGGTCTTCGTCGCGAACTACTACTCGGCCAACGTCGCCGTCTTCTCCGCCGGGGACGCCCCAGTGGTCCGGACCGTCGCGGCGGGGCAGGATCCCACGGGGATCGTCTATGACAGCGCCCGTTCGGAAATCTTCGTTACGAACTCCGGATCCGGGAGCGTCACCGTGATCTCGGACGGCCCCGCTCTTACGGTCCAAACCATTCTGGTCGGAGGTGCGCCAGTTGCGGCGGCCGTGGACGGGTCGGCGGGAGCGGTTTTCGTCGTGAATGAGGCGACCAATAACGTCACCGAGCTATCGGATACGACCGACCAGGTCGTTCGGGAGATCCCGGTGGGTGGGGAACCGTCCGGGATCGCCTTCGATAGCGGTACGAACCAACTGTTCGTCACCAATTCCCAGTCGGCCACGGTGAGCGTGGTGTCCGTGGCCACCGACTCCATCATCGCGAACGTCTCGGTGGGGGTCGATCCCGTCGGGGTAGCGTACTACAACGGGACCGGTCGCGTCTTCGTCGCGAACTCCGGCTCGGGCAATGTCAGCGTGCTCTCCGACTCCTCCGATTCGGTCGTCGCCAACGTGAGGGTGGGCGGTCAGCCGGACAGCCTCGTGTACGACGGGGGGGCGCGAGAGGTGATGGTCGCCAACCGTGGAACCAACAATCTGACGGTCCTTTCCGGTGCGACGGGGGACGTGGTGGGGTCGATCCCGGTCGGCAACGGTCCCGACGGGGTGGGGTACGATGCCAGCGCCGGACAGGTCTTCGTGGCCAACTCCAATTCGAACAACGTCACCGTCGTCTCCGATGTTTCGAACACCGTGGTCGGGACGATACCCGTGGGGGCGGAGCCGGTCGCCGTGGCCTACGACACCCGCGCGGCTGAGGCCTTCGTCATCAGCGCTTTCTCGAACGTGGTGAGCATCGTGTCGGGAATCTCCCAGAAGGTCGTAGCGAGCGTTGCAGTCCCCAGCTTCCCGGATGCCATCGCGTACGACGGAGGTTCCCGGGAGGTGTTCGTCGGCTATGCCGCGTCCAACATTGTGAGCGTGATCTCGGACACGACCGATGCCGTGGTCGCGACCATCTCGGTACGAGGGGGAGCGGACGGCCTCGCCTACGACCCCGGTCGCGGGGCGATGTTCGTCAGCGACGGGACGTCGAATCAAGTCAGTGTGATCTCGGACCTCACCAACACCGTGCTGGCCCGGTTCACGGTCGGGAGTCACCCCGAGGGGATCGCCTACGACCCCGGCCGCCACGAAGTGTTCGTCGCGAACTACTTCTCGGGGAACGTCTCCGTCGTGTCGGACGCGACCAACCGAGTGGTCGGGAGCGTGTGGGTCGGTACCAATCCCGTCAGCCTGGCCTACGACTCGAGCCTTTCCGAGATCTACGTGGCCAATTACCTCGACGACAACGTCAGCGTCATCTCGGACCGGACGAACCAAATCGTCGCGAACATCCCCCTTCCGGGCCACCCGGCGAGCGCCGCCTACGACCCCGGCGCGGGGGAGGTGCTTGTCACGAGTTCGCTCGTACGCGACGACGTCAGCGTCATCTCGGATTCCCTGGGAGCCGTGGTGGCGACGGTCCCCGTGGGCGCCGGCCCGGGGGACCTCGCCTTCGATTCGATCAGCGGTCAGGCGTACGTCACCAACTACCTCCAGGGGACCGTCTCGGTCCTTTTCATCGCCCACACCTATCTCGTCACGTTCCAAGAGGAGGGCCTTCCGGCGGGAGCACGGTGGTACCTCAACCTCAGTGCCAACGCCCCCGTGAACTCGACCGGAACGCTGGTCGAGCTGAACTTGACCAACGGGACCTACCAGTACTACCTCGGCAGTGCGAACAAGACGTTCGAAGGGGCGGTGCAGGGAGTCATGTTCGTCGTGAACGGGGACGGTTCGGCCCTGGCGGCGACGTTCGTCAAATCGACGTTTCGGGTCACCCTGACCGAGTCCGGCCTCGCCAACGGGGCCCTCTGGTTCGCGACCGTGGACAGTGTCCAGCAGTACTCGACGACCCCGAGCATGGAGTTCCTCGAACCGAACGGGACGCACTACTTTCGGGTGACGAGCGTGTCCGGATACGCATCGGCGCGGGACCAGGGTTCGTTCGCCGTCTACGGCGCTCCGGCCGTGGTGTTCCTCAGCTTCACTGCGATCTCCAACGTCCCCTCCCCCTTCGCGTTCGGGCCCATCGATTACGTACTGCTCGCGATGGACGTCCTGGTCATCGTCGTGGGGACGTGGACGGTCGTCAACCTTCGTCGGCGGGCGCGGGAGCCACCCCCGACGGAGATCTACGACCAGAATCCGTTCCCAACCGAGGCGGAAGGAGTGGACCCGGGACCGTTCGGGGAGCACCGCCCCTAGCGGGGCCGGAAGTTTGCCTCGTGGGACCCTCAGGCCGCGGTCCTCGGTTCGGCCGTTCGCCAGCTCTCCAGGATGTCCCTGAGCGTGGTCTCGAACGGGATCTTGGGAGTCCAACCGAGCGCGCGCAACTTCGATACGTCCGCGAGGTGAATGGGCTCGTCCACGAGGCGCATCCGGTCCGGGACACTTTCCACTCGGATCGGCGCCTTAGCGAAGGAGAGCAGGGTGTCGAGGTTCTTTCGAACGTTCCGAGGGACTCCGCTCGCGATGTTGTACGCCGACCCGGGTTCGCCCTTCTCGACGACCGTCACCATCGCACGGACGGCGTCCCGCACGTCCTGGATGTCCCGCTGCTTGTCTAGGTTCCCGACCCGCAGCACCCGCGGCTCCGGTTGGGTCTCCAGCTGGGCGATCTGGCTCGCAAAATCGTTGGTGGAGTCGCCCCGCTTGCCCGGTCCGGTCGTTCCGAAGATCCGGTAGCGGAAGACCGGTAGGCCGAAGCTCCGGAAGTACTGGTAGCAGAGCAGGTCGGCCCCGGCCTTACTGGACGCGTACGGGCTGGTCGGTCGGAGCGGAGAATCCTCGCCCGTGGGGATGTGCGGGGGGTCCCCGTATTCGGTGCCGCTCCCCGCAAATGCGAATCGGCTCTGGGGGAAGTGGTGTCGCAACTCCTCGAGCAGATGCAGTGTGCCCGTGAGGTTGGTGGCGAAGGTTCCGGCAGGGTCCTCCCAGGACGGGATGACGAACGCCTGCCCGGCGAAGTGGTAGATGACGTCCGGCCGGGTCTCGGCGACGAGACGCGTCACCTGCGCGCGATCCGTCACATCCAGAGGCCGGAGTTGAACACCTTTCGGGGTGAGGGTCGCGCTCGGAGTGAGCTTGGGCAGGTGGGTGGCCGTGACCTCGACCCCTTCCCCTGCCAGGTACGCCGACATGTACGTGCCCAGGAACCCGGTTCCCCCCGTCACGAGTGCTCGCAATGCCCGCGCCCAGGGCTCGGAAGGGAGCGGGCTCATTAGGCTGGTGGCGGTCGGGCTCACTGCGACCGCCGGAGCACTTCCTCCGAGACTTCCGCGCGTTGCACTACCCCCGATGCCGGCTCTACTTCCGATGGCACCCGCCGATCGCCGTTGTCGTACCTGGTCGCTCGACAACCCCATTCGCCGGCGGTTGGCCCCGGCCCGCCGTGAGTTGGACTACGCGGGCATCGGCCCAGGGTCGATCGTCGCGGACCTCGGGACGGGGGTGGGATACTTCCTTCCCGATCTGCTGCGCCGGGTCGGGCCGACGGGCCGCCTGTACGCGGTGGATCCAGATCCGAAGAACCTGGAGGTCGCGCGCCGCCGAGTGGGCGAGGACTCCCGCGTCCGATTCTTGTTGGGATCGGCCGCCCAAACCCCGGAGATCCCGGACCTCTCCGTGGACGTTGTGATCCTCTCATTGGTCCTCTGCTGCATGGTGGACAAGGAGTCGGCGATGGCCGAAGCCTGGCGGATGCTCCGGCCCGGCGGAAGGGTCTACGTCAGTTATCCCAGGGTTCGACTTGGGTGGACTCGCCGCCGGCCCTCTCTCCGCGTGACCCGCGAACGCTGGTCGAGCCTCGTT
>JAKIVW010000115.1 GCA_022750355.1 Thermoplasmata archaeon
TCGGTGTGCGAGCCTTCCCAGTAAAAGTGCCCGCAGCTCTCGCACCGAAATACCGGTCGACCCGAGCCCGCCACGTCGTCCGGCACTCTCGGGTCTTCCGTAGGTACATCGGCCGCCGGGACCTCCGAGAGGGGACCGTTGCACTGCGTACACCGGTCGAACCGGGGTTCGTTCGGTAGGGTCGGAAAACGCGTTCTCATCTCGAGCCACTGATCCTCGATCCGAACCCCGTGGAGCAGCGCCGAACCCGGGGTCCGGTGGGCCAGGGCGCGGTCCCGGGTAAGGAGGACCCGACCTTCGGCGGACGAGCGTCGGAGGATCTCGTCGTCGTCGAGTCCGGGGACGTAGGCCGTATCGAGTCCTACGATGCGGAGGTAGCGGGCGAGGCGGCCGAGCATCTCGTCCGCCCACCAGGCCGAGGGCAGCACGTCAACCTGAGCGCGGTTGTGAGAAGAAACCTTTGCCGTCTTATACCGGAAGCTTCCTGATATCGCCGGGTCCACGCCGATGCGACTGTTCGGAACGAACGGAATTCGAGAGGTCGTCGGCACCAAGCTCACGGCACCGTTCATCGCCCGCGTGGCTGGCGGCATCACCACTGTCCTCACTCCCGGCGACCTGGTCACGATCGGTTGGGACGCCCGGACCTCCAGCCCGGAGATCGCCCACATCGTTTCCTCAACCCTCGCGCTCGCCGGCCACCGCGTGGCAGAACTGGGGATCCTCCCGACCCCCGCCGTCCAATACCTGGTGCCCCGCCTCGGGGCCCAGCTGGGGATCATCGCCACCGCCTCCCACAATCCGCGCGAGTTCAACGGGTTGAAATGCATCGCCGCCGATGGACTGGAGGTCCCGAGGAGTGTCGAGGAGGCGATCGAAGTCGCGGCCGAAGCCGGAACCGTTCGCGCGGTGCCGTACGACGGCGTGGGGTCGGTCTATCCGGTCACCGACGGGGCCAACCGCTACGTCGAAGGGATCGTTCAGCAGGTGGACGCCGCTCGGATACGACGCCGCAAGCTGACCGTGGTCCTCGACTGTGGCAACGGGGCGAGCGTCACTACGGGCCCGACCCTGCTGCGGCGCCTCGGGTGCCGCGTCATCACCCTCAACGGGCATCCGGACGGGACCTTCCCGGGCCACCTCTCGGAGCCCACCGAAGCCAACATCCAGGACCTGATTCGCGCCGTCCCCGCGGTGGGCGCGGACCTGGGCATCGCCCACGACGGGGACGCCGACCGCGCCGTATTCGTCGATGCGACCGGGCGCTTCGTTCCGGGTGAGGAGACGCTGGCCCTCCTGGCCCGAGACGCCGTCGAGCGAGCCGGTGGAGGTATCGTAGTGAGCCCGGTCTCGGCCTCCCAGAGCTTGGAAGACGCCGTGCGACCCCACGGAGGCACGGTCGTGTACACCCGCGTCGGCTCGCCCGCGGTCACGCACGAGATGCAAACCCAGAAGGCGGTGTTCGGCGGGGAGGAGAACGGCGGCCTCATCTTCCCGAAGTTCCAGTATGCGCGCGACGGAGGCATGTCGGCGGCCGGGGTCCTGGACCTCCTGGCTCGACTCGACGTCTCCCTGGCGGAGGCGCTCCGGACCGTTCCGCGGTATGCCCTCGTCCGCGAGAAGGTCCCTTGCCCGGTCGAGTCCCGTGGTCCCGTCATGGCCCAGGTGCAGGCGATCCTGGCCGATGGGGCGGAGCGTGTGGTGACCCTGGACGGGATCAAGGCGTTTCGCGACGGGGGGTGGATTCTCCTCCGTCCGTCGGGAACCGAGCCCCTCCTCCGCATCTTCGCGGAATCGAAAGATCCCGCTCGGGCCCGCGCTCTGGCGGACGAGGGGTTGAGCGCGGTTCGGCGGGCGCTCGCCGAACTACCGTCGAACCCCTAACCCGGATTCGTCCGCCGTTTCAAGAGCGGCGACTACCGGACCAGGGGTCCGACCACCAACAGTCCGAGGAGCAACAGCACGAGTACGACGAAGGTGATGGCGGCCAACGAGCGCTCCCCGCCCCGGCGGAAGTAGAAGAATCCCGCGGCGACCCGCACGATCGGCGTCGCGACCAGGACGAGCAGGCCGACGGTGAGATACGCGGTCGGGTCCGCGGAGGCGAGTCCGCGCGCCAGACCCTCCACGTCGAGATACCGGAGAATCGGGTTGGAATCGATCGCCTGGGTGGCCGTCGCGCGGGGATTCCACCAGAGGTACGCCGCGAGCCCACCGACGAGCAGGGCCAACGAGGCGAAGAGACCCACACGGAGCAACCATGCCATCCGTTCGTAGGCGGTCGGGGGAAACGTCCCGTCGCGGGGCAGGATCACGGGTTCGCTCACGGGAGTCCCAGCCCCCGCAAGATCGTCTCGACCGCGAGCGCGGCGTCCACGGGGATAAAGATCCACCGAATGGTACGGTTCCGGAGCCCGGGAAGCACCTGGCTTCCGACGTAGGCTCCCGCGGCGGTCCCCAGGGCGACCGGTGCCGCGATGAGTGGATTCACGTAGCCGGCGGCGAACAGGATGCCGGCGCCGGCGCACGCCGTGACCCCGATCATGAAGTTGCTCGTCGCGGTCGCGAGCTTCATCGGGAGTCCCATGTACCGCTCGAGCGCCAGGACCTTGAACACCCCGCCGCCGATCCCGAACATCCCCGACACGAGCCCGGCCCCGAACATGACCCCCAGGGCGGGCGTCGTCTCCGACGCTTGGTAGGTCACCGTCTGGCCGCTCGCGCGATCGACGTACGATCCCGAGAGACGGAGCGCCCGCGAGCGGGCGTCGGGCGTGCCCCCATGGGCCGCCTCGTCGTTCCGGCGGGCCAAACTGCTCGGAAGGATGGCCAGAAGGACGATCCCGAGAGCGACCAAGAGGGCGTCCGAGAAACTCGCCCGGGCGAGGAAGACGGTGGCCGTCGCCCCGATGAGAGCGCCCGGGACGGTGGCGATCTCGAGAAACATTCCGATCCGCAGGTCGCTGAGGCGGTCCCGGATGTACGCGGCACCGGTCGTCGTCGATGTCGCAAGGATGGTGATCGCTCCGGTTCCGATCGCCTCCGGGATGGGGACCCCGAACAGGATGACGAGTGCCGGGATCACGACCACGCCCCCGCCCATCCCGACGAGCGAGCCAACGAGGCCCGCGGCCACGGAGAGGAGCACGAGGAGTACGACCAGCAGGCCGAGGTCCACGCTCGGGACAGACGTGGCACGGGAAAAGGGCGACGTGGCGCCGTGACGCCGGGCGGGTTCCGCCCGTCCGAAACTTCTTCCGCCCCGCCCACTCTGGAGAGAGGAGGGGTTACGGGTGCAGCTGCGAGGCGAACGGTTGGCCCCCGGGGCTCCGGGGATGGCTCCGCGCTGGTCGCATTCGAACAAGGACGGGATCGGCACGGCGTACTCCGCCGACTCCCGCTTGTGGTACACACTCTGGCGGGGCATCGTGACCGAGGTCTACTTTCCCACCATCGACATGCCCCAACTTCGCGACCTGGAATTCCTCTTCACCGACGGCTCCTCGTTCTTTCACGAGGAAAAGCGCGACCTGACGCCGAAGACCGAGCGTCCCGTCTCGGACGCCCTCCTGTACCGCGTCCATTCGGAGGCGCCGGGCGGTCGCTACCGTCTGCACAAAACGGTCCTCTCGGCCCCCCACCTTCCCTGCCTGCTCTTGCGAAGTCGCCTCGAGATCCTCGATCCGGACCTGCGGGGCGGTCTTCGGCTGTTCGTACTCGCCGCCCCGCACCTCAACGTGGGAGGGTGGGACAACTCCGGCTCGGTCCAGGAGATCCTGGGACGAGACGTCCTCATCGCCGAGAAGGACGGCGTCGCGTTGGCGATGGCCGCTGACCGACCGTTCCGGAGAGCGTCCGTGGGCTACGTCGGTCACAGCGACGGCTGGACGGACCTCCGGGTCCATCACGGGATGGAATGGGAGTACGACCAGGCTCCGGACGGAAATATCGCCCTGACCGGAGAAGTCGACCTAGCCGATCCGGAAGGATTCACGGTCGGGCTTGCGTTCGGGACGAACTCGTCCGCGGCCGTCTCCGCGCTGTTCCAGGGGTTGGGGATGCCGTTCGAAACGGCCGAACGCCGGTTCCTGGCCCAGTGGGGCCGAACTGCGCGGCGCGATTCGTTGGCCGGCCCCCGCTCGACCTCGCACGGGGATCTCTTCGACGCCAGCCGGGCGATCCTGCTGGCCCACGAAGACAAGACGTATCCGGGCGCCTTCATCGCGTCCCTCTCGATCCCATGGGGGAGTTCCAAAGGAGACGAAGATTCCGGAGGTTATCATCTCGTTTGGGTCCGGGACCTCTTTCATGCCGCCACGGGCCTACTCGCGTGCGGGGTCCACGAGGCACCGCTCCGGGCCCTCATCTACCTCGCGACCCGACAACAACCCGATGGAGGGTTTCCACAGAACTTCTGGTTGGATGGCCGACCGTACTGGCAAGGGATCCAGCTGGACGAGGTCGCATTCCCGATCCTTCTCGCCGGCAAACTCCAGCGCCTGGACGGGCTCGCCGAGTTCGACCCAACCCCGATGGTCCTCCGGGCGGCCCACTTCCTGGCCGACTACGGACCTCCTACCCAGCAGGACCGCTGGGAGGAACTGGGCGGTTACTCGCCCTCCACGCTGGCCACGACCATCGCGGCTCTCACCGTAGCCGGACAGTTCGCCCGGAGGGCGGGTCTCCTCGATACCGCAACTTTTGTAGAGGAGTACGCCGACTTTCTGGAAGCGCATGTGGAGGCCTGGACAGTGACGACAGAAGGGACTCTGGTCCCCGGAATCCCCCGCCATTACGTCCGGATCCGTCCGTCTTCGGTGGACGATCCCGATCCCGACGAAGGACACGACCTCGGAAGGGTGCATTTGTCGAACCTGGCTCCCGGAACTCCGTCGGACTTCCCGGCCAGCGAGATCGTCGACGGGGGTTTCCTCGACTTGGTTCGACTTGGGCTCCGGCGCCCGGATGACCCCATCGTCGTGGATTCCCTTCGCGTCTTGGACCAGATCCTCCGAGTCGAGACCCCCTACGGGCCGGTCTGGCGGCGCTACAACCACGACGGGTACGGCGAGACCGCCGAGGGGGGTCCCTTCAACGACTTCGGAATCGGGCGGGCCTGGCCGCTGTTGACGGGAGAGCGGGGCCACTACGAGTTGGCCCGTGGAGCCGACGCCCAACCCTATCTTCGTGCGATGGAGCGGTTCGCTACGTCGACCGGGTTGCTCCCCGAACAGGTATGGGACGAGGCCGACCGGCCGGCGCGCCATCTCGAGCTCGGACGACCGACCGAGTCGGCGACCCCCCTCGTTTGGGCTCATGCCGAATATGTGAAACTGCGGCGCTCGGTCCTCGACGGGGAGGTGTTCGACCGGGTTCCAGAAGTGGTCGAGCGGTATCTCCGACCGCACGCGGCTCGACCTTCCCGGGAAATTTGGAAGTTCAACCGACGTATCACGCAGGTCGACGCGGGTGCGCAGACCCGCGTGATTGCCTCCGCCCCGTTCCGGTTGCACGTGTCACGGGATGGGTGGACGACGGTGGAGGACCGCGAGTCCCACTCGGCCGGTATCGGCCTCCACTACGTCGACCTGGAGGCCCTCGAATCCGATGGGCGAGCTTGGACGTTCACCTTCTATTGGCCCCTGGCCGAGCATTGGGAGGGCCGAGATTTCCGCGTCGAATCGATCGAAACCCATTTCGATGGGGTCGGAACCCACGAGGGCCGCCCCCCGCCGGCTGACGAAGCCACCGATTAGGGATGGAAGGGCCCGGGGCGGGGAAGGAATCAGGTTCCGTCGAGGGAGGAGCTATTCTAGCCAATAGGACTCGGTCCCTCGCATGAGTTCGAGCCCCGCAACCTTGGCCCCCCACCATTCCCGGACGGAAAATTCTACGATCGGCCTCCGGATGCGGAGGGTCGCACCTTGACGACCGAATGTGAAACCCCGGGTTGCCTCCACCAGCGTCGGCTGCATACTGCGGATGGTGCTTGCCGCGCCTGCGCGTGCACGGCCTATACACGTGACGCTCCCCGACATCAGACCCGCGCGGAGCGAAAGGAAACCGCCACCGCTCTCCGCAAGTGGTAGAGGTCCCGCCCCTAAACGCCCTATATTTACCGCTGGGGGGCTGACGCTCCGACGGCCATGGACTCTCGCGTGCGCTCGGCGCTGCTCCTCGGAATTCTCAGTGTATTCCTCCTATCTTCGATGGGATTGGGAGCCAGCCACTTCATCGCGCCGGCGCAAGGCCGCATAACGCCGCGTCTTTCCGCCGCTCCGACCTCCACTCCCATCTCGGGCCCGACCCAACCCTCGCTCC
>JAKIVW010000116.1 GCA_022750355.1 Thermoplasmata archaeon
GATTGCACGGGGCGGCGCTTCGGGCCTGGTCGGGAAGCCACTGGATCGAAGCCGCCAGCTCGGACCTCACGCTGCCGGGCCTGGAAGTGGCCGCGGACGGTCTCGAGCGGGCGCTAGAGCACACCCCCGTTCACAGTGACCCCCCCGGGCCCTCCTCGACAACGGTCGCCGAGGCGGCCACGAACCCACCCCACCCCGTTTCTGACCTCGGGATCGCCGGCATGATCGCGCTCGGCAAGGACGTTCTCGGCTGGGCGACGCAGGTCACGTCGGTTCGGGACGCCGTCGTCCGGATCGCATGGGAGGACGAGGAACGCCTCTACCTGAACACCGCCGGTGCGAGGACGTATCAGCGTCTCACCCGCGTCACTTCGACCGTCGTGCCGCTCGCCTTCGACGGGGGACGCGTGGAGTTCGATTTCCTCGGGGAAGGCGGGGTGGGCGGAATGGAGCGACTGGACTACCTGAACGAGGCCCGGGTCAAGGCCGCGGCGGAAGGGTCGCGCGCGCTCCTCTCGGCCAAGGCGCCTCCGACGGGAGCCATGACGGTCATCCTCGATCCAGGGGTGGCCGGTACGTTCGCCCACGAGTCGTTCGGGCACGGCGCAGAGGCCGACCAGTTCGTCCGGGACCGTTCGTACCTGAAGCCCCTCGTCGGCCAGGTGGTGGGACCGGACTCGCTCACGATCGTGGACAACGGCGCCTACCCCGGGGGCTGGGGGACGATCTACTTTGATGACGAGGGGAACTCCGGTCAACGGACGGTCCTCATCGACAAGGGGCGATTCGTCGGCGCCCTTCACGACCGGGAGACCGCCCAGTTCCTGCACGCGAAGCCGACCGGGAACACGCGTCGGTCCGATTTTTTGAGCCGCCCCTTCGTCCGGATGACCAACACGTACGTGGAACCAGGCGAGTGGTCTCTGGACGAACTCGTCAAGGAGGCAAAGAATGGCGTTCTTCTCGAGCGCGCCACGTCGGGGATCGAAGACCCCCTTGGGGGCCAGATGCAGCTCAAGGTCAAACGGGGTCGTAAGATCGAAAACGGGGTCCTCACCGACCTGGTGACCTCGATGGCCCTTTCCGGAAAAGTACTCGATTTCTTGAATGGGATCCGGGGGGTCAGTACCGCCAAGGATTTTGTCATCGAACCCGGTTACTGCGGCAAGGGGCACAGCGACATCGTCCCTGCGGGGACCGGGGGAGCCTACCTACTCTCCAACGCGATCGTGGGGCCCGCATGAGCGCGCCTTCGTCGGCCACACCGGTCAGCTTCCGGGTCGCGGACAAGCTCCATTTGGAAGCGCCTTGGGAAGTGTTCGGGGAACGCGCCCGGCGGTACGAGCTCCACTTCAACGGACGGGTCGTCGAAGTCGTACGCGGACCTCTCGTGGTCGAAGGATACGGGATCCGGGTCTTCCGACCGCACGGCGAACGGACGGGGATTGGGTTCCAGGCTTCCACCGATTCGAAGGAGAGCGGGATCACCATGTCCGGGGATGACGCGACCCAGATCGCGGCCCACTCGGACTTTCCCACCAAACAGGTGAACCTTCCCTCCGCTTCCACCACCGACCCGGTGGACGTGGTCGACACCCAGCTCTGGGAGGCACCGTTGCCGCGCCTTCGAGCCTACGTCAACGCGCTCCTGGCGCCTTTTGATGCGATCAAGGACGCGACACCGAGCTTTGGATCCGTCCGGGCGACCCTGAGCGAAACGTCCATCGCGAACTCCGCCGGGCTTCGGGTGACGTATCCCCATACCACGGTCACCATCGAGTTGGCGGTCAAGGCGTTCGGAGGTCCCGAAGGTGCGGCGCCCGGAGAGTACTGGGTGAACCAGCTGGTCCGGCGGATCGACCCCGACCATGCCGGGGACCCCGTACCGTCCTGGTGCCAGTATGCGCAGGACGCACGACGGGCCCAGGCCCCGCCGACGGGTGAGTTGCCGGTCGTGCTACCCGCCCACGTCCTCGCCGGCATTCTGCCGAGCGTCGTGGGGTTCCGCCTGACCGGAGGAGCCCGCCTCCGGGAACTCGCTCCGGCCTCGGGGACGACGATCGGAGCCCCCGCGGTCAACATTCACGACGACGGACGATTCCCCTGGGGGCCGAGCAGCGGCCCGGTCGACGACGAGGGGGTCACGACGCGGAAACGTCCCCTCATCGCTTCCGGACAGGTCTCTGAGATCATGTACGACCTCCTTCATGCCAGCGCCTTCGAGGTGCCCGCGACCGGGAATGGTTTCCGAGGGGTTTCCTTCGGGTACCGCGACTGGCTTCGATTCACCCACTCCCCGACCACCGCGTGCTCCACCCTCGTGGTGGAACCCGGCACGGGTGGGTCGGATGCTGAGCTCGCGGAGATCGCGGGGGACGGGATCTGGTTGCAGCAGCTCGGCTGGGCGAATCCCGACCCCATCTCGGGGGCCTTTGGGGGAGAGATCCGGATCGGGTTTCGCATCCGAAACGGCAAGATCGCCGAACCGGTGCGGGGAGGAACGATCGGGGGGACTGTGATGTCCCAGCCCGGGACCCCCTCGCTGTTGAGCTGTATCGCGGCGATCGGTTCTCGACCGAGCCTGGTGGATGACCTCTCGAGCCCCACCCTACTGGTGAAGCCCCTCACGGTGGCGGGCGACGCCGCCAGTGGGTCTACTTAGGCAGGCTGACGGTGATCGTCTTGCAGGTCCGGCACCGCAAGCCGGGCAGATTCGCTGAGTAGGTGCCCCCGAAGCCCGTAGGAACGAGCACCTCGAGGCCGGTGGGTCGTAGCCGACTGTCGGCCCGTTCGAGGGACCAAAGGAGGCCGGAACCGTTGGTCGTCACGACAAAACCGGGCTCCAGAACGCCCGCGCAGACCCCGCACTTCGAATCGACCATGCCCCGCTACCGGGCGGCCCCACTCAATCGGGGTATCTGTTCTTTGTGGGCCACTGGGTGGGGTTGAGGATCGACCCCCATCGGTTTGGGGGGGTTGGAAAATACCGACCCCGGCGGGACCGGGTGTTCCCGCCGGGGCCTAAGACATCGTGAGTTAGTGAGGGTCGTCCTGGAGGTTCCGGGATCGAACGGCGCGCGAGAGCGAGAGGTGGCCGGGCATCAGCCACTGGGGCCAGCCCGCGATCCGGAACTCGGGAGCGTCCGGAAGGGGGGCCACGGCCAGGAGAAGCTCATGGTGGCTCCGAGCCGTGTCGCGGAACGACTCGCCGGAAGGGCCCGAATCGCCCGATCGGTTGCCGCGCAGCATTACGCCACCTCGGAGAGGTCGGGCGGGGGGAGCCAGGGGACTTCCATGTGGCGGCCCGAGCGGGAGTCGGAGTCACGCGGAGGGAGTGGCAGGCCCCCCAGCGAGAGCGGGAGGGGGGTGCGGAGCGGCATGCCGGGCTCCGGTTCCGAGCCGTCATCGATCTGGAGGCGTCCGTCGGTCAGGCTGACCACGGCGAATTCATCTTGAACCACGAGGGGGCACTGGCGAGCTCCACGGTGCTGCAGACCGTAGGGGTGGGTCTCGTGAACCCCTCCGCAGACCGTGCATGCGCGGGTGTCCCCGAGCATCGTTCCGATGCCTCCGAGATAGGCCCCGCTTTCTCGCGAGCGACTCATTGCAAAGTAAGATGGGGCGAATCCGACATATAAACCTCGGGAGCTATTTTGTACAAAATAACTCTAAGTAGTCGGGGGCACCTAGGACTTTTCAGTGGGCGCCCAGACCTTCCTCCCTATCGAGATTCTCGACTATGTTCAGACCCACGCACCGCCGGATGAGTCCCCCTTCGGGATCAGTCAAAAGGAGCTGGCCCGGGCGATGGGGTACCACCCCTGCTCGATGTCGCGCCCTTTGGAGGCGTTGGTCACGGAGGGGCTCCTCGGGGCCCAACGCCGGTTGGTACGGGACGGGATCCGTAAACAGATCACCTACCGGCTCACCGAGGAGGGCCGGGCCCGATTGAAACGGGAGACCAAGGAGGTCCCGATCCTATCGGGTGAGATCCCGGCGCCCCCCCACCCGTTCCTGGGAAGGAGGGAGGAACTCGCCCAGCTTGCGCAGGCCGTCCGAGGGGCCCCCGGGGCGGTGGTTTTCATCGATGGCCCCCCCGGTATGGGGAAATCGGCGTTGGTGAGCCGCCACTTGAGGGAAACACGACGCGGTCGGTTGCCCTTTTGGTTCACCGTCCGCGCGGGGAGCACCCCCCGTCAATTCGTGACCGCGCTTTCCCACTCGCTTCAGGCGCTGGGGGCCCAGCAACTGGCGTATTATTCCCAGCTTCCCAGGCCTCCTACGGCCAAGGAAGTCGCCGACCTTGCCTCCCGTACCCTGGCTAATCGACAGCTCGTGGCGGTTGTGGACGACGCGCATCTCGCCGCCGTTGAACTCCGGCGATTCCTTCGAGACTTCACCGGGGGTTTGATGCAAACCCCGGGCCACCGGCTCTATTTCGTCTCCCAGGAGGCCCCCATTTTCGAGATCCCGGACCTCCCCACCGAACGGATCAGCATAGGAGGTTTGGACCGAGCTTCGGCCCACGAACTGACGGATCGGAGCGGGGGGCTATCGGACCGGTTCGAAACAGTCTACCAGTCTACCCTGGGATCGCCGCTCCTGCTGATGCTGGCAGTGCAGAACCCAGAGGTTTCCGGGCCCGTCTCCGCCCTTCCTGCCGGTATCCTGCGCCAACTGCCGCCGGCAGAATTCCGGGCGCTCCTGCCGATGGCCATCGCGAACGAGCCGCTGCCTCTCAGCTTCGTAACGGAGGGGGAGGTCCTGAATCCGCAACGAGTTCTGGAACTGACGCGGATGGGGCTCCTGCATCGAACCTTGCAAGGACAGATCGAGATTCTGCAGGTGGTTCGCTCCGCGATCCTGAATCAGGTGAGGCCCAGCGAGGAGGCCGCCGCTCACATTCGGTTGGCTTCCTACTACGCGCGAAGTCACCGTCCCGACTCGGTACGCCAACGGTTCCTCCATTTGGTTGACGGTGAGGCGATGAAACCCGCCTTGCAGCTACTCACCCAGCAGGACAAGGTGCTCCTCGGACTCGGATATTCGGAAGCGCTTCGGGGGGCCCTTAGGCACTTGGGCACCGTGCTCCCCCGGGGCCCTGCGAGGCTACGGGCGCTCACGGTCGAGATCAAGCTCCTGCGTCAGCACTCAAACTACGCAGAGGCGGTCGCTTCGTTGCGGCGCGCGATCGACGAAGCAGACAACGATCCGGGCGCCACCTGTCAATGTTTGCTGTCCATCGTGGACTTGCTCATCCGGCTCCGACAAGTCCCCGAGGCGGCCATTGAATTGGAGCGCGCCAAGAAGATTGGTCCCTTGAATCGCCGCCTCCAGGCGTTTTTCCTCCTCACCGAGGCTCGGATGGCCGAGGCCAGGGGCGAGAGGCGGGAGGCAGAGCCCCTGTACCAAGCCGCTTTCGAGTACGCCCGGAGGAACCGGATTACCGACCTCTCCCTGGAAGCGATCGCGGCATGGACCAGCTTGTCGGAGCTGTACGGGCGGCAACACGAACAAACCCTCCAAGTGATCGCGAACGCACTCCCGGAGGCCCGGGCCGAAGGTCGGGTGGACATCGTGTTCAACCTGCTCCTGGTCCGATCCCGGGCGTACTCCGTGACCGGCCGATCCGACCTCGCCGAAACCGAAATGCATTCCATCCGTTCCGAGGCGGAGTCGTTGGGTTACGTCAACCAACTCGCCTACGCGCTCAGCGGCCTCTCCGCACTCGCGATTTCCGGTGACCGCCTGGACGAGGCCGCAAACTACGCCAAGCAGGCCATTCCACTCGCGGAACGGCTCGGGAACGACCTGGTCCTGGGCCACACCCTGGGACTCCTCTGTTCTACGGAGCTTCGAAAGGCGGACCTGACGGGCGAACCTGCGTTCCTCCAGGACTCCATTTCCCACGGAGAGCGGAGCGTAGAGATCCTAGGTCGGCTCCCTCGGTCGGACTCCCTGGCGATCGGTCACGGGTATCTGGCCGAAGCCTACGACCACAAGAAGGACTTCGCGGCCTCGCTGGAGCACTTCGCCACCGCCGTGGGGCTCGCCGAGGAACTTGGGTTGGAGTGGCTGGAGGAAACGTTGAAAGAACAACTTCCCGAGGTGGCCAAGCGGTTCGCCCTCGTGGTGACGACAGCGTCCGCGGGCGAGAAGGCAAGTGGGAGTGTCCAGGCCGGGTAGAGAAGGGAGGTGGGCGAGGGCTCGCCCACCCCCAGGCGCGTTCTTACAGCTGTTCGCGCGGAATGGGCGGGAGCGCCGGGAGATACAACATTCGGAATCCACCTCCGGGCCGCACCCGGAACTGGGCCT
>JAKIVW010000222.1 GCA_022750355.1 Thermoplasmata archaeon
GAGGGAAGGTGGTCCCCGCTCCGATGGAGGCGAAGGGTCAGGGGCGACTTTTGGGGGTGCTATCGTACATCGGGATTGGCCTGGTCCTTCTCTCGGTGTTCGGGCGCCCATACGGTCTCTTCTACCTCGCGATTCCAGCGTTCGCCCTCATCATCGGGGGCGGTGCCGGCCTGATCATACTCAGCCGTCGCGAGGCTCTTCGCAAGATCTCCCCGCCGTTGCCGGAAGCCGCGTGGGGGTCGGGACCTGGCCTTCCCCTTCCTCAATCAGACTACACGAGTCCGTTGGCTCCCGTTTCGAGCGCTCTCGGACCCGTAGGGGCCTTTCCGGCCGAGGTGCCTCTTCAGCGCGTCGTGAAGTTCGACCTTTCAGCAGAGTATCGGGCGTACAAGGCCAGGATGCGATTCCCGGTCCTGTTTCGCATGGGCGTCTACGCGTTCATCATTGGATTGGGGGTGTACTCGATTGCCGCAGGGATCCTCGACTCGCATACCATCGGGATCGCCTATGGTGCGGTCTTAGTCGTGCTCGGAGCCACGCTCGCTGTCCTCATCCGGGGAGTTGGGCGAGGCGTCGACTGGATCTCGATCGGCCCCTCCGGGATTGCCGCGCATCTCGTACCCAGCCCAGAAGTCACGCTTCCTTGGAGCAGTCCTCTCTTTGGTGCCCGCATCATCGAGACGTCGGCCGCGGTGAACCAAGCTAGGAACCCCCCGAGGTCAGGCCCCACTTTCCGCTTCTTCTGTGGCACGGGATCCGGGATGGGATCTGGCCCAAGGGTGCTGACGGACATTCCGTTCGAGTGTTACCAGCTGATTCTGGCTCAGGCTGCGGCGCATAAACTCCAAGTCATCGACAAAATTGAGGGCCTCCGCGGGACCGTATCCGAGCGTCGAGTGGTCCGCATCACCGCGGGGCCAGTCCAGCGGTTCGAATAATGATCAGCGCATCGCCCGACTGGTGGAACCCGCGAATCCGCGTGAGCGGTGGTTCACAAACTTGGACGGTCGAGCCGGAGCACCCTCCGACAGGATTTTGGAACCGAGTGCGGCATCCGCCGTGGAGGCAGCGTTGGATCGTTCGAACGGGGGACGGTGTGAGCCCGACCGTTGGTGCAATCCGGGTCACGGCCCTTGCCGAATTTGAGATCTTTCTCGAACTCGGGGGCGACTCCGTCAGCATACCTCACCACCAGTCTTCCCGCGACTTCATCTGGCATAAGCAATCATTCAGGTTTGTGAAACTCCTCTCCCGCCTACAACGAGAAGGCAAGGAGGTCGCGAGATTCCGAGGCCACGGGAGCTCAATCATGGTTGACGGTTACCCGCCAGAACTGGAGTCGTTCGTCGGCGCACTCGCGGCAGCCCAGGTTCTACTCAGACTCTGCTCCCCGAATACGGCAGCAGGCTGAGGCGCTCTTTCTAGTCGGGCCTCTCGAGGGTGGGCGGCGCCACATCGGACCCCGGGACTCCGTCTCGGAACTGCCCCTCCGTGATCCCGAACCGCGCATAGAACCACGCCGC
>JAKIVW010000117.1 GCA_022750355.1 Thermoplasmata archaeon
TCTCCTCGAACCGGCGGCGCGCGAGACCGAGGGGGTGTATAAATAGCCTCGCCCGTGGGAAAATCCGGACGGCCCGGAGCCAGCCCCGATGGGGTCGAAATTCAGATTTCGGTACGGAACCGGTAGAACCAGCGACCGTCTCCGATCTCGTACGACTCGAGGCGGACCGGCTGGCCGATGTGGAGCTCGGTCCAGGGCCGGCCTTCGATCCGCCCGAACAGGCGGAGCGGTGCGCCTTCGAGGTCGACGAGCCCCACCGCGAACGGAACCTCGCTCTCCATCCCGAGCGGGGCGCCCCCGAGGACCGCACTGAACGCGTACAGATGACCGCGCTCGGGGAGGTCGACCCACTCGAGCGTTTCTCCGTGGCACTGGGGACACGCGGTCCGGGGCGGCCACAGGAGGAGGTTGTCCTTCGGGCAACGGGTCGTCGAGACGATGCCCTCCTTCAATCGCTCGAAGAAGTGGGAGAGCCGGGTCTGGTCCGCGGTCTCGAGAGGGAAGAAGTCGAGCAGGAACGGCCGCTTCTCCCGGGGTGGGACCGGAGTGGGGAGGGAAGGCGTCACCGACCCGGAGTCCGAAGTTGGCGGCGCCGCCGAAGGGACCGGACGCCGGGGACGGGTTTCGGCGCTCACGACGCCCGCCCGCCTTGGTAGATCATGACGGAATGGACGTTGGCACTTCCCGAGAGGTTGTGGACGAGGGCCCACTCCGGGTTCGGCACCGCGCGGGCGGCGGGGACCTTCCCCGCGAACTGCCGGTAAACCTCGACGGCTTGCGCGATCCCCGTCGCCCCGAGCGGATGGCCGCAGCCGAGCAATCCCCCTCGGGGATTCACGACGACCTTCCCCCCGATGTCTCCCTGCCCATCGGCCGCAAATTGACCGCCCTTCCCGGTCGCCGCCCAACCGAACATCTCGTATTCGATGATCTCGGAGATCGTGAAGCAATCGTGGACCTCCGCGAAATCGATCGTATCGGCGTCGACGCCGGCCCGGTCGAACGCTTCGCGGGCCGCATGTCGGAGGCCGGTCCATTCGGTGAGGGACCCTGCGTTGGCCAGGTTGTGGAAGTTGGAGTACTGACCCGTCCCGCGCACCCAGGCGGGAGAGTCGGTGTACTTCGCCGCCAGCTCCGCCGCGACCAGAACGACCGCGGCCGCCCCATCCGTCATCGACGAACAGTCTCCCAGCCGCAGCGGAGGTGCCACGACCGGCAGGCGGAGGAGTTTGTCCCGGGGGAACTTCTTCTCGTAGAACTGGGCCTCCGGGTTCGTATTGGCGAACCGATGGTTCTTCTCCGAGACCGCGGCCATCTGTTCGTCGGTCGTTCCGTACTCGAGCTGATGACGCTGCGCGACCATCGCGAAGAACGGCGGTGCCGTAGCCCCGTGCGGCCCGTCCCAGGCGCGGTCCATCACGCACGCCATCGAGGAGTTGGCCTCGGCCATCGAGGGTAAGTTCATCTTCTCGACTCCCACCGCGACCGCGACATCCGAAAGACCCGACGCGATGGCCGCGTACGCCGAACGGATCGCCGACTGACCGGACGCGCAGGCGAGCTCGGTCCGTTGGATGATCCGGTGGGGCCGGAGTCCCATCTGCTCGGCGGCGAACGGCGCGACGTGCGATTGGAAGGCGAAGCGCTCGGGCTCGGCGGCCCCCAGGAACAGCGAGTCGACGTCCTCGGCGCGAAGTTCCGGCATCTCCCGGAACAGGGCTGCGCCGACCTCCTGGGCGAGTTCGGCCCAGGTCGACGGGCGAACCCCGAACTTGGTGGTCGTCCCGCCGACCAGCGCCACGTCCCGGACGTTCATGCGGCCACCGCCCGGATCGCGGCGGCCACGCGGTCCCCCGCTTCGGAGGTCGCCGCCGTACCGCCCTGATCGTACGTCCCCGACCCCGTTTGAGCGAGGACCGCCGCGAGCGACCGTTCGAGACGATCGGCTTGGCCCAGCAGCCGTGGATCGTGGTGGCGGTCTCCGAGCCAGCGGAGCATCTGCTCGACCGCGAAGAACGTGGCGAACGGGTTCACCTGGTTCTTGCCGGCATATTTGGGGGCGGAACCGTGGACCGGTTCGAACATGGCGTGGTCCGCGCCGATGTTGCCGCCCGAGGCGAACCCCATGCCGCCCTGCAGGACCGAGGCGAGGTCGGTGACGATGTCCCCCATCATGTTCGTCGTGACCGCGACATTGTACCGTTCCGGGTTTCGGACGAGCCACTGGGTGAACGCATCCACGTAGGCGTAATCCCGCTCGATCTCGGAGTATTCCTTTGCGACGCGGTCAAATGTTTCGCGGAAGAATCGGCAGCCTTCCATGACGTTCGACTTGTCGATGCAGGTGACCCGCTTGACGCCGTCCGCCGGGGCTCCCCGGGGGCGGGCGCGGGCGAGTTCGAACGCATACCGAATGACCCGTTCCGACCCCTTCCGGGTGATAATCCGGGTATCGACGGCCACCTCCGTCTCTCCCCCCCGGCGGAGTCGTCCGCGCGCCGGCGTGTACAGGTCCTCTGTGTTCTCCCGAACGATCACCATGTCGACGTATTGGGGCGACCAGACCTGCCGATACGTCCCGCTGATCCTGTGGAGCACCCCCGGGTAGAGCCGACAGGGGCGCACATTCGCGAACAGGTCGAGTCCCTCGCGGAGCCCCAATACGAGGGCGCGTCCGGCGAGGTCGCCGTTGGCGAGGGTGGCGCCCGGCCAGCCCACCGCTCCGAGCAGGATCGCGTCGGCGGAACGCGAAGCGGCTTCGGCCTCCGGTTCCCACTCGCGCCCGGTCTTGAGATAGTACTGTCCCCCGCCGGGATACTCCGTCAGATGCCAAGGGGCCGGAGCGCCCTCCGAGAGGGCGTCGAGCACTTTCCGGCCCTCGCGCAACACCTCCGGACCCGTCCCGTCCCCCGGGAAGAGAGCGATCTCGTAGCCCGCGTCCTTCATGCCGCTCCCGCGACCGCTTTTCGGCGGGCGAGCTCGACGCGGACCTTCTCCACGAGCCCACCGACCTCCAACAGTTCGAGGAGATGCGCGGGGAGGGGCGGAAACGTCACGAAGGCTCCGGTCCGGAGGTTCGTGATCTTCCCGGCGCGCATTTCGATACGGGCGGTGTCGCCCTTCTCGAAGATCTTGCGAACCCCCCGGACCTCGATCGTGGGGATCCCGAGGTTGATCGCGTTCCGGTAGAAGATACGGGCGAACGAATCCGCGACGACCGCCCCGACTCCGATGGCGCGCATCGCTTGGGGGGCGTGCTCGCGGCTCGACCCGCACGCAAAATTCTCGTCCGCCACGATGATGTCGCCCTCCCGGGCTTCCGTGGCGAACTCGGGGAGCGCGATCTCGAAGACGTGCTTCTTGAGCTCGTTCGGGTCGATGATGGTGAGATGCTTTCCGGAGATGATCTGGTCGGTGTCGACGTCGGCTCCCAGCACCCAGACCCGGCCCTCGATGACGTCCTTCACCGGAGCTCCTACATCAGGTCCCGCGGGTCGGTGAGCTCGCCGCGGATCGCGGCGGCGACCGTCGCGGCGGGGGAGAGCAGGTAGATCCGGGCTTCCTTCGCTCCCATTCGTCCCGGGAAGTTCCGGTTCGACGAGGAAGCGCAGACCTCGTCCGGCGCGAGGATCCCCATGTTCCCGCCGAAGCACGCGGAGCAGCTCGAATTGGTGAAGACCGCTCCGGCTTTGGTGAAGGTCTCGATGATCCCCTCCTCCAGGCACTGCTGGTAGATCTTCGTGGACGCCGGAGAGACGATGAACCGAACTCCGGGGGCGACTTTGTTGCCCTTCATCATCGCCGCCCCTTCCCGAAGGTCCTCGATCCGGGCGTTGGTGCAGGAACCCAGGAACACCTGATCGACCTTCACGTGCTCGAGGACGACCTCGGGGAGCGGGCGAACGTTGTCGGGGGAGTAGGGACACGCGACCATGGGCGGCATGTCGCTCACGTCGATGTCGATCGTCCGCTCGTAGGCCGCGTCCGCGTCGGCGCGCAGCGGGTGCATCGAGTGCTTCGCGATGGGTCGGAGGTAATCGAAGGTTTTCTCGTCGGGCGCGACCATGCCCGCCTTCGCCCCCATCTCCGTCGTCATGTTGCAGATCGTGAACCGCTCGGGCATCGAGAGCGCCTCGATGGTCGGGCCGGAGAACTCGACCGCCTTGTACGTCGCGCCGGTGGTCTTGACCTCGCCGAGAATTCGGAGGATCAGGTCCTTCGCCGTGACCCCGCGGCCGAACCGACCGCGGACCCGGATGTGCAGCGTCGGGGGAACCTTCAACCAGAGCTGGCCGAGCGCGAGGACGGCCGCCATCTCGGTCGGCCCGATCCCCGCCGCGACCGCCCCCATGGCCCCCAGCATGTTGGTGTGCGAGTCCGTTCCCACCGCGAGGTCGCCCGGGACGACCCAACCGTTCTCGGCGAGGATCTGGTGGCAGATCCCGTGGTTCCCGACGTCGTAGAAGTGGGGGAGGTGAGTTTCCGCCGCAAATTTGCGGAGAATGCGATGAAGGATGGCCGCCCCTTCCGTGGACGCCGGCACCCAGTGGTCGATCGCGATCACGACCCGGTCCGGATCCCAGACCGTCTCGGCGCCCATCTGGTGGAACGGGAGTACCGTCTGGGCGCCCTGCTCGTGCATCATCGCGAGGTCGACATTCCCCTCCACGATCTGCCCGGGAACGACGTGGTCCAAGCCCCCCGCCCGAGCGAGGATCTTCTCCGCCAACGTCATGCCGTGACCGTTGGAGGCGCTCATTGGGCCACCGCGCGGATCCCCAGGCTATCGACCATCGTCCAGAACTCGACATCGGTCAGGCCGGGGTGTTCGAAAAGGCGTCGGTACTCCTTCAAGAAGTGCCGAAGGTCCGATTTGGAGCGAGCTTCGGTCTCGGTTTTCACGCGTTGCAACAGGTCGGTCAGCAGCGGTTCGCTCGCGGTAATGCCCCGCTCCTTCAGTTTCTCGACCAGGGCCGCCTTACCGGTGTGCTTGCCCAGGATCATCTGGCGCTCACGGCCCACGACCTGCGGCTGCAACGGTTCGTACGTGAGCGTGTGCGCGAGAATGCCGTGCGTGTGAATGCCGGCCTCGTGCGAGAAGGCGTTGTATCCCACGAGGGCTTTGTTGGCCGCGATAGGTACGCCGGAGATCTCCTCTACGAGCTGAGACAGTTCGTACAGGCGTTCGGTCTTGATCCCGGTTCGAATGCCATACAGTGACTCCAGACAGAGTACGACCTCTTCCAACGAGGCGTTCCCCGCCCGCTCCCCCAGCCCGTTCACGCAGACGTGGGGAGCGATGACGCCGCACTCGAGCGCGGTCAGGGTGTTGGCGGTCGCCAGACCGAAATCGTTGTGGCAGTGCACCGAGAGGTCCTTCGGCTGGACCCTACGACGGAACTCCTGAAGATACCACCGGAACGTGAGAGGGGTCATGATCCCGACGGTGTCGGAGACGACCAGGCGGTCGGCCCCCGCCTCCTGCACTTCGCGGTAGAGCCGCTCGACGAAGTCGAACGGGGCGCGGACGGTGTCCTCGGTCACGAAGGCGACATGCAAGCCGGCCGCCTTCGCCTGACGGACCGTTTTCAGGCTGGCGGCGAGCACTTCGTCCTGCGTCATCTTGAGCTTGTACTGGAGGTGGACGTTGCTCGCGGCCACGAAGATCGCGATGTGCGTGGCGCCGCTCGCGATCACGGCGTCCACATCGGCCGGGACCGTGCGAGCTGCGGCGAGCACCTTCGCCTTGAGGCCGGCATGGGCGAGGAGTTCCACGGACCTCGCCTCCTTTTCGGAGACGACGGGGATCCCCGCATTGAGGATGGGGATGCCGATATCCGAGAGGACCTCGGCGATCCGGAGCTTCTCCTCCGGCGAAAAATGGACCCCCGGAGTCTGCTCCCCGTCTCGAAGGGTCTCATCCCAAAAAATCGGATGTTCGGGGATATGCCGCTCCGAAGCTGTCGAGGAGTGGTAGTCCTCTACGAGCCGAGGCTCGACCATTACCGCTTCCACCCGTCGGCTCGAATTAACCTTTGTCGCGTGCCGGCCGCCGAAGTTCGCCGGAGACTACGTGGTAACACCGGCGTGGCGTCAGTACTTAAATACCGTCCGGTGCTGAATTGCACCGTACGTCGATTTCGACGGCCAACCGAGGAACTCCATGACCACTCCCGCAGCGAAAACCACGCCCATCCCGGATGTTTCCGGCTCGGGCGCGGAACGAACTCCCCCGCGACTCACCGACGTCAGCGTGATGATCGGCGGCCAGGGCGGAGACGGCACGCTCACGGTCTCCGACCT
>JAKIVW010000118.1 GCA_022750355.1 Thermoplasmata archaeon
CGACCCCGAGGACCCGGCGTCGCTCATCTCCCGAGTGGCGCGGACCGAGATCGACACCGTGCTGTCATGCGCGGGCGGCCGGATGAAAAAGAAGGTCCTGGCCGCTCGCGACGCGCTCACGGGAGGAGTTGCCTCCGTAGTCATCGCGTCGTCCCAGGGCAAGGACCCGGTCGCGCGCGCTCTCTCGGGGGGGGGAACGGTATTCCAGTGAGCGGCGATCTCTCGTTCTTTCGGCCGGCTCGGACCGGCCCCGTCCTCGTGCGGGGGCACGGCGCCTCGTTCTGGGACGCGGCCGGTCGGCGGTACGTGGACCTGGGGGCTTCGCACGGGGTAGGGAACCTCGGGTGCTCTCACCCCGACGTCGTCCGGGCCTTGCAGCAACAGGCCGCGGAGCTGCTCTACCTCGGCTCGGGGTACGATCTACCTGCGCGGACCCAGTTCCTCGAGCGGCTCGTCGGTCAGCTTCCCCCCTCGTTGAACCGGGTATTCCTCTCGAATTCGGGCACCGAGGCGGTGGAAGCGGCCATCAAGTTCGCCCGCGCCGCGACCGGGCGCCCCAAGGTCGTCGCCGCGATGCGCGGGTTCCATGGCCGGACCTACGGGGCGCTCAGCGCGACCTGGCGGAAGGAGTTCCGCGAGCCGTTCGAGCCGCTCGTCCCGGGATTCGTCCACGTTCCGTTCAACGACGTCGCCGCGCTCACCGCCGCTGTCGATGAGACGACGGCGCTCGTGCTGCTCGAACCGGTCCAGGGCGAAGGAGGGGTCCATGTGGCGACCCCGGAGTTCTTGGCCGCCGCTCGGGCTCGGACCAGCGCCGCTGGCGCCCTCCTCGGGTTCGACGAGGTCCAGACGGGCATGGGTCGGACGGGCCGATTGTTCGCCTTCGAGCGCTGGGGAGTCCTCCCGGACCTTCTCATTCTCGCCAAATCGCTCGCGGGCGGGATGCCGATCGGGGCGACGGTCACGACGGAGGAGGTTCGGACCCGATTCCGGGGAAGCCATCACTCCACCTTCGGCGGCAACCCGTTGGCCTGTGCGGCCGGGATCGCCGCCCTGGACGTTACGATCCGGGAACGACTCTGGGAGCGAGCCGAGCGCCTCGGGGAGTACGCGATGGACCGGCTCCGCCATTTGCCGCCGGAACGAGTGCGGGAGGTCCGGGGGCTGGGTCTGCTGATCGGCCTCGAACTCCGGGAGCGGGTCACGCCGTATCTCGTCCGGCTCGAAGAGCGAGGGTTCCTCGCCCTACCGGCGGGCGCGACCGTGTTGCGGCTCCTTCCGCCGCTCGTGATCGATGAGGACGACTTCCGGGCCGGCCTCGAGGCGATCGAGGAGGTGGTCGGCCGTGGATGAAGCGACAGCGTTGCTGCGACTGCTGCGGCGGTACAGTCCGAGTGGTTCGGAAGGACCGGCCGTCTGCGAGTTCGTCCGGCTCGCCCGTGACCTCGGATATGTCGGGCGGGTCGATGCGGCCGGAAACGGAATCGCCCGCCGAGGTCGGGGATCACCCCGCATCGTCTACCTCGGACACATCGACACGGTCTCCGGGCGGCGACCGGTCTACCGACGGGGAGGCCGAGTGTACGGTCGAGGCGCGGTCGATGCGAAAGGTCCGTTGGCCGCGGCGCTCTTGGCCGGCGCGACGTTCGACGGGCCCGGGACCTTCGAGGTCATCGGGGCGGTGGGCGAGGAAGCGGCGAGTCCCGGGGCCCGCCACCTGGCCGGTCGTCGCGGCCCTGACGCGGTGATCGCCGGCGAGCCGAGCCGGTGGGATGGCATCACCATCGGGTACAAGGGGGACCTTCGTCTCACCGCTCGATTTCGCGGACAACGGACCCACTACTCGTCGCCCCAGCCGACCGTAGCCGATACGGCGCTCCGGTGGGTCGAGAGCGTCCGCGCGCTCCCGATGATGACGCCCGGAGCCTCTCCCTTTCGCTCCCTGACCCTCAAGGTGGTCGGGGTCACGACCGGCGGCGACGACGCAGAATGGGCGGTAGTGACCCTCGACCTCCGCATTCCTCCCCGGCGGACGACCGCCGAAGTCCTTCGGGCGCTCCCCAGCGAACCCGGCGATCCCCTCGTCCGACCGTTCGTCCGGATCGAGCCGATCGAGGTGGACCGGACCAATCCGGTCATTCGCGCCCTCGAGCAGGCGGTCCGGACGGAGGGGGGGCTCCCCACCCTATGGCGGAAGTCGGGAACCTCGGACCTCAACCTGGTCGCGCCCGCTTGGCGGGTAGCCGGTGCGGCATACGGTCCGGGCGACCCGCATCTGGATCACACCGCGCGCGAATGGGTCTCGGAGCGCGAACTCGGTCGTTCGGTCCGTATCCTGCGTGCGGCGGTCGGTCAACTCGCGCATGAGCTCGCCGACACGGGACGAACTGTCCTCCCTCGGGAGACTCGGTGATGGAACGTCCGGACCGCCGTAAGCAGGGCGGTAGGGGACGACCGCTCCGCGAACCACTCGATTAATACTCCCGGCCCGGTGAAGGGCCGATGGCCACCGTTCCCTGCGGACGATGTGGGGGTCTCGCCCCGGTCGGGGCCGGCTTCTGTCCGTTCTGCGGGACCACGCTCGGCTCGTCGGCTCCCGTGGGGTCCAGTCTTCCGACCTCCGCTCCGGGGGTCTATTCCGCGGCGGTCTCCGTTGGACAGCGCGGTGAGGGGATTGCCACGCCCGTTCCCCCTCTGTACGGTTACCCCGGTCAGCCTGCCATTCCAGGCGTCCCTACGGGACCCCCGGCTCCGTCAGAGGCCACCCGAACGTCGGACATGGAGGCGCTCTCGTACCTGCGCTGGGCAGCGCTGATGATCCTGGCCAGCAGTGCGGTGGGGTTGCTCGTCTTCCTGCTCCCGAACTCGAATTTCGCGCCCAACGACCACACCACCCTGAGCGCGACCTTCCACTTCGGGGCGGCGTTCTACGCCCTCCTGCTCGTCAGCGGTGCCCTCGCCGTCGTGAACATCCTCCTCCTCCGGGGGGCGTTCCACCGACTGGCGCCGATCGACGCCCGGTTTTCAACGCCGAGCAAACTCGTCTGGGTCCTCCTGGCCGGGGCCGCCCTCGCGGGGGTCGGGCTGATCGTCGTCCTGGTCACCCTGCAGCATCTCGGGAATTGTACGCTGAACGCGACCGGCGGCTTCACGGGAAACTGTCAGGGTCTCGCGACCCTCGCGCTCGGGGAGTTGATCCTGCTCCCGGGGTCGATCCTCGTCATCATTGGCTATATCGGCTGTCTCATCGGGCTGTGGCGCCTGGGAGAACGCTACCAGGAAAGCTCGTTCAAGATCGGAACTGTCCTGCTCCTCATCCCCCTGCTCAGTGTCGCGGGGGCGGTCCTCCTCTTCATCGCGGCCCACACCACGCGTGCGAAACTGGGCGGGCCGGCGACCGGCATGCGCTCATTCCCCTAAGGGCGGCGTACCGCGGGCCGCCTCACCCGCTCATGCCGACGACCTCGGCCGTTTGCGTGAGGGCCTGGGCGTACGCCGCGTGATACAGCACGTACCCCGGGTAATTGGGGTCGAAGGCGACCAACCAGTCGGCCAGGTGCAACTCGAAGATTTGGGCGTGCTGACTGACCCCGAACGGTAGCAAGGTCACGAGCGAACCAACCGGCCCCGCGCCGTCGGGGGACGTGACGGAGAGGGTCTGAAGCTCGAGCGGGATGACGCCCGAGTACCTCCAGAACTGCTGGCACCATCCGTGTCCGCCGCACCCCACTCCGTCGGGCTCGACCACGGTGGTGTCGTTGACCTCGAACCCTTCGTTCCCGATGCCGATGCCGTCGGCCGCCGCTGCCGCCGAGGCGACGGAGGTGACGTTGTTCGCGCCCGCCCACTGGATCGGGGCAGGCGCGATCATGAGCTGGACCTTCGAGTCCAGGCCATGCTCGAAGGAGATCATGCCGGTCACGTAGTTGTTCCAGATGGGGATGGAGAATCCGACCGCCGCGAGCGCCTTCTGGCAGCTGGGGGAATTCAGGTTCTCGACCGGGAAGACCTCGCCCGAGAACCCGAACCCGAACCGGAGGTACCCGAAACCGGGCCGGTTGTCGTAATGGTGGACCGCCGCGGTGACGAACGCTTGGTAGGCGGCCTCGAATGTCGCATTCCACTCGACCGGAGTCACCGCCGAGCCGTTGCACTGGAACGTCGGCACGGCCGCTTCGACCGAGCTCGGGAGGTACTGGGTCTGCGGTCCCGTTCCGACTATTTGGAAGATCAGGTTCACGACCTTCCCCGCGGCGATCCACGGGGCTGCGCCGGAATCGACCGAGCTGAAATTGATGAGCGGCTGGGCCACCGTACCGGTCTCGACATTGGACCACGGTACCCAGAAATCGGCGCCACAGACCACCGGGTTGTTGAGGAGATAGGTCTGCACGTCCGTGTAGAATTCATTGTGTAGGTTGGTCGGGGGGTCAAGAATGAACTCCCCGTGCGGCGCGGACGGGTCGGCGACCTGATCGTTGGCCCGAAGGCAGGACGGGGCCCCGACGCCACTCGTAGAGGAAGAACCGAGCCGGCTGAGAACGAACCCCGCCCCGACGGCGGTGGTGGCGAGGATCACTCCGAGGATGATCGCGACCAGAGGACGCGACCACTCCGCGGGACCGGAGGAACGGAACGTCACACTTGAAAATCAGCGGCTCCCCATGGGAAGAAGGTTCCCATGGACGCGGTTTTCGAAACGCGCCCCGAGCCGCGCCCGAGCCACGCGAAGAGGTCTCCTCGCTCACACGCACAGGGTCACGGCCCCACCGCGCTACACGACCCGGCCGTCGAGGGCCGGCGAGCAGACCTTCACGAGGTCGGGACTGGTCGAAGGCCTCGTGCTCCGCACTCCGGATTGGAGGAACCTGCTTTCGGAAGGGAAGGATGAGGTCGATGTAACCGGGACAGGCGGACTCTTATGCTCGGCCGATTCGGCCGACCCGGGCTCCCGCCGCTTCGGTGGGACCGTTGGTGAGATTTCTCTGACGAACGAAAGACCCGTGGCGAAGTTGCCCCGACCCCGTGGAAGCAGTTCGATACGCCTCCGTTCCCTCCTCCGACGAGGAAGGCCGGAGTCCGTCCGGCAGACGAGTAGACACGCGACGGTGCTTCGACCATGACCTCCTCCACGGCCGCTTCCTCGATCCCTTCCGCCCACCCTTCTTCCGAGACGGACGCTCATCGAGAGGCACGGACCGGGCTCCGGCGACCAACCCTTGCGGCCGCGGTGGTGCTCGGGATCCTGCTTTGCCTCCTGATGGGGGCGCTCGACAACTTCGTGGTCCTGACCGCGCTCCCCAACATCCTCGCCGGCCTGAAAGCGCCGACGGGCGGCGAGACGTTCGTCATCAGCGCCTACCTGATCACATCGACCGTCGCGATCCCAATCTTCGGAAAGCTTTCCGATCTCTACGACCGGAAGAAGGTGCTGATCGCGGGCCTGATCATCTTCATCGGAGGATCGATCCTTTCCGGGATCAGCCAGACGTTCAACGAGCTCGTGCTCTTCCGGGCGGTCCAAGGATTCGGCAGCGGAGACTTTTTCCCAGTCGGCCTTTCCATCGTCGCGGTGATCTTCCCGCCCGAGACACGCGCCCGCGTGACCGGGTTGCTCTCCGGGGTGTTCGGGATCGCGACGGTGGCTGGACCGCTGATCGGAGCGGCCCTCGCGACCGAGTGGCGATGGGTCTTTTACGTGAACATACCCGTCGGGATCGCGGGCCTGGTCCTCCTCTTGGTGGCCCTCGGACCGATCCGGCCCGAGGTGAAGGGGAGCTTCGACATCCCGGGCGCAGGACTCCTGGTCGGATGGGTCGGATCGCTCATGTTCGCCCTCATCGAGGTGTCGGAAGGCGGTTGGTCCTGGACCGACCCACGCGTCCTCACGCTCCTCGTGGCGGCCGCGGCCCTGTTCATCGGGTTCGTCTACTGGGAGGTCCTGCGTGCTCGGGACCCCCTCGTCCCGCTGCGGCTCTTCTCCCGCCGGATCGTGGCCGCGTGCGGCGGGGGGACGTTCCTGGTCGGGTTGATCCTCTTCCCCCTCGCCACGTTCCTGACGTTGTTCATCACGTACGTGACGCTCGCCGGCGGCGGGAACATCCCGGATACTGTGCGGGATGTGCTCTACTTCCTTGTGATCCCGCTGGTCTTCGGGGCGGCCCTGGGCGGCAATCTCCTGACGCGGTTCTCCTACCGGCCCATCGTGGTCGCGGGCCTGCTCATCACGGTCGTCGGATACA
>JAKIVW010000119.1:0-1128 GCA_022750355.1 Thermoplasmata archaeon
GCGGGCGAGCCGGCGATACGCTCCCTTGATCTCGTCCGCGGAGGCCGTCTTCGGGACCCCGAGTACTTCGTAGTAGTCTTTCTTCGCCATGCAGGAGGACGACCGATGACCGGCGGCTACCGGCGTCGGCGTCGCAGGCTCGGCGCGCTATTTACCCTCTCAGGAGACGCGATGCCCCTCGGCCCCCACCGGAACGTGAGCGCCGTACCGGTCCGAGCCCGGAGCCGCAACGCCGCGCGGCCCGTCGCCACGGCGACCTCGGCGGTCCCGAAACTCGAACCCAACGTTCCGAGGCGCCCTCGACCGAGTGACTCGTAGGAGGTGACCCACGGTACTGGGACGGCCTTTCGTCGGCCGACGGAGACGGTGAGCCCGGTCGCCCGTGGGGGTATCCATTCGCTCGGGACATTCGAGATGAGGTTGCCGAAGTGGTCGACATGGACGACCTCTCCCATTGCCGTCCGGGGAGCCCGAAGGGCTTCCGGCAGGCGCCGATCCTCGAACGGAGCCCGCGTCCCGAGTCGGGCGAGCGGTTCCCCACGGGCGATGCGGGCCGCGGCGGGTGCGAACAAGTCCCTTCCGTCGAACGTCGTGCCCACCCGACCCCTCGGTTCGATCCGGTGGGGGTCGAGCCGATACGCGACCGGACGTCCCAGCGCGAGGGCAAGAGGAGCGAGGACCCCGTTGTCCGGCCCGACCAACACCGAGCCCTCGCCGCAGCGGATGGCGATCGGCGCTCGATGGCCGCCGACTCCCGGGTCGACGACCGCGAGGTGGATCGTCCCCGGAGGAAAGCTCGTGGCCATCGCGCGGAGGATGAACGCCGCTTCCGAGATCCGATGCCGCGGGAGTTCGTGCGTGAGGTCCACGAGCGGAACGGTGGGACATGCCCTCAGGAGGGCCCCTTTCACCTGCGCGGCGTATTCCCACCCCAGGTCCGAGGTGAGCGTCACCAGTCCGGGAAGACGACGACGCCCCGTCCGACGGGGGGGCACGGTTCGCCTGCTGCGGGCCTAGGACTTCATGATGGCGACCAGGAAGATCCCGATCGCGATCAGAGCGCCGATGACCGCCGCGAGGATCACCAAGAACGAGGCGAGGAGCAGGTCACTCAAGTGGTGCGCGGGG
>JAKIVW010000119.1:1138-6205 GCA_022750355.1 Thermoplasmata archaeon
CCGAAGGAGCCGTACGCGTAGAGGTATCCCGTGAGGACGCCGACGACGAGGCCCACGACCAACAGCGCCACGCCGATGGTCCGGCTCTTTCCGCTGCCGAAATAGGCGGTGAAGATTCCCGCGAGGATCAAGAAGAGTCCGAACACCAGCAGCAGGATCGCCAGGAACTGCCAGAGGCCGATGTCTACCGCTGTACCCACTAGATCGAACATGTGTGATCCTTCAGAACTTGATGCCGGTGAGCGTCTTGGTGTCGATGACCCCCGGGACGGAGCGGATCTTGTCCACGACCAGCTGCCCGAGCGCGTTGAAGTCCTCGGCCTCGACCTTGGCGATGAGGTCGTACTCGCCGAACAGGGGGTGAAGTTCCACGATCCCCTTCACGCGCAGGAGCTCCGTGTACACCTCGTGTTCCTTGGCGGGGGCCGTGCTGATTAGGACAAAACCGATCGCCAAGCGGTAATTCGCCTCTCGAAAGAGTCGAGGAACAACCCTCCCTTATAAGCGTTGTCCGGAGGAGAATTTTGCGCCCCCGCCGGAGCGGTTCGTCGGCCGGCGGTCCGCCCCCGCCACTCGACTCTCCCCCATTTTAATACCCACCGACTAGGCGGCCCGTCCTCCGATGGTCCTCTCGTTGCGGACATGGCCGCGCCGGCTGATCGCGCGTCCGTGGCTGCTCGGTTTTGTCCCCATCAACGCCGCGACTTCGGGGTTCGGGGTCGTCCTTCCCCTCCTCATCTTGATCGTCCTCCACGGAAGCTGGACGGACGTCGCGATCGCGGCGACCCTGTTCAACACAGCGGTCATTCTCTCCTCCGTCGCCTGGGGCCATCTCTCGGACCGGTACCCGCTGCGTCGACTGTTCCTCGTGATCAACTTCGGAGGATACGGTCTCCTCTACCTCACCCTCGGGGAGGTCCACTCCCTCCTCGCCCTCTACGCGATCTACACCGTCATCGGGCTCATCGCTCCGGCCGGCGCGAGCGCCTCCAACCTGTTGATCCTCGAGAAGTTCACGGAGACCGAGCGAGCGAACGCGTTCGCATCGTTCCAGGAGATGAGCATGATCGGGTCGGTCCTGGGACTCCTCATCGGATACTTCTGGACGCTCGCCGACGACGCGCTCCTTTCGCTCCTCTACGTCCTCGCGGGCCTCGCCGCCGTGAGCGCCGTCGCCATCTGGTTCGGCGTCCAGGACCCGACGCGACCGCTCACGACCGCGCAGGTGGCGAGCCACCCGGAGAGCCTGTTCTCCCGGATCCGGTTCTCGACCTCGCTCCACATCGCCATCCCGTTCTTCCCCCGCCGACCCAACTTGCGGTTCGGTGCGCTCCGGCGATTCCGAAGATGGGCGCGGCAGGAGTTGCACCATGAACTCCCGCTCGTGTTCGCGGCCTCGTTCCTGTTCAGTCTGTCCGCGAACCTGTACAACATCTCCTACACCCCCTACCTCGTTTCGGCCGGGTTAGCCGCCTCCTCGATCTTCCTCGTGAATTTCGCCAACAACTTCGTCCAGATGCTGGTCTTCCCCATCACGGGAGGGATGGTGGCCCGGTTCGGGTCGGACCGACTGGTCCAGCGGGCGACCTATGTCCGCGCGCTCGGCTACCTCGCGACCGCGGGTTTCACGTTCTACGTCGTCGCGCGCACCGGCGCCTTCGAGGAGAACCTGATCGTTTTCGGGGTCCTGGGCGGGGCCATCGCCGTCTACAGCACCGCCAGCTCCCTCATGCTGTTCCGGGGCTTGGAAGGGCGCGACGCGGGCAGCCTCCTCGGCGTGAACAGTGCCTTGGGAGGCGCCGCGGCCGTGGCGGGTGCGGGTCTCGCCGCGGGGTTGGCCGAATTCGGGAGCTACCGCCTCGTCTTCCTGGTCGCGGCGGGCTCGCTGCTCGCCTCGCTGCCGATCTGGTCGGCCGCCTCCGTCGCCTACGCCCGCCGACGATACGCGAGGGATTCGCCCCCTCCCCCGCCCCCGGTCGGTCCCCGGCGCGCGGCCGACGCGGTCGTCGCCGCCAAAACCCCTTAAGCGGACGTCCGTCTCGCGACGTCGGTCGCGGATCGATGACGAACTCTTCGGACGAGGTCCAGCGGGGGCTGCAGGACGTCATCGCCCTCGAGTCCCACATCTGTTTCATCGACGGAAAAGAGGGCCGCCTCATCTACGACGGCTACGACATTCGGGACCTCGCGGCCCAGTCGAATTTCGAGGAGACCGCCTACCTGCTCTGGTACGGTCGGCTCCCCACGTCCGACCAGTGGGCGACGCTCCGACACCACCTGGTCGAGCTCCGGGCGCTCCCCTCGGCCATGGTCGAACGGATCGACTCGATGCCGGCGACCGCGACGCCCATGGACGTCCTGCGCACTGCCGTCAGCGAGCTCGCCCTTTTCGAACCCGAGGAGACCCGCCCGGGTCCCAGCTCGATCGGGGGAGCGCAACGTCTCACGGCCATCCTTCCGTCGATCCTCGGGCAGTTCCACCGGCGCCGCGCGGGACTCCCTCCCCTCGCCGCCCGCCCCGACCTGTCGCACGCGGAGTATCTCCTGTACGCCCTTCTCAACCGCGACCCGAGCGAGCTCGAGGCCCGGGTGCTCGACGTCGCGCTGATCCTCCACGCGGACCACGAATTGAACGCGTCGACGTTCGCGGCCCGCGTCACGGCGTCGACCCTCTCCGACCTCTACAGCGCGGTGACCAGCGCGGTCGGGACCCTGAAGGGACCGCTCCACGGCGGAGCGAACGAACGGGTCATGGAGATGCTGGAGGAGATCGGGACTCCCGACCGGGTGGAGGAGGTGGTGAAGGCCAAGCTCTCCCGTCACGAGCGGATCATGGGGTTCGGCCACCGCGTGTACAAGGTCGAGGACCCGCGGGCGACGATCCTGCGCGAATGGTCCCGACGGATCGGGGAGGCGCAGGGCGACCTCCACTACTACGAGCTCCTGCGGAAGGTCGAGGAGGTCGTACATCGGGAGAAGGGCCTGTACCCGAACGTCGACCTGTACTCCGGTTCGGTCTACGCCCTGTTGGGGATCCCACCGGACCTGTTCACGCCGGTCTTCGCGGCGAGCCGGGTCGCGGGCTGGACGGCGCACGTCCTGGAAGAGTACCAGGACCTCCGGCTCATTCGCCCGATGGCGAAGTACATCGGTCCTACGGACCTGCCGTACGTCTCGATCGGTTCGCGGGTCTAGGTCCGGAACGTCGGTTCCGCGGGGCCCGTACCGAGACCACGCTCATCAGCGGGTACCGAAGATCCGGGCGATGCGCGAGCCGCGCCGTCACCTCGACGTCGCGGTCGACCAGCCGAACTCGAACCTCCAGCATTTCGGCCATGAGGTACCGATAGGCGAACCGACCCCGGCCGAGCGGACCGCCGAGGGTGGGGTCGATCCGGACCCGGATGCCGGCGACGAACGGCTGAAGGGCCACCGCCCGCTCGATCGTTCGGGCGAGGCCGGGGGCGGTGCGGGCGGAGACCGGGACGCCCAGGTACTGGTGGAAGAGGCCCCCGAGCTTGATGCCGGCTTCGAAAAGGAGCGCCTCGCGACGCGAGAGGTTCGCCCGAGGGACGGAGGAGCGGGCCACGGACGTTTCACACCTCGGGACTCGATCGCTTCACGGTGAACGGTCCGAGCAGATAGTAGCTCGCGACGCCGATGAGCAACGCGTACGAGGCGAGCAGGGCGAGGGTGTAGAGGAAGCTCCCCATCGCCGGGTGGAATTGCAACAGCACGAGCGAGATCCCCGCCGCGACCGCCGTCGCGACCATCGGCCACCGCAGCGGTGAGCCGCGTCGGATCTTGGGATACGGGATCGGAAGGACCATCCAGAGGGCGAGCACCGCGACCCCGACGAACAGACCGACCGGTTGGGCGGATTGGAAGGCCGGGGTGTCGTGGAAGAGGATCGCGACCACGACCGCGAGCGCGCTCTGGGGCGTCGGAATGCCGAGGAAGTCCGACCGCTGGTACGCCCGCATCGTAAAGTAGGCGAGCCGGGCGACCGCGGCCGTGAGATACGCGGCCGCGAGGACCACGGCGAACGTCTCGACCGGTTGCCAGACACCCGGGTCCGAAGTGTGGACCGCGATGAGGAAGGCGGGGGCGACGCCGAACGTGATCGCGTCGGCGATCGAATCCGCGATGCGGCCGAACGACGTGCCCGGGGAGCGGCTCCGCCGCGAGAGGAGTCCGTCGAGCCCGTCGAAGCCGATCGCGGACGTGATGAGGAGCATCGCCCACAGTTTGTTGCCGGCCAGGATGTAGAGGATCGCGCCGATCCCCAGCAGGGCGTTGGCGAGCGTCGCCAGGTTGGCAAAAACCCTCCAACGGTCGGTCACGCGCGCTCCCGGGCGATCGTCGAGTGCCCGGCCCAGACCCGATCCCCGGGGCGGACGGTCGGGGTCACTCGATCCCTCGGAAGGAGGACGTCCACCCGGGAACCGAGTACGATCATTCCGAACCGCTCCCCGCGCCGTAGCGACTCTCCCGAGTGAACGAACGAAACGAGCCGACGGGCGACCAGGCCGGTGATCTGGACCACCTCGATCGCGCCGTAGCTCGTCTCGAGTTGGTAGGTCCGGGCGACGTTGTGCGCGGCGTCCGGTCGATACGCGGGGAGAAACCCCGACCCCCCGTCGCTGATCGCGGTGAAACGTCCGTCCACCGGCATGCGGTTGACGTGGACGTCCGTCACGTTCATGAACACGCAGATGCGCGTTCGATCCCCCTCGGCGAGGACGGCCTGAACGACCCCGTCCGCCGGGGAGACGATCCCGTCCCCGGTCGTCCGCTCGGGGTCCCGGAAGAACTGGGCGAAGAACGCCCAAAAACCGGTTCCCAGGACCAGGAGCGCGAGGAGAGAATAGGAAAACGGCAGAACTCGGGCCCCCTCCAGAAGAGCCCCGAGCACGAGGAGACCCGCCGAGATCCCAAGGGGGCGCCCCGCGCCCGGCGCGAACACGCGCTACCCGGTCAGGACGATCTCGATATTGACGCCGTCCGGGACTTGGATCCGCATCACCTGGCGAAGGGCGCGCTCGTCGGCCGCGAGGTCGATGAGGC